>JAISMK010000067.1 GCA_031276785.1 Desulfovibrio sp. | reverse complement strand
CGGACACTTGAACAAAAAGCTTGTCCGACAGACTCCTAGAGATCTTTAAGGACGGCCACATGGAAAAAGACGCCAGAGAAGCCTTGCAGGCCACCAAGGAAATTATGGTGAAATTCATTGAATTGCGCCGTGTTTCCCCGGCCAATTTCGCGGAAATTTTTCCGGAGATCTACCGGGTGATCCTGAACACCATCTCCTGCCCTGATGGGACGGAGCGCGGGCCGGCAAAGACTTCCCGGGACGGCCATTCATGATGCCTTTTGCCGATCTTCTGGCCCGGCGCGGCCCGGTGGGCGTCGTCGGGCTCGGCTATGTGGGCCTGCCCCTGGCGGTGGCCCTGGCCGGGCACTTTTCCGTTATCGGCTTCGACCTTGATGCCGGGCGCATCGCCGAGCTGCAAAAAGGGCATGACCGCACTGGAGAGGTCCCTACCCCGGCCCTGGCGGCCGCCGACCTTTTTCTGACGAACCGGGGCGAGGATCTGGCCCGGGCTCTGGTCATTATCATAGCCGTGCCCACGCCTGTGGACGAACACCACTTCCCGAACCTGCGGCCGGTGGAACAGGCGTCCATCACTGTGGGGCGGCATATGTCCAGGGGGACGGTGGTGGTTTACGAATCCACAGTCTATCCGGGCGTGACGGAGGAAGTTTGCGTGCCCCTGCTGGAACGCGAATCCGGCCTGTCCTTAGGGCTGGATTTCAGCGTAGGCTATTCCCCCGAGCGCATCAATCCCGGAGACAAGGTCCATACAGTGGAACGCATCGTCAAGGTGGTGGCCGCCAGCGACGCGGCCACCCTGAACCTTCTGTCCGACATGTACGGCAAGGTGACTACGGCCGGTATCCACAGGGCTCCATCCCTCAAGGTGGCCGAAGCCGCCAAGGTCATCGAAAACACGCAACGGGATCTGAATATCGCCCTGATGAATGAGCTGGCCCTGATCTTTGACCGCCTGGGCCTGGATACGGCGGATGTGCTGGAGGCCGCCGGCACCAAGTGGAATTTTCTTCCCTTCCGGCCGGGGCTGGTGGGCGGCCACTGCATCGGTGTGGACCCTTATTACCTGACCTACAGGTCCGAGGCCGCCGGCTATCATCCGGAAGTGATTCTGGCAGGCCGCCGCATCAATGACTCCATGGGCAAATTCGTGGCGGAAAAGACGGTCAAGCTGCTCATCTCCAGAGGGCAGCGGGTACACGACGCCAGGGTGGGCGTTTTTGGCCTGACCTTCAAGGAAAACGTGCCGGATCTGCGCAACACCAGGGTTGTGGACATCTGTTCCGAACTGGCGGAATACGGCATTGCCGTCCTGATCCATGATCCTCTGGCTGACCCGGATGAAGCCCGGCGGGAATACGGCCTGGAACTGACCCCGCTGTCGGATATGCGCAATCTGGATGCCGCCATCCTGGCCGTCAGCCATGCTCAGTACAGGATGCTGCGCCCGGAGGATCTGGCGGAGCGCCTGGCCCGTCCGGAAACAGCCGTTGTTGTGGACGTCAAGGGACTGTGGCGGCGGGAGGACGCGGAACAGGCCGGCTTTCTATACTGGAGGCTATGAGCAAGGCCTTTGCCCTGGTCACAGCCACAGCTCCGGAAATGCGGGCCGTGCTGGCCGGCGTTCTGGCGCCGGACTGGGCTCCGGGGAGTCCTGCCCGCGCCGCCCTCCCCTGGGCAGGAGGGGAGAGCCTTCCCCGGAGCCTGCGTCTGGGCGCCGCCACCCTGCATCTCCTCCTCTGCGGCATCGGCCCCCTTAACGCGGCCCTTGCCCTGGGGCGCCTTCTGGGCACTGGCCTGCGCCTGGACGGGATCCTCAACCTGGGCCTGGCCGGCAGCTATGACCTGCGCAAAGCGCCCCTGGGCAGCCTTGTGGCCGCCACAGAGGAAATCTGGCCCGAATACGGAGTCTCCGGGCGGGGAGGGGTGTCTGCCGAGGCATTGGGCCTTCCCCTGGCCGTCTATGAAGGTCGTCCGGTATTTGACAGGATCGCGCTGCAACCTGTACAGTTTTTGAAACAGATGGAGTTGAACGCGCAGGCGGCGGATCTGCGGGGGCCGGCGGTGACTGTGGCCGGGGTGCCCGGAACTCCGGCCCGCGCGGGACGTCTGCGGGAACGCACGGGCGGGCTGATGGAAAACATGGAGGGCTTTCCCTTGGCCCTTGGCTGTCTTTGCCGGGAGGGGGAGACCCTGCCTTTTGTAGAGATCCGCTGCATTTCCAATGCAGCGGGCCGCCGCCCCCCCGGGGGATGGGATCTGCCCGGCGCCATGGCCGGCCTTGCGGCCGGAGCCCGCCTTCTCCTTAGCCCCCTGAGGGGTAATTCCAATTCCAGGTTGAAAATGCTTTAATTTTTGACCTGTAATTGGAATGCGCGACAGGATGTCGCGCCGAAATGCGAAGCATTTCGAGAGGCAAGGCGAAATCACATTTTCGCCGCAGCCGGCAGATAAAAATTGCAGGAGGCAATTTTTATCTGGAATCCGCATAAGGCCCCGCCTCGGATCAACATGGTAGACTCATGCACAATCTGAAAAGCGTCTTCCGCCGGGAGCTGCCTGTTTTTGCCGCCCTTCTGCAAGAGCAGATTTCGACCCTTCCTCCCTTGACCCGGCCCGTGGCCGCGCATATCCTGAATTCCGGGGGAAAGCGCCTGCGCCCTTTGCTGACCCTCCTGACGGGCCGGAGCCTGGGGCCGCATCATCAGGATCTATATACTCTGGGGACGGCGGTGGAAATTCTCCACGCGGCATCCCTGCTGCATGACGATATCCTGGACAACGCCCCTCTGCGCCGAGGACGGCCCGCCGCTCACACCCTGTTCGGCGTCTCCTCCGTCATCCTGGCCGGCGACGCCATGTTAGGCAAAGCCCTGCTGCGGGTATCCTCCCTGCGGGATCCCAGGCTGACGGCCTGCTTTGCCGAAGCGGTCATGCATACGGCCGAGGGAGAAATAGACGAAGGGGCCAACCTGCGCAATCCTGATCTATCCCACGAAGATTATCTGCGGATTATTACCGACAAGACCGCCTGGGTGCTCCGGGCCAGTTGCGAGCTGGGAGCCTTGCGCGCCGGCGGCGGCGACGCGGCTGTGGCCGCCGCCGGCGACTTCGGCCTGCATCTTGGCATCGCCTTCCAAATGGTGGACGACGCTTTGGATTTTTCCCCGCCATCCGTCACGGGCAAACCTTGCGGCGGCGACCTGCGCGAGGGCAAAATCACGCCGCCCCTGCTCCTCTACCTGCGTAGCCTGTCGGAGAGCGAGCGCACGGCCTTCAAGACCAGTTTTCAGGCCAACGCCTTAAAAAACGAAGAACTGGAGGCAACGGCCGCGGCCATATTTGCCGGAGGTTTCGCCCACAAAACCCGGTCCCTGGCCGACAGGCACCTGGAAAACGCCCGGGCCGCCCTGGCCCTGTTCCCCGCCGGAAGGGAACGCGACATTCTGGACGAAGTGGTGAATTTTGTCCGTCACCGGAAACAGTAAGGCATTGATGTGGTCTGTCAAATTCGGAGGCCATACTCATGACGTGCCCGGTTTTTTCGGTCCAATTTAGTTTTGGATCAGCTCCTGGTTACAGGGTACAGCCGGGGCGTGGCGCGGGCCTTGCCTTGGACACACAAAAAAGTGTCCGGCGTGCAAGGCCCGTGACACGCCGTTATCTGACTCTGCGACTTCCGGGCAAACGTAACTGGCGGTACATCCTCAAGGCTGGAATGCGGACGTTCCGTATTGTACTCGCGGCGCCACTGTTCTATAACGACTCGCGCTTCTCGTCTGTT
>JAISMK010000031.1 GCA_031276785.1 Desulfovibrio sp. | reverse complement strand
TTTGCAATAACCGATGAAAAGGCCATAGTTTTGCCGGAATGAGGTACAAAGAGCGATGGATTGGCCATAAACAGGTAGTTCCCAGGTGATTTTCAGTGCGTCAAAGGCCATTTTGGGCTATCAGCAGAGCTATAAACACAACTTATTACGGATTCAGGGGGTTATCTCTGAATGGAAGGCGCATGAAAAAGGCGATTTTGAAGCGTACGGCGGACGCCCTGGAAAAACTGGCAATCGCAGCTATGGCGGTTGGACTTTTTAAGGACAAAGTGTTCGGTATTTTGGCTGGCTTGGCTTTTCTGGGCGCAAGCTACGCATTTATCGTATGGGAGGCGAGAAAATGAGCGCATGGACCGCATTCATCGTTGCCGGGGTTATCATTGCGGGCGTCGGCCTGTGGGCCGGATTGAGCAAGGACAAGCGTCCGTAGCCGCAGCAACCAAAAAAGGCTCTCTTTACGGGGAGCCTTTTTTTGCCTTTCGGCGAGGTTTCGCTCCCTGGTCCAGACTGCCGTCCAAGCGCGGCCGCATCCTATGCGGCTTCTCTCTTCCCTGAACCCGTCCAGCGTCACACGGGCAAGCCGAATAAGCGCTTGGCCGGATATTCGGACTTTCCTTGGCCGAGGCCGGGCCTACCCCTGTTCCTTAAACTGCTCCAGCTGGCTACGGCGCCGGCGGGCCGGTGAAATGCTGAAGGCAACACCATATATGCGCGGCAACGCCCGGCAGGGGCGGCACTCAGTGGCCAACCCTGCCGGCACGGATCAACCCGCCCCCCACCACCAGATCTCCCTGGTACAGCACCAGAGATTGTCCCGGGGCGATCCCCGGCTGCGGCGCGGCGAAATCCACCATCAGAAGGTCCGGGTCCGGGCCGTGGCGCACGGTCACGGGAACGGGAGTCTGTGAGGATCGTACCCGGGCGCGCAGTTCTCCCTCCACTTCCTCCGGGGGGACATGCAGGCACAGATCCCCCACCAGACAGCCCGGGCGCAAAGTTCGCGCATACGGTCCAGCCACCACCTGGTTGCGCGCGGCATCCACACGCAGTACATACAGGGGGAAGGCTGAGGATATGCCCAGGCCCCTGCGCTGGCCGGGCGTGAAATGCCAGAAACCAGCATGGCGGCCCAGAACCGCGCCCGTTTCGTCCACGATGTCCCCAGGTCTGTCCGGCACGGCCAGGAGTTCCGCGTACTCGCCGGCGTAAAAATCCTGGCTGTCTGGAGTATCGCGCATGGGCAGGCCTTTGCTGGCCGCCAGACCCCGGACATCTTCCTTGGTCAGATCTCCCAGGGGAAAAAGAGCGCGGGCCAGTTGTTCCCGGCTTAGACGATAGAGAAAATAGGACTGATCCTTTCTCTCGTCCCGTCCCCGGCACAGGACATGCCGGCCGAAGCGGCGGGACAGGCGCGTGCGGGCATAGTGCCCGGTGGCAAAATACTCGTGTTCCAGACCCTTTTCTCTGGCCAGGGCCGGCAGCAGGCCGAATTTCAGCAGAGGATTGCAGCGCACGCAGGGGTTGGGCGTCTCCCCGGACAGGTAGGTCCTTCGGAAATAGGCTATCACCGTTTCCCTATATGGTCCTGCGCAGTCGAAGACATGAAAGGCAATGCCCAACTGGCCGGCCAGGGCGGAAGCGGCAGCGATGTCCTCCGCCTCCCCGCAGTCATAGCAGGCGGATCCCCGCGAGGGCGCGGCTGGACCGTCATAGACGGACATGGTGACGCCAATGACTTGATACCCCTGTTCCAGGAGGAGGACGGCTGCCACGGCGGAATCCACCCCGCCGGAAAGGCCGACCAGTACCCTTTCCCTTCGGGAGCGCAGTGCCCTGGACATTCCGCATCCTTGCGCGGCCCTCTTACGGGCCGTTCCCGGGGCCGGCCCCAAGCCGGTTTACCCTGCCGTCCTGTACGCAGTCCGGAGCAAAAAGTAAAGAATTGTGACTGAAATTCCAAGTACAGCTTAAAACTGCGTTAATTTTTAACCTGTGTAATTGGAATTAGCGACAGGATGTCGCGCAGAAATATAAATAATTTCAATATGTAAGGCAAAATCACATTTTCACCGTAGCCGCATCCGAAGAATGGAGCGGGGAGCGGCTTTTATTCTGAACAGGCTTGACAGAGACAAAAAATTTATTTTATTACTTTATCGATAGTATTGATATGAATTGTAGCAATTTCATTCCCCTCTAATCTCCAGCGGAGGAAAATGTCATGGCTAAGGCAACGAATACGGATTCCTGGGCCTTTGAGACCAAACAACTGCATATCGGGCAGGAGCTGCCCGATCCGGCCTCGGACGCCCGCGCTGTTCCCATCTATCAGACGACTTCCTATGTTTTCCGGGACTGCCAGCACGCCGCGGACCGTTTTGCCTTGCGCGATCTCGGCAACATCTACGGGCGCCTGACCAACTCCACTCAGGATGTCCTGGAACGGCGCGTGGCGGCTCTGGAAGGCGGTGTGGCGGCGCTGGCCCTGGCCTCCGGCGCGGCGGCCGTCACCTATACCTTTCTGAACCTGGCCCGGGCGGGGGATCACCTTGTCTCGGCCAAGACCATTTACGGTGGAACTTACAACCTTCTGGCCCATACTCTGCCCCTGTACGGCATCACCACCACCTTCGTGGACCCGGAGGAGAAGGATTCTTTCGCCAGGGCGATCCGGCCGAACACCAAAGCACTCTTTCTGGAAACCCTCGGTAACCCCAATTCCAACATCATTGATATTGAGGCCGTGGCTGGGCTGGCCCACAGCCACAAGATTCCCCTGGTGGCGGACGCCACCTTCACTCCGCCCAACCTGCTGCGCGCCATTGACTACGGCGCGGACATCATTGTCCACTCCGCCACCAAGTTTCTGGGCGGACACGGCACCACTCTGGGCGGCATCATAGTGGACAGCGGCAAATTCGACTGGGAGGCAAGCGGCAAGTTTCCGGCCATCACCGAGCCGAACCCCAGCTACCACGGTCTTTCCTTTACCAAGGCCGTGGGCGCCGCCGCCTTTGTGGTCAAGATCCGCGCCATCCTCCTGCGCGATACAGGGGCCGCCATTTCCCCCTTCCATGCCTTCCTTCTACTCCAGGGCATTGAAACCCTCTCCCTGCGGGTGGAGCGCCATGTGGCCAACGCCTTGAAGATCGTGGACTATCTGGCCGGGCACCCCAAGGTGCTCAAGGTCCACCATCCCTCCCTGCCTGACGATCCCAGCCACGCCCTATATGGCAGGTATTTCCCTCAGGGAGCGGGCTCCATCTTCACCTTTGAGATTAGGGGAGGAGAGAAGGAGGCCCGGACCTTCATCGACAGGCTCCAAATCTTTTCCCTGCTGGCCAACGTGGCCGATGTCTAATCTCTGGTCATTCACCCGGCCAGTACCACCCATTCCCAGTTGAGCCCGGAAACGCTTCTGGATCAGGGTATACGCCCTAATACCATCAGGCTGTCCGTGGGCACTGAACATATCCGCGACCTCCTCGCCGATCTGGAACAGGCCTTCAACGCCGTGGAACCATAGAGCAGTTTCACTTTGAAATTGTCCTGGCGGCGGGGCGGATGCACCGCCGCCCGCCCATGAGGAGCAGGCGAAACCGCGTTTCGCCGTAAGCGCCGAACGGAGAGTTTCAAAAGCAAAATACTAGAGCAGTTCAACTTTGAAAAAGTTGAACTGCTCTGCAAGGATTTGCCTACGAATCCTTGCCGCGAAATGTTTGCAGGCGAGCTTTGCCCGCCGTTAAGCAACCATTTCAAAGAGAAATTGGTCTAAAGACAATCCTGGTAATAAGCAATTTCCGCCGCGGAATCCCGGCCCGGGATGCGAACCCCGGCCGGGCGCAAGAGGCGAAGCCCTGGGGGAGCCATGCTTCCGGAAGAACGCTATGATGTTGTATCCCTGTTCTCTGGAGGTCTGGACAGCCTGCTGGCTTCCCGGCTCATTCAGGCTCAGGGCAAAAAGGTGCTCTGCCTGCACTTCGTCACGCCCTTTTTCGGCAAGCCGCATCTGGTGGACTCATGGAGGGATGCCTATGGCCTGACGGTTCTGCCAGTGGATGTCGGCCGGGAGTTTGTGGACTTGCTGGTACGCCGGCCGCAACACGGTTTCGGCAAGGTGCTCAACCCTTGCGTGGATTGCAAGATCCTGCTCCTGCGCAGGGCGCGGGAAATGATGGAGATGTTCGGCGCCAAAGCCATCATTACCGGCGAGGTTCTGGGCCAGCGGCCCATGTCGCAACGCCGCGACAGCCTGAATCTCATCCGGCGCGAGGCCGGAGTACGGGATTTGCTCCTGCGCCCTCTGTGCGCCTTGCGCCTGGAACCTACCCCGGCTGAAATTTCAGGATTTATCAATCGTTCCGCCTTGCTCGGTTTTTCCGGCCGGGGAAGGAAGAACCAGATGGCCCTGGCCGGGGAGTTCGGCATTGCGGAAATCCCCTCTCCGGCCGGGGGCTGCCGCCTGACGGAACGGGAAAGCGCCCGAGGCTT
>JAISMK010000165.1 GCA_031276785.1 Desulfovibrio sp. | reverse complement strand
TTTTCGTCGCAGACTGCACCGGCTCGCGCCGGGCATCCGACAAAAAATACGGCATCAAGCGAGCTGCTGCGGAAGGGGCGCTGCCGGTCACCTATGAGCAGATTCTCTTTGAGCTTCTGGGCAGCGCCTCCTCTCCGGCCTTCAAGCCCCTCTCGAACCTGTTAAAATAACCCTCCTTCACGCCCATGAGCAGGAAGTCCGGCCGGCGGGAAAAACGAACACTCCAGGCCTGGGAGGCCGCGGAAGGCCTTCTGGGCCGACTGGGGGGAAGGGAGAGCCGCCGCCTCTGCGCCCTGTGGAATCACTGGGATCTGGTTCTCGGTCCTCTGGCGTCTCTGGCATCCCCTCTCGGACATGCGGACGGCGTCCTGATCCTGGGGGCCGGGGACAGCATGGCCCTGCAGGAAATTACCCTGCTGAGCCCGGAGATTCTGGAACTAGTCAATTCCTTCATGGGCAGTCCCTTTTTCGTCAAAATCCGGGCCAGCTTGCTGCAGGGGCACCGCCCTCTGGACCGGAAAAACGGGGAAATCCCCCCTGCGCCCTCCCCCCCTCCCCGGCCTCCGCGCCTTGGAGCGCTGTCCCTGCCCCCGGACTCTCCTCTGGGACGCTATTACGCGGCCTATATGGGCATGTTCACCGGCAGGGCGCCCTGAATTGCTCCTTGCCGCGATCTAGAGCAGTTCAACTTTGAAAAAGTTGGACTGCTCCGCAAGGATTTGCCTGCGAATCCTTGCCGCGAGATGGTTGCAGGCGGGCTTTGCTCGCCGTTAAGCAACCATCTCAAAGCGAAATTGGTCTAGTCGCCGGGCGGATCCCCTCCGCTGCCGGCGGCAAGCTCAGGCCTATAATGCGCCAGAGCGTTGTAATTTTTAAATCGCTCTAAAATTATAATTTTCCGGGAAACTCCATGATCGGCATATCCAAACTTTACTGCGGACAGGCGGAATCCTCCGACGCCCTGCGCTACGGCCGCAAATCCGGGGATCTTCCCGCCCATCTGCTCCAATTCTCCGCAGACAAAAAACCTGTGGTGGTCTGGAACATGACCCGCCGCTGCAACCTGAAATGTATCCACTGCTATGCCCGGGCTCTGGGAGAGGACGGAACGGATCCCCTTTCCACCGAACAGGGAGAGGCTCTCATTGACGACCTTGCCGCCTATGGCGTTCCCGTTCTTCTTTTTTCCGGAGGCGAACCCCTGGTGCGCCGGGATCTTCCCCACTTGGCGGCCTACGCAGCCGGCAAGGGTCTGCGGACCGTAATTTCCACCAACGGAACCCTTCTCAGCCGGGAAAAAGCCCGCGAACTCAAGACCGTCGGCCTGTCCTATGTGGGCATTTCCTTGGATGGAGGCCGGGAGGTACACGACCGTTTCCGGGGCGTGGACGGGGCCTTTGACAGGGCGCTGCGGGGCATTGAAAACTGCCAGGCAGAGGGGCTGAAGGTGGGGCTGCGCTTCACCGTCAACAGGCGCAACGTCTCAGAGGTGCCCACCCTATTCGCCCTGCTGCTTGACCTCCGCATCCCGCGCATCTGTTTCTACCACCTCGTGTACTCCGGCCGCGGTTCCGATCTGATGCGCGAAGATCTGAGCCACGCCGAAACCCGCGCCCTGCTGGACGACCTGATGGACAGAACCCGCGCCCTCTTCGACCAGGGCCAGCCCAAGGAGGTGCTCACGGTGGACAACCACGCCGACGGCCCGTATATCTGGCTGCGCCTGCTGCGCGAGGATCCGGAGAGAGCCGGGGATGTCCTGCAGCTCCTCCGGTTCAACGAAGGCAACAGTTCCGGCCGGGGCATCGGCTGCATCTCCTGGGACGGCCAGGTGCATGCCGACCAATTCTGGCGCAACCATACCTTCGGCAATATCCGCCGGCGTCCCTTTTCCGCCATCTGGGACGACCCCGGAATTCTCCTCCTGAGCCTGCTCAAGGACAAAAGGCCGCACCTGCGCGGACGTTGCGCCCGTTGCCGTTTTCTGGATATCTGCGGCGGCAATTTCCGCGCCAGGGCCGAAGCCTGCCACGACGACATCTGGGCCGACGATCCGGCCTGTTATCTGACGGATGAGGAAATCGGCATCTGATGCCGCCAGAATAATTTCACGAAGGAGAAAGGCAATGGGCGGAACATTTTATCGGGGCAGACGCCTGCGGCGCGCCGCAGGCCTCAGGGCCATGCTGCGGGAGACCGTCTTGCGGGCCGAGGATCTAATTATGCCCTATTTTGTTCTGGAGGGAGGGCAGAGCAAATTCCGCGCCCCCATCGGAGCCATGCCGGGACAATGCCAGTTGTCCCTGGAAAGCCTCCAGGAGGAAATCGGCGCCGCGGTTGAAGCCGGGCTCCGGAGCTGCATGATCTTCGGTCTGCCTGTGAAAAAGGACGAGCGGGGCACAGCGGCCTATGCGGAAAACGGGGTGGTGCAGACGGCGGTGCGGCGCCTGAAAAGCGCCTTTCCCCGCCTCGTGGTGATCACGGATGTCTGCCTGTGCGCCTATACCGCCCACGGACACTGCGGCCTGGTCACGCCGGAGGGAATGGTTCAGAACGACGCCACCCTGCCCCTTCTGGCCCGCACGGCCCTGTCCCACGCCCAGGCCGGGGCGGACATGGTCGCCCCCTCCGACATGATGGACGGCCGGGTGGCCGCCATCAGACGCATTCTGGATGATAACGGCTTTGCCCAGCTGCCCGTCCTGTCCTATGCGGCCAAATACGCCTCGGCCTACTACGGGCCCTTCCGTGAGGCGGCGGACTCCGCCCCCCGCTTCGGCGACCGCAAAAGCTACCAGATGGACCCCGGCAACGCGCGCGAAGCCCTGCGCGAAGCGGCCGCCGACACGGCGGAAGGAGCAGACATCCTGATGGTCAAACCGGCCGGCCCTTATTTGGATGTCCTGCGCGCCCTGCGCGACAGAAGCGATTTGCCGCTGGCCGCCTATCAGGTCAGCGGAGAATATTCCATGATCAAGGCCGCGGGAATGCAGGGCTGGATAGACGAAACCGCCGTCATGCTGGAATCCCTCCTGAGCATCAAACGGGCCGGAGCGGATCTGATTTTATCTTACTTCACGGCCCATATCCTTCAAAACCGGCTGCTGCCATGAACGGCTCCCCCCTCTCTCCCGGACGGCCGCCGGGGACGCCGCCCCTGCGGCTCATCGCCTGGGAAGTGACCCGCTCCTGCAACCTGGCCTGCAAACACTGCCGGGCAGAGGCCCACCCCCATCCCTATGAAGGGGAATTGTCCACTCCGGAGGCCAAGGAACTGATCGACTCCTTTCCCCGGACCGGCAATCCCATTGTAATCCTGACCGGAGGAGAGCCTCTGCTGCGCCCGGACATCTTTGATCTGGCCGCCCATGCGCGGGACAGGGGTCTGCGTTGCGTCATGGCCCCCAACGGCACCCTGATAACCGCGCGAACGGCCCGCCTAATGCGGGAAACAGGCATCGCCCGCTGTTCCGTTTCCCTGGACGGGGCGAGCGCGGCCGCCCACGATCTCTTCCGGGGCGTGCCCGGAGCTTTCGCCGCCGCTCTGGAGGGCATCGCCCTGCTCAAAGAGGCGGGCATTGAATTCCAGATCAACACCACCGTAGCCCGGAGCAACCTGGACAGTCTGCCGCAGATTTTCACCCTGGCTGAAACTCTGGGAGCCGCCGCCTGGCACATTTTTCTGCTGGTGCCCATGGGCAGGGCTTCAGGTCTGGCGGAAGAAATCATCCCCGCCGTACAGTACGAACAGACTCTCAACTGGCTGTATGACCTGCGCAAGAGTTCCTCCCTGCAGCTGAAGGCCACCTGCGCCCCCCAGTTTTACCGAATCCTGCGCCAGCGCGCCCGCGCCGAGGGCCTGGAAGTATCCCCGGACACTTTCGGTATGGACGCCCTGACCCGCGGATGCCTGGGGGGCACCGGCTTCTGCTTCATCAGCCATACCGGACAGGTACAACCCTGCGGCTATCTGGAATTGGACTGCGGCAATGTACGCGGAACGCCCTTTCCGGAAATCTGGGCCTCGGCCGGTCCCTTTGTCCGCTTCCGCACCCCCGCCGCCTACCAGGGCAAGTGCGGCTTCTGCGAATACCACCGGGTGTGCGGAGGTTGCCGGGCCAGAGCCTGGAGCATGTCCGGGGACTGCATGGCCGAGGAGCCCCTGTGCAGCTATCTTCCCCGCGAAAAAAAGGGGGAATCCGGTCGCCGCGCCCCGCTGGCGGAGAAGGCCGGAGAGAAAGAGAGCGAACATAGGGCGGATGAGTATTTGCCGGACGAGACGGACAGACGCATTCTGGACCTGATCCAATCCGGCTTCCCCCTGGCCAGGCGGCCCTACGCCCTCATAGGGGCAGCCGTGGACATTGGGGAAGAGGAAGCCCTGCAACGGGTCCGCGACCTTAAGCGGCGCGGCATCATCCGGCGTATCGGAGCCAACTTCGACTCCGCCCGCCTCGGCTGGCGCAGTACCCTGTGCGCGGCCAAGGTGCCGGAGGAACGACTGGAAGACTTCACGACCAGGATCAATCTCCATCCCGGCGTCACTCACAATTACCTGCGCGACCACGACTACAATGTCTGGTTCACGCTCATCGCCCCCACGGAAGAGAATCTGGCAGCCCTTCTGCACAACATGGAAGAGGAAACCGGCATCTCCATCCTGTCCCTGCCGGCCGCCCGCCAGTATAAGATAAAGGTGGACTTCAGCTGGAGGGAGCCGGAGGAAAAGAACGGAGGATTGCCAACGCATCCCTGTCCTGGTATACAATAAAAGAAAAAACCGCGCCCGTCTGTCAGAACGCGTCCGGGGAGGGCCGTTTTCTCCGGCACCGGCGAGGGGATCCCCCCTTCCTCCGGCGCGCAGCCGGTCTTTCCGCCAAGGCTACGGCCATGCCCGTCATACGACTCTTCACCGCTTCTTTGCGACGCACAGTGATGCTGGTGCTTCTCCTGGCGGCGCTGCCTTCTCTGGGCATCATCCTGGTTTCCGGCATCGCCCGATACAGCGACGCCTCCGGGGAAATCCTGGAGCGCAACCGGATAACAGCCCGACATCTGATCACCCGCCTGCACATTATGACGGAACAGGCATACAACCTGCTGTTGAGCCTCTGCCAGACGCCCGAGGCGCGCTCCCTGGACAAGGAAGCGCTCTCCCGTCTGCTGCTGGACGTAAGCATAGCCGACCCCTCCCCTCCCGCGATTTTCCTGCTGGACAACAAAGGGCAGAGCCTGGCTTCCAGCAGTTCCCATCTCCCCGCCCTCCTCCAGGAAAATCCAGCCCCTCCCCGCCGCAGCTTCAGCGTCGAGCCCTTCCGGGACCCTTCCAGCGGCGGAAAGACCGCCATCCTGTATATTCAGCCCCTGACGGACAGACGGGGCACTCCCCTGGGCGCCTTCTTCCTGGAGCGGTCGCTGGAATTTTTCGCCCGCTTCTTTGACGGAGCCAGTCTGGCGCCGGGAACCAGCGGCTATCTGCTGGACGGCGCGGGCACTGTGCTGTCCGCGTCTTCGCCCCTGGCGCCCCTCCGGCCGGGAGATAAGGCGCAGCGGGAACTGTGGGAAAAAATCCGCAGATCCCCGGAGAGAGCGGGTGCCTTCTCCTCTCTCAACGCCGCCGGACAGGAATCCCTGACGGTCTTTCGCGGAATCCGGCTATCCCCGGCCCAACCCCCATACATGCACATCGTACTCAACACCCCTTATGACGCGGCCTATGCGGGAGCCTCCGCCCTTTTGACGCGGGATCTTATCCTGCTGGCCCTGGCCGCCGTCCTGGCCTTCTCTGCAGGCTCCTACCTTACTGATATAGGTTTCTCCCGTTCCATCAAGGCCCTGCTGGCAGCCGCCAGATCCCTGCGCCAGGGCAACCTGAGCGCCAGGGTCACTTCCGATGCGCCTCTGTACGGAGAATTCGCCGCCTTGGGCGAAGAATTTGACGCCATGGCCGAGACCCTGGAAAAAAGAGACAACGAACTGGCTGAGGCCAGCGCCGCCGCCTCCGCCAGCAGCAAGGCCAAAAGTGAATTCCTGGCCAACATGAGCCACGAAATCCGCACGCCCATGAACGCCATCATCGGCATGAGCTACCTGACCCTGAAAACGGAACTTACCCCCCAGCAACGCGACTATCTGGTCAAAATTCAGGATTCAGCCAACCTTCTTTTGCGGATTATCAATGATATTCTTGATTTTTCCAAAATTGAGGCCGGCAAGCTGACCCTGGAACATATTGATTTTCCCTTGGATCGCCTGCTGGAGGATTTTCTGGCCGATCTGGAGGTAAAGGCCGGGAGCAGACGGATTCGCCTTAAGAGCCGCCTGGATCGCGGTCTTCCCCGGCAGCTTCGGGGTGATTCCCTGCGTCTGACCCAGGCACTGGATCTTCTGGCCCAGGAGGCCATCAACCACTGCGCCGTAGGAATTCTGGAATTTGAATGCTCCGCTCTCTCCCCACCGCCAGTGACCCTGCGCTTTTCCTTCACTCTTCCCGGCGCCTCCCTGTCCCAGGAAGAACTGGCCGTTTTCCGGCAATATCTGACAGGAACAGAACAACCGGAGACGCGGGCCATCACCGGAAACAGCCTCAGGCTTACCCTGTGCCGCAGAATCATGCAGTTCTTCGGCGGCATGGCCACTGTCGCCAACGTGGAGGGGCCGGCGGTCGTCTTTTCCGGCATAGCCCGCTTTTACGGCACTGGAGGCGAGCTTAGGATCCGGCCTTTCTCCGGCGAGCGCATCCTGGTTCAGGACGCGAATCCCGAGGATCTGGCCGCCGCTCTGCGGGCGCTGTCGGAAATGAATCTTGCCCCCCAGGGCATCCGCCTCTCCCGGGAAATTCCGGATATTCTGCTGGCAGCGGACCGGCGAGGCGAGCCCTTCGCCTTTCTGCTGCTGCATCCTTCACCGGAACCATTCCCCTGCGCGGATTTTATCAGACGAATCAAGAGGGAGTCCGGGCTGGCCTGGCCGCCCCTGTGCGTTCTGTCCGCATCCCATCCTCTGGAACAATCACCGGATGCCCTGTACGAGGCCGGGCTGGACGCCCTCCTGCCCAAGCCGGCCAACCCCTCCCTGCTGGCGGACGCCCTGCTGGTCCTTCTGGACAGCCGCTGCCTCCGCCGGGAGAAGCCTGAATCCTCCTCTCCGGAGGCGGACATTCCGGGAGGCGGACAATGCTGATGACTCGTCTGTTCAGGGCCGTGCGCGGAGCCCTATTCCTTGTCGTTCTCCTGCCCCTGATCCCGGCCTTCGGCATAATCGTATATTCCGGTCTGGACGCACGCCGCACCAATGTGGAAAATTCCCTGCAAAAAGCCAGGGACACGGTGGCTGACCTGTCCGCCCAGTGCGGCCAGATGGAGGCCGACGCCCACAGCCTGCTTCTGTCTCTTTCCCGGTTCGGAGAAGTCAGGGAAAAATCCTCCAGGGAGATCGACGCGCTGTTCCTGACCCTGCTGGATCGCTCCCCTCTGTTCAGCAACCTTATTTTTTTGGATGCCGGCGGAGCGCAGGTGGCCTCCGGCCTGCCGGAAAGAAAGCTGACCTATGCCGATCTCCCGGCCAGCGACCTGGCCAGACGGGAACGCCGCTTCGCCTTCGGCGGCGTCCGGACCTGGCGGGGCGAGCCTGTTCTGGCCTTTGCCGCCCCCGTTTTCTATAACAAGTCGGAATTTGTCGGCGTCATTGACGCCGGCATCCGGCTGCAGCCTTCCCTGAACACCCTTTTGGAAGACATTCTGGAAGCCGGAGACTTCATCCTTTTTTACGATCCCGCCGGACGCGCCATTTTCGTCCACCCGGATGACGGGGCTCCGGGCGCCGTGGAGGCGGCCTGGGCGCGCATCAGGGACAGCGGTCTTCAGGAGGGGGAATTCTCCCTGCCTCTGGAGGATGGCGATGAACGCTTCTTCGCCTACCAGACGGTTTCCTCCGTCCACACGGGTTCCCCCCTGATGACAGTCACCTTCTCCATCTCCAGCGCGGCAGCTTACGCCAGAACAGACGCCCGCTTCCAAAGGGAACTGCTCCTGTTGTGCCTGGCAGCCTGTCTGGCCCTGGGGGTCGTTCTGGTGCTGGGCAGACGCTTTGTCGCCGCCCCGGTGGACGCGCTGCTGCAAACGGCCCGCAGCCTCCGGCTGGGGGATCTTTCCGCCCGCCCCGCTGTATCCTCATCAGAACAAGAACAGGAATCCGGAACCGGAAAAGGGAAGGAGCGTTCGGATCTTTACGGAGCGAGGTCCTGTCCTCCTGGCGACGCCGGAGCACCAGCCACCCGCCCCGGATTCGTGGGCGAGATGGCGCAACTGGCCGTGACCTTCGGCGAGATGGCAGCCTCGCTGAGACTCCGCGAGCGGGAACTGCTGCAGGCCAAAAACGCTTCGGACGCGGACAACAGAACCAAGGGCGAATTTCTCGCCAGCATGAGCCACGAGATCCGCACTCCCATGAACGCCATCATCGGGCTGGCCTACCTGGCGCTGAAATCCCCGCTGACGGAAAGACAGCACAGCTATGTGAGCAAGATTTATACAGCCGCCAACGCTCTGCAGGGGATCATCAACGACATACTGGATTTTTCCAAAATTGAGGCCGGGGAGCTGGCCATTGAGCACCTCCCCTTTTTTCTGGAGGATGTTCTGGACAGCGTAGGCATGGTTGTGGGGCAGAAGGCCGCGGACCGGGATCTGGAAATCCTCTTTCGCGTTGACGACAGAGTGCCGGCCACCCTGGTGGGCGACCCCATGCGCCTTACTCAGGTGCTGACCAACATCGGTTCCAACGCCGCCAAATTTACCCCCCAGGGAGAAATCGTCATCGCCTGCGCGCCTGATGACGGCAGCCCTCTGCCCTCCTCTGTCCCCGGAACCGATCCGCAATTGCCCGAGGCGCCGGGACCGGGCCGGATCTGTCTGCGGTTTTCCGTCTCCGATACAGGCATAGGCATAGACGATGAACAGCAGGATAGGCTCTTTGAGGCCTTTACCCAGGCTGACGGCTCCACCACGCGCAAATTCGGCGGCACCGGCCTGGGCCTGACCATCACCAAGCGCCTGCTGGAACTGATGCGGGGCGCCATAGCCGTGAGCAGCATACCCGGCCGGGGCGCCACCTTCACCTTCACCGCCTGTTTCGGCCTGCCCCCGGCGGCGCCGGACTCCGGGGAGGCGCCTGGGGAAAATGGGCAGAAGCCGGAACGCATTCTGATTGTGGAAGACAACCCCGCGGCCCTCTCTCTGCTGCGGGATATGCTCGCCCGCCTCCGCTTCAGAGCTGAAGCCTCGGCCTCGGCCGAAGAGGCTTTCGCCCTGCTCCTCCAGGCTCAAAGAAACGGCGATCCCTACCACCTGGTTATTCTGGACTGGCGCCTGCCGGGCATGGACGGGGTGGAGGCCACGAAAACCATTCTCCGGTCTCTGGGGCTTGCCCAGCCACCCCGCGTCATCTTCGCGGTTTCCTACGGCTGCGGCGACATCG
Source organism: Desulfovibrio sp. (assembly GCA_031276785.1). Taxonomy (GTDB): domain Bacteria; phylum Desulfobacterota; class Desulfovibrionia; order Desulfovibrionales; family Desulfovibrionaceae; genus Frigididesulfovibrio. Next base: position 3,554 of record JAISMK010000165.1, on the reverse strand, counting down.
CCTCCAGCGCCGAGCAGGCCGGAGCGGCCGCCATCCTGTACAAGCCCGTCAGCAGAAGCCTTCTGCAGGCCGCCCTGGCCGAGGCTCTGGCCTCTCTGCCTGAACAGCCACGCGACGGCGTGCCCCCGGACACGGAGCCGGCAACGCAGCCGGCCACCACTCAGGACGCATCCGCCTTGGTAGAGAAGGCGGGATTTCTGACGGGAGTCCGCATACTGGTGGTGGAAGACAATCTCATCAACCAGCAGATTGCCGAAGAGATCCTTCTGGACGCCGGGGCAGAGGTGACTCTGGCCAACAACGGCAAAGAAGCCCTGCAACACCTGGAAGGCCGGCCGGATAACTTCTTCGCTCTGGTACTCATGGATATGCAGATGCCGGAAATGGACGGCGCCGAAGCCACCAGACGCATCCGGAGCCAGGAACGCTTTCGCCTCCTGCCCGTCATTGCCATGACCGCGCACGCTATGGTAGAAGAACGGCAACGTTGTCTGGAACTGGGCATGAACGCTTATATTGCCAAACCCATTGACGTGAATCTTTTTTTTGAAACCATCGCCCGCTGGATACCCCGCGCTTCCGTCTCTGTTCCGGAGGCCGATCCGCCGGAAGACGCGAAACCCGGTACCCCCCGATGAAAGTAAAGGCCCTCCAGAGTATTTTGCTTTTGAAACGCTGCCTTCGGCTCTTAGAGCATTTTACGCTTTAAATGCTTGCTTAACGGCGGGCAAAGCCCGCCTACAAGCATTTCGCGGCAAGGATTTGCGAGCAAATCCTTGCAGAGCGGTCCAACTTTTTAAAGTTAAACTGCTCTAACTTTGATACGCGGTTGCCACGCTGCATTGGAGCGGAGGCGGCGGGCCTCCGTTGCCGCCTCCGGCGCGGCTGTGTGACAACCTCTTTCACCCCAAGCCGGGAGGAACCGCCATGTCTCTGGATATTGACGCCCAACTCGCCCAGATCCGGCGCGGCTGCGTTGAACTGATTGACGAAGAGGAACTGCGCGCGAAGATTGCCAGGGGAACGCCGTTGCGGGTCAAGGTAGGCTTTGACCCCACCGCCCCGGATCTGCATCTGGGACATACCGTGGTCATCCACAAGATGCGCCATTTCCAGGAACTGGGACATCAGGTGATCTTCATCATCGGCGATTTCACCGGCCGCATCGGCGACCCTTCCGGCCGCTCGGACACGCGCCCGCCCCTGACGGAAGAACAGGTCCGGACCAACGCGGAGACATATAAACGCCAGGTATTCAAAATTCTGGATCCGGAAAAGACCATTGTCACCTTTAATTCTCAATGGCTGGGGGCCATGGCCCCGGGAGACTTCATCCGCCTGGCCTCCTGCGCCACTGTGGCCCGGATGCTGGAACGCGACGACTTTGAAAAACGCTACAGGGGCAACGCGCCCATCTCCATCCACGAATTCCTCTATCCTTTGCTGCAGGGGTATGATTCCGTGCATCTCAGGGCGGATGTGGAACTGGGGGGAACGGATCAGAAATTCAACCTGCTCATGGGACGCCAGGTGCAGACCAATTACGGCCTGGAACCCCAGTGCATCCTGACCATGCCCCTTCTGGAGGGCCTGGATGGAACGCGTAAAATGTCCAAAACTTATGGCAATTATATCGGCATTGACGAGCCTCCAGGGGAGATCTTCGGCAAGCTCATGTCTATTTCCGACGACTTGATGTGGCGCTATTTCGAACTGCTCTCCGCCAGGGGCCTTAGGGAAATCGCCGGCCTGCGGCGGGCCGTGGCCGAAGGCGAAGCGCATCCCAAGGAAGTGAAGGAAGATCTGGCTTTTGAAATCACCTCCCGCTATCATGGGGAGGACAAGGCCCGGGATGCCCGGCAGGCGTTTAACGCCGTCTTCGCCAACGGCGGCGTGCCTGACGACGCCCCCGGACACACCTGTCTGGCGGGAGAAAGCTCAGCTCCGGCGGCCTTTTTGACGGATGCCGGACTTACCGCCTCGCGCGGCGAGGCCCGCCGGCTCATAGCCCAAGGCGCCCTGACCGTGGACGGCGTTGCCTGCCGCGACGGAGCGGCACCCTTTGCTCCCGGCGCCTATGTGATCAAATTGGGTAAAAAACGCTTTCTCCGCCTTCGCGTGGAGTGACATGTTGATTGCCGCAGAATAAAGTCTGCGCGCCGCCGGGTGGCCTAGAGCGGTTTAACTTTGAAAAATTGGACCGCTCCGCAAGGATTTGCTCGCAAATCCTTGCCGCGAAATGCTCGCAGGCGGGCTTTGCCCGCCGTTAAGCAAGCATTTCAAGCGAAAAATGCTCTTAGGAGGTTTCCATGTGGGCTTATACGGACACGGTCCGTGATCATTTTCTCCATCCGCGCAATGCCAGGGAACTAGCTGACGCCAACGCCGTGGGCGAGGTGGGCAGCCTGGCCTGCGGCGATGTGCTCAAACTCTTTTTGCGCATTGAAAACGACGTTATCCGGGACGCCGGTTTCCAGACCTTCGGCTGCGCCAGCGCCATTGCCTCCAGCTCCGCCTTGACGGAAATAATCAAGGGCAAAACCGTGGATGAGGCTCTGGCCCTTACCAACAAGGATATCGTCGCCTACCTGGGCGGCCTGCCGCGGGAAAAAATGCACTGCTCGGTCATGGGGCAGGAGGCTTTGGAGGCGGCCATCCGCCAGTGGCGGGGCGAACCTCCCCGGCCCAAAACCCATGAAGGCCGGATGGTCTGCAAATGTTTCAACGTCACCGAGGACCAAATCCTAAAGGCCGTGAGGGAAAACGGCCTGACCTCCGTGGAGGAGGTCACGGACTACACCAAGGCGGGCGGCGGCTGCGGCGACTGCCTGGAAGACATTGCCGCCATCGTGAAGGCCGCGCTGGAAAGGACAAAGGCGCCGGAGCGCGGCATCGCCGACCTCCGTCCCCGGACCTCCGCCGGCGACAGGCCCCTGTCCAACATCCAAAGGATGCAAAAAGTCATGACCATTCTGGAAGAGGTCGTCCGGCCTAGGCTCCGGCAGGACGGAGGAGATATCGAGCTTGTGGACATCGAAGGCAAGACCGTCACCGTGGCCCTGCGCGGCCTGTGCGCCTCCTGCTCCTCCAGCCGGCTGACGGTGGAGGGCTTTGTCCAGCAGACTCTGCGCGATGCAATTGAACCAGATCTTCTCGTCAAGGAAGCACCCCTATGAGCGCTATCCGCTATTTCGACAACAACGCCACCACCGCCGTGGCCCCGGAAGTGCTGGAGGTCATGCTGCCCTTTCTGCGCGTGCAGTATGCCAATCCTTCCAGCATGTACAGTTTCGCCGCCTTTTCCCAGGACGCCCTAATTACCGCCCACGAGCAGGTGGCCGCCCTCCTGGGAGCCAGGCCGGGGGAGACCATGATGACCTCCTGCGGTACAGAAAGTGACTCCACGGCCATTTACGCGGCTCTGGAGGCCCAGCCGGACAAAAAACGCTTCATCACCACGAAGGTGGAACACCCGGCCGTGGGGGCCGGGGGCCCGCACCCGGGAAAAAAAAGGGATGGAGTGGGGGGTGGTGGGCGGGGGCCCCCAGGGGGGG
>JAISMK010000128.1 GCA_031276785.1 Desulfovibrio sp. | reverse complement strand
AACTGGCTCCCCGCTATGCCGCTATGGGCCTCCTGCATAAGAACGTCCACTGGCGGGAGGGAAGGGAGTTCCGCCTGTGGCAGGTGTAGAGCGGAACGTCCGCGGAGGGTCAAGCGTAAATTATCTTCGAATTCAAGAGCCGGAGCGGGCGGTGGCCCGCGCGGCATTGAGTACGGCCAGCAGGGCCACTCCCACATCGGCGAAAACGGCCTCCCAAAGTCCGGAAATGCCGGCGATTCCCAGCCCCATGAAGGCGGTTTTGACTCCCAGAGCCAGGATGATGTTCTGCAGGACGATGACCCGCACCTTGCGGGCGATGCGGAACAGGCGGGGTATCGCGGCGGGAGAATCATTAAGGATTACGGCGTCCGCGGCTTCAATGGCCGCTTCCGCGCCCACTCCACCCATGGCGATGCCTACCCGGGAAAGGGCCAGTATGGGGGCGTCATTAATGCCGTCGCCCACAAAGGCGGAAGTGGCCGGATCAGCCAGCTCCCGCAGGGCGGCCACCTTGTCTTCAGGCAGGAGGCCGGCGCGGTAGCCGTCCAGGCCGGCCGTCCGGGCGGCCCAGGCGGCGGCCTCCTCTCTGTCCCCGGTGAGCAGGTAGGTCCGCAGGCCGGCGGCTTTGAGATCCGCCACCGCCCGGAGGGTTTCCTGGCGCATGGTATCGGACAGCAGGACGCAGCCAAGGTAATCGGCATCCCGGGCAATATGCACCAGAGCGCCTGGATGGGGGCGATCCTCGGCCTTCAGGCCGAAGTCCGCCAGCAGGGCGGAACTTCCCGCCAGGTAACGGCTGCCTCCCGCTTCCACCACCAGACCCTTGCCGGGAATTTCCCGGACGGCGATCCCCTCCGCTCCGCCCAGGATCTCCGGCGGCGGGGGGAGGCGGCCGTCTTCCCCGCCCAAGGCATGGCGGACAATGGAGCGGGCCGCCGGGTGGTTGGAATGTGATTCAATCCAGGCGGCAAGAGCCAAAAGATCGTCCCTGTCCGCGCCGGGAGCCGGGAGGATCTCCAGCACCTGGAAAACGCCCCTGGTGAGAGTGCCGGTCTTATCCAGGAAAACGGCCTTGACCTTCAGGAGGCCGTCCAGAACAGCGCCCCCCTTGACCAGGATGCCCAGGCGCGAAGCGCCGCCGATGCCGCCGAAATAGCCCAGGGGAATGGAGATCAGCAGGGCGCAGGGACAGGAGATGACCAGCAAGACCAGGGCGCGGTAAATCCAGGTTTCCCAGGCGGCTCCTGGAGCCAGAAGAGGAGGCAGCAGAGCCGTCAGCAGGGCCAGAACAACCACCGCCGGCGTGTAGAAGCGGGCGAAGCGGGTGATGAAGCGTTCCGTGGGGGACTTGGCCTGGGCGGCATGTTCCACCAGTTCCAGAATGCGGGCCATGTGGGTATCGGCAAAGGCGCCGGACGCCTTGACGGTCAGCGCCCCTGTTAGGTTGATGGTGCCGCCGAGCACGGAATCCCCCGGCCGGATGTCCACGGCAAGAAATTCACCCGTGAGGGGGCTTTGGTCCACCTGTGATTCGCCGGCCAGCACCTCCCCGTCCAGAGGAATCTTTTCCCCGGCCAGCACCAGGACTCTCTGTCCCGGGGGCACACTCTCCACCGCCATGTCCGTGACGGAGGTTCCCTGCAGAACATGGGCCAGGCCGGGCTTGGAAGCCAGAAGGCTCTTGATGGAGCGGCGAGACCCGTCAGAGGCGCGCTCCTGCAGAAATTCCCCCGTACGGTAGAAAAGCATGACTCCCACGGCCTCGGCCATGTCCCCCAAGAGAATGGCTGTCAGCGTTGCACCGCCCATCAGGGTGAATTCATTGAAAAAATCTTTTTCCAACAATAGTTTTCCGGCCTGGCGGAAGACTCTGGCCCCGCAGAACAGATAGAGGGCGGCATAGATGACAGGCAGGACCGGCGCTTTGAGGGCGGCCTCCAGACTGTCCCCGAAGGCCAGGGCGGCGAAGAAGGCCAGGGCCGAGGCCGCGAGGAAGAGGATCTCTTTCTTCAGCCGCAGGCGCCCTTTCTCCCTTTCTCCGGCGTCGGCCTCACGCAGAAGGGAGGGCGGGGTATCCGCGCAGCAGGCGCAGGAGAAAGCGGGCCGGGCGTCGTTGCAGGCGCAATGTTCTTCCGGCAGGGGTAGGCAGGCGGCTTCGGTCTCTGTGGCGGCAGGCCGGGAGCGGCTGACGCAACGGGCGGCATGCCCGGCAAGGGCGGAAGATGGAGTCATTGGCGGCGCCTGTTATTAAAGAATATGCAGGATTACAAGGAAGAGGCGTTTTCGCCGGAAGCCTCGGCCAGAGAATGGATTGCCAGGGAATGGAAGTTGTCCGCGGCGGTATCCGGCGCCCGCTCACAGGCGCACAGATCCAGGCCCCTGGCCAGGACGTCCCGGATGCGATTCTCATCCTCCAGGATAACTGGGAGGTCTTGCAGGGAGCGCGTGATCCAGTCCACGGCCTCGCGGATCCGGACCGGGGCATCCGGCAGACTGGGCAGGCCGTAGTAGACCCATTTGCCCTTTTTCCGGCTATCGATAAGCCGCGCCTGGCGCAGGATGGAGAGGTGCCGGGAAGTGGTGGAGGGCGCCAGGTCGAGAAAGCCGGTGATCTGGCAGACGCAGAGTTCCCGGTCGCGCAGGGCCATCAGGATGCGGAGGCGGTTTTCGTCGGTAAGGGCCTTGGTCAGGGTCAGAAAGTCAAACATAATATTCCTTATTTCGTCATTTCGTTATATGACGAAATATAGAACCTTCCTCCCCCGCTGTCAAGCGCTTCCGCCGGACAAATTCCGCTTCTAGAGAATTTTACGCTTGAAATGCTTGCTTAACGGCGGGCAAAGCACGCCTGCAAGCATTTCGCGGCAAGGATTTGCGAGCAAATCCTTGCCGCGCAGTCCAACTTTTAAAAGTTAAACGGCTCTCAATCAAACATATACTTACTGCCTGAGAGGGAAGCGGAATCCGCTACAGGGTGTCGCGGCGAAATACGAAATATTTCAGAAGCAAGACGGAATCACGCTTTTGCCGCAGCCAACAATTCCAAACTGCATGGACGCGGTTTGGAATTGGAAATGGCAAAAGAGAACGGGCCTCAAAATTCCGACAGGGCCGGGTCTGGGGGAACATAGACGTTCCCCCTGAATTTTTTAATTTTTATATTATGTATAACGCTTTCTTTAATCCGAACCCAAATTTGCATTTAACAATGCAAAAAAAATTTTGTTTATATCTCAGAAACAGACTTGTATCTGGCAATTATTTTATTAATTTCAAAGTTAAATCAATCTGCTCTTCCGCCTGTTTCAAGAATGGCACGGCTTTTGCTTCATCAATGGGCGCAGGCGGCTTACACTGCCGCCAGGCCGCAATCAATACGGAGTCTTTCGAGAGCGGCGGGACGCAACAGCCCTTTCGCCGCCGGAACAATGTCCAAGAGAAATTGCTCCGGGAAATGGAATAGGAGGAGAGAGGCATGATCCAGGGAAAACCGAGCCTTATTTTCGGCAATGACCGCCCGGAGGCGCCGCTCAGAACGGGGCGGAGCGGCCGGACCGGGCAAAGCGCGGGACCGGCCTTCGCCTCTTTCCTGCCGGAGGGCGAGGCCCCCGCGCCGGACCAAAAGGCGGTCCCAAGAGCCGCCGGGGGAGCGCCGCCGGCGGAGAGCCGGAGCGCCCCCTCCCGTCCCGGCCTGTCCGCCGCCGCCCTGCAGGCCGGTCTGGCCGCCGCGGGAAGAGAAATGCTCTCTCCCCTGCCCCGGAGCGGACGGGGATCGCGCTTAACTGGCCGTCCTGTCACCGGCCGCAACGGCATCGGCATGGAAGACTCCCGGAAGACGGCCCGGAGCGGCGTCGGCATGGAAGACTCCCGGAAAACGGCGGCAAGCGCCGGCAGGCCGGGGAGTTACGGGCAGAGCGCCGCCCTGTCCGGCTTTCTGGCTAAGCGGGAGTATGCCCTCCCTGCCTTTACGGCTCAAGACGCCTCCTCGCCCTTAAAGAAGCCAAGCCCCGGGAAAAGCGCTCCTGGCGGGCGGAGACGGGAAAATCCACCCCGTCCGGACCGATCCTTGCCGGAAGACCGGCCGCTCCAGGCCGCGTCCCGGGAAAAAGGGGGGGGGCCGCAGGCCGTTTTGTCTTTGTCCTCTCTAGCGCAAGCCCCGCTGGATTGGATTTTTAGCCGCCTGGAGCGGCAAGCCTCGCCGGAACTTGGGGATCTGGCCGCCAGATTTGAATCCGGCAGCGAGGGAGTGGCGGCCATCGGCTATGACCGCAACGGGGGAACTTCTTACGGCAAATTCCAGATTTCCTCCCGGGCCGGGACTATGAGCAGCTTCCTTCGCTATCTGGAGAGCGCCGCCCCGGATCTGGCCGGGCGCCTGACCGCCGCCGGGCCGGCCAACACCGGCGGGCGCTCGGGGAAAATGCCAGAAGTCTGGAAGCGCATCGCCTCCGAAGACCCTGTGCGCTTTGAGCGTCTGCAAAACGACTTCATCTGCAAAAGCCATTTTGAGCCTGCTCTTCAGGATATTGAGGAAAACACAGGCCTTAGGCTTGAAAAAATACCGCCAGCCCTGCAGGAGGTGATCTTCAGCACCGCAGTGCAGCACGGGCCGGGAGGCGCGGCGCGGATCGTCAGCCGGGCCTTGTCCAAGGTGGGCAAAAACGCCTTTAATGCGGCTCTGGAATCGCCGGATAAGCTAAGACGGGCGGGAGAATCCCTGATCAAGCACATTTACGCCATCCGGGCGGGACAATTCGGCTCTTCCACCCAGCAAGTCCAGGCGGCCGCCAGAGAGCGGCTGCATCTGGAAATGCGCGAGGCCCTTTCCCTGCTGTCCTGACCTCTATTTTCGCAGCTTGACCGCGGGACCGGTTCCGTGTAGGTGTTCCCCTCACGGCGGATGTAGCTCAGTTGGCAGAGCACCTGGTTGTGGCCCAGGGGGTCGTGAGTTCAACCCTCATCATTCGCCCCAGCAAAGAACAAAAAGACTGCCAAACAGTATGTTGCGGCAGGCAGGCCCGCCCCCGCCACGTCCGGGGGGGGCGGGCCTGGGCGATCTTCGCCCGCCGTTAGACCAATTTCGTTTTGAGATGGATGCTTAACGGCGAGCAAAGCCAGCCTACAAGCATTTTGCTGCAAGGATTTGCGGGCAAATCCTTGCAGAGCGGTCCAACTTTTCAAAATTAAACTGCTCTAAGCGGCCATCTCAAAGCGAAACTGCTCCGGCGATAACCTCCACGCCGTCCATATAGGGGATCAGAGCCTTGGGCAGGGCAACGCTACCGTCTTCGCGCTGGCCGTTTTCCATGATGGCGACCAGGGTGCGGCCCACGGGCAGGCCGGACCCGTTGAGGGTGTGGATGTATTCCGGCTTGCCGCCGCCGGCGGGTTTGAAGCGCAGGTTGGCTCGCCGGGCCTGAAAATCACCGCAGTTGGAGCAGGAGGAGATCTCCCGGTATTTGTCCTGGCCCGGCAGCCAGACCTCCAGATCATAGGTTTTGGCCGAGGCGAAGCCCATGTCGCCGGCGCAGAGGGTCACCACCCGGTAGGGCAGCTCCAGGCGTTGCAGCAGGCTCTCGGCATGGCCGCGCATCCGTTCCAGTTCGGAAAAAGAGGCGTCGGGATGGGTGTAGCGGACCATTTCCACTTTGGTAAACTGGTGCTGGCGGATCAATCCCCGGGTGTCCTTGCCGTAAGAACCGGCCTCAGAACGGAAGCAGGGGGTCTGGGCGGTATAGGCCAGGGGCAGCAGGGCCTCGTCCAGAACCTCGTCCGCGTGGATATTGGTCAGGGGGACTTCGGCCGTGGGGATCAAGTAGTAATCTCGGCCTTCAATTTTGAACAGATCCTCCGCGAATTTAGGCAGGTTGCCTGTGCCGGTCATGGTGCGGGCATTGACCATGAGGGGCGGCAGGATCTCCCTGTAGCCGTGCTCGCGGGTCTGGACATCCAGAAAAAAATTGACCAGAGCGCGCTCCAGGCGGGCGGCCCAGCCCAGATATAAAGTGAAACGGCTGCCGGCCAGCTTGGCTCCCCGGTCGAAATCCAGCCCCCCCAGGCCGGCGGCCAGCTCCCAATGCTCCTTGGGGGGGAAGGAAAATACGGGCGGAGTTCCCCAGGAGTGCAGGACGGGATTGTCCCTTTCGTCCCTGCCCGGAGGAACTGACTCATGCGGGATATTGGGAAGCTGGAGCATCCAGGCCTCCAGGCCGGCTTCCGCCTCCTCCAAATCCCGGCTCAGTTCCCGGATGCTGTTGTTGACCCCGCTCATGCGATCCACCAGGGAAGAGGCGTCCTCTCCCTTTTGTTTTTTCTCCCCCACCAGGGCGGATATGCTGTTGCGCTCCTTTCTCAAGGCTTCAACCTGGGCGAGCAGAGAGCGGCGCCTCTCATCCCGGGCGGTGAATTCCTCCACCCGGAGGGAAGAGCCGCGCCCCGCCAGAGCGGCGGCCACCACTTCCGGGCGGCGTTGCAGAAGTTTGCGATCCAGCACAGGGGCCTCCTTCTTTATACTCCAAGCAATATCCCAAGGAAGGTAAAAACTCCAGATCCCCCCTGGTCGGCAGCCGGGGCAAATGGCCGCCAGAAGCATTTAAAATTTTATATTATACGCGTGACTTCTCCTGCCCGCGTCAAAAAATTTGAACATTGGCCTTAAAGCCGGGAGGGCGGAGAGAGAAACCCGGCAAAGCCGCCTTTTCCGCCCTCGGTTGGGAGGCTGGCCGCCTGAGGAGTCCTTTTCGCTTGCGGGCGGGTACAAAATGTTGTACGCCCGACCGCTCCCGCCTGGCCGCCTTTGATTCGCAACACGTTGTTGTAACTTTGGAAAATTTTTCTCCGGCATATGCAGGTTCTGGCATGAGGTTTGCTTTTATGTTTTCATACCTTCCTTTTGCAAGCAGCTTCAGGGGTGGGGGCGGACGGTCCGTTTCCCGCCCCGCTTGTTTTTTGCCGTTTCTTGGAGCAATTTCAACGCAGAGCGCGACCGCGTTCCCGCCGTAACCGCAAGACGCAGGAGGCCGCTATGACCGCCGCCGCTGATCCCCGGGCGCAGTATTGGCAGATTAAATTGGAAAAAGTGGGGGCCGCTCTGGAAGGCAACGGTTTTGCCGTAAGCATCCATGACAGCCCTGAAGCGGCCGCCCGCCACATAGCGGAAATTATCATTCCGGCGGAGAAGCCGCGCACGGTCGGTTTTGGAGGCTCGCGGACCTTGCAGGAAACAGGCGTTCTGGATCTAATCAAAGCGCTGCCGGGTGTGGAACTTATGGACACGCGCCATCCGGACCTGTCGCCGCAGGAGGTGACGGAAATGCGGCGCCGGATGCTCCTGTCCGATCTGTATCTTTCCTCCGTCAACGCCCTGACTCTGGACGGCAAGCTGGTCAACCGAGACTGTATCGGGAACCGCGTGGGAGCGCTGCATTTCGGGCCGCGCAAGGTGATTGTCCAGGCCGGTCGCAACAAAATCTGCGCCTCGGCGGAAGAAGCCATGAGCCGGATCAGGACTATGGCCGCCCCCATGAACTCCCTGCGCCTGCGCCTCGGAACCCCTTGCGTCAAAACCGGCATCTGTATGGACTGTAAAAGCGCCGACCGGATCTGTTCGGTCTGGACAATCACGGAAAAGAGCTTCCCCCCGGGCCGCATCCATATTCAGCTCATCAACGGCGAGGCCGGTTTTTAGGGAAGATCGCGTCGGCGCAGCCCTCCTGTTTTTCAACAGGCTGGCCGGAACGGGCCTAACCAGGCGCATACTCTCCAAGTAAAAGTGCTTCAGGCATGGCTAAAACGATTTTTCATCTACAGACCTTCGGCTGCCAGATGAACGCCCATGATTCGGACTGGCTGTCCCGCTCCCTTCAGGACCGGGGTTTTGCGGCGGGATCCTTTGAAGACGCCTCTGTCCATATTCTCAACACCTGCTCCGTGCGGGACAAGCCGGAGCAGAAAGTCTATTCGGAACTGGGGCGCATCGCCCGCCGGAGCAAGGGACGGCAGGGAGTGCTGGTCTGCGTGGGCGGCTGCGTGGCCCAACAGGTTGGTCCCGCCCTGATCCGGCGTTTCCCCCAGGTGCGCCTGCTCTTCGGCGCGGACGGAATCGCCCGCGCCCCCGACGCCGTCAGCCGCCTGCTGGAGGAACCCTCTCTGCGCCTCAACCTCCTGGACTTTGCCGAGGAGTATGAGGAACGGGCTTTCGCCGGAGGGAACCAGGAAAAACCAGTCGCCGCCTTTGTCAACATCATGCAGGGGTGCGACAATTTCTGCACCTATTGCATTGTGCCCTATGTGCGCGGGCGGCAGAAATCCCGCCCGCCCAAGGCCGTTCTAACCGAGTGCCGGGAACTGCTGGCGGCCGGGGCGCGGGAAATCGTTCTTCTGGGACAGAATGTCAATGCCTACGGCCAGGAAGGCAACAACGGCCGCGAAGGGGCTTTCGCCCGCCTCCTGCGCCAGGTGGCCGCTCTGCCGGGCTTGGCCCGCCTGCGCTTCGTCACTTCCCACCCCAAGGACATCGCCCCTGAGGTCATCGCCGCCTTTGGCGACATGGAAGCTCTCTGCCCCCGTCTGCACCTGCCTTTACAGTCCGGCTCGGATAAAATTCTGAGGCAGATGGGCCGGAGCTACGACGCGGCCCGCTACCTGGACATTGTGGGGCAGCTACGCGCGGCCCGCCCGGACATCCTGCTCACCACGGACATCATTGTGGGTTTTCCCGGGGAAACGGAAGAGGATTTCTCCGCCACCATGCGTCTTATGGAGCAGGCGGACTTTGCCGCGAGCTTCTCCTTTGTCTATTCCGACCGCCCCCGGGCCAGAGCCTCCCTGCTGCCTGGCAAGGTTGACCGCGCCCTGGCCCTGGAACGCCTTTCCCGCTTGCAGATCTGGCAGGATCAGGTTAATGCAAGGGTGTTGACATCCACAGTCGGCGGGACGACGATGGTTTTGCTGGAAGAGCCCAGCCGGCGGCCTGTTTTTTCCGGAGAAACGGCCGATAAGGACGGGGAAGGCGGCTCCGCCAAGCGCGGCGTGGGCCTGGAATCCTGGCAGGGCCGGACCCCGCACGGGTTGCTGGTCCATGTGCCCCTCCCCCGACGGGAGAGAGGCGGCTGGAAAGGCTCCCTCCTGCCGGTGGCCGTTGTGGAGGCGGGCAGGCACTGCCTTAAAGCAGTTGCGCTTTGAGATGGGCGCTTAACGGCGGGCAAAGCCCACCTGCCGCCATCTCGCGGCGAGGATTCGCAGGCAAATCCTTGCAGAGCAGTCCAACTTTTTCAAAGTTGAACTGCTCTAAGGGCAAACAAGCGGGTTCGCCATGGTAGAGATGACCGTTCTCGGCATTTCCCTGTGCGGGGAGAACTATTCTCCTGTTCTCCTCCTGCATCCCCGGGGCACGGAACTTCTTCTCCGTTTGAGTATCGGCCCCACGGAAGCCTTTGCCATTTCCTCCGTCCTCAATGGGCCGGAGCAGGATGGGCCGGGGATGCCCGCGGGTTCATACGGCAGAACGGCTGGAGCGGATCTTGCGCCGGCCGCGCCCCTGCCCCGGGGTGATTCCCCGGGCGCCATCTTCCCTCGTCCTTCCACTCACGATCTGGCCCTGTCCCTGATCCGCGCCCTGAAGGGCAGGTTGCTGGCGGTGGAACTGCTGCATATGGCGGACGGCGTATTTGTGGCGGCGGCAGTCCTTGTCGCCGGCGCCTCCCTCCTGCGGGTTGACTGCAGGCCCTCGGACGGAGTGGCCTTGGCCCTGCGTTGCGGCGCCGCCATTCAGGCCGCGGACGAAGCGCTTGCCCATGCGGAAAACCTGGAGGAAGCCCTGCGCGCCCTGCCGGACCATGTCCGCCTTCTGGCCCGGACCCGCATGGCCGCCCCTGTTCCGGTCCGGGCCGCCACCGGCGAAGGAGGTCCGGTCGCGCCGCAAAGGGGCTCCCCCTTGGCCCCGCTTTTTTCCGCCGTCGCCACCCTGAGGCAGACCGGCAAGAGCGCCGCAGGCGACGACCCGCCGGGCGGCATCCGCATTTCCCTTGTCCGCCAGACCAGGGCGGGGGATCTGGAATTTCTGGATGAATTCCGCCTGCCCGCGCCCAAGACGCCGGAGGTCCGGGCGCAACAGCTTTGCCGGGGCGGCGGCGCGGAGGAAGACCACTGGGCCGCCCTGCTCAAAGCCCTGTCCCCGGAAACCAAGATTCTCATGTAGTCGGCTCTGGGGAATATGCAAATATACTTATTCCTTTTCCCGGTTAAAAATGCGTTAATTTTTTCAGATATGCGCGTCTTTTTTCAACCGAAAAACTTCCTCAGGGCCGATTATCCCGGTCACTGCCAAGCGTCCGGGTAGAGCGCCGGCATGGCCCCTCCCCCCCTGCTTGCGCTGGAGGCCCTTTCGGTGGGATTCGCCCTTGCCGATGCCGTGGCCCTGGCAGTGGAAGAAGTCAGCTTAACTCTGGAGCGAGGCAAAACCCTGTGCCTGGTGGGCGAGTCCGGCTGTGGCAAAAGCGTCACCGCCCTGTCCATACCGCGCCTGCTTCCCTCGCCGCCCGCCTTCCTGGCCGGCGGTTCCATTTTTTTGGAAGGCCGGGATCTGACCCGGCTGGACGAGCGGGACATTATCCCTCTGCGCGGCAGCCGGATGGGCATGATCTTCCAGGATCCCATGACCTCCCTGAATCCGGTTATGCGGGTGGGAGAGCAAATCAGCGAGGGCCTGCGCCGGCACCGGAGCCTTGCCTCCTCCGCCGCCAGAGACAAGGCTGTGGCCTTGCTGGACAAGGTGGGCATTCCCTCCCCCGCCAGAAGGGCCCGGGACTTCCCTCACCAGATGAGCGGCGGCATGCGTCAGAGGGTGATGATCGCCATGGCCCTGGCCTGCGACCCGGCCCTGATCATCGCCGATGAACCGACCACCGCCCTGGACTCCACCGTCCAGCGCCAGATTCTCGCCCTGCTGCGGGATCTGATCCGCGAAGCCGGCAGCGGACTCCTGCTCATAACCCACAATCTGCAGGTGGCGGCCCAGACCGGCGACGATGTGGCCGTCATGTACGCCGGGCGTATCGTGGAATACGGCCCGGCGGCGCGAGTCCTTAATTTTCCGGCCCATCCCTATACCGCCGGCCTGCTGCGATCCCTGCCCGGCCGGACGGAAGGGGCGCAACGCCGGAGCCGCCTGGGAGCCATTCCCGGCACGGTCCCAGGGCTCAGGCTCCGGCCCTCCGGCTGCGGCTTTCATCCCCGCTGCCCGCAGGCCAAGGAGCGCTGCCGCCGGGAAATGCCCCCTCTGGCGGAACTCCCGGACCGGAGCCTCTGCCGCTGCTGGCAAATCCTTGCCGCGAAATGCTTGTAGGCGGGCTTTGCCCGCCGTTAAGCAAGCATTTCAAGCGTAAAATGCTCTGGCAGGAATATGGGCGGGACTTTCCAAAGGCGGCCTGATAAGGAAAAAGACAAGCTGTAAATCTGACCCGCAAAAGCCGGGCGTCTCAATTCCCGACTGAGGGCTTGGGACTGACGCCGGAAGGGAGCAGTAATGGCCCGCTGTATTACCGCGACGACATTCCTTGTCTGCTCTCTGTTCGCCGGATTTTCAGGCGGCTGCGCAAGCCGCGTCCCAACGGACGAAATCCGCGCCGCCATCTTATCGGGCGAGGTGGATGATCTGGAAAAACGCCTGGAGGAGACGCACGAGGAATACAGCGAAATGGTAACGGCCCTTAATCTGGCCCGGGTCCGCCAGATGGACGGCCGCTGGGCCGATTCCGCCAGGGCTTTCGACGAGGCCCTGGCGATCCTTGAGGAATATGAATCACGGGCTCTGGTTAACATTCGCGCCCTGGCCTCCGGAGCGGGGACGTTTTTGCTCTCCAGGGGAGCGGAAAGCTATTTCGGCGCCGGCTACGAGCGTTCGCTGCTCCACACCTTCAATGCGCTGAATTACCTGATGCTGGGCGACATTCCGGGCGCGGCCGCTGAAATACGCCGTATGGAGCAGCGCCAGGCCTTCTGGCTGGAAGAATCCCAGGCGCGTATTGAAAAGATCCTTGAAAATAAAGAAAAGGTCTATGATTCTCCGGAAGAGCTGCCCCAAGGCTATTCCATGCGGGAAATCCTGAGCGACGAGGCCGTGCGCGGCCTGGTCAACAACTACCAGGACGCCTTTTCCTATGCGCTGGGCGCGGTTCTTCTCCGCCTGGCCGGCGACTTGCAGGCCGCCGGGGTCAATATGCGCCGGGCCATGACCCTTGACGACAAAGCCGGACGTTTTTTTGAACAGGCCTGGCCGGCCGCAGCCGGCGGCGCGAGCCTGAAGCGCCGGGATGTTCCTCCCCTGCCGGGGAAAAGGCCGGACGCGGTTTCCCCGGCCGGCAAAAGAACCCGGAAACGCCCCGACACCCAGGAAGTGACCATCATCGGCTTTACGGGCCTTGCCCCCTCCCTGGGCGTTGAAAATGTGCGCATCTGGGTTCCGGTTGTCGGCCATATTCTTATTGATCTGCCCGCATACACGCAACGCGCCGTTCCCGGCTCAACGCTCCTCGCCTCCGGCCCGGCGCGGAAGCAAATAGCGCTGCACCCGTTGCTCAGGACGGATCTGCTGGCCTACCGCACCCTGTGGGACTCCATGCGGGCGGAGGCGGGCTTTGCCGTCAGCCGCGCCGTGAGCCGGGCCGGGATTGCCGCCGGCGCCTATCTTGTGGCCAAATCCAATTCGGCCACAAGGGACTACGCCGAGATTATCGGCTCGCTGACCATGCTTTTTCTTGATCTGACGGCGCAATCCATGTCCTCGTCCGTCCGCAACTGGGAAACCCTGCCCAATACTGGCTATCTCGCCGGGACCAGGGTGCCTCGCGGCGCCGAGGTCACCATTGCCTCAGGCGGGAGCGAGCAGCGAATTATCTTGCCCGAAGAAGCGCAAGGCATTATTATTCTGGCCACGGAAATGTCAGCCGCCAACCTGAAGGTGTACCATGTCACGTATTAGCCTTTTCTCCCTTATTGTCCTGTGCGTCCTGCTCCTTGCGGGATGCGGCCGCTCCACCCATATATACGCCGACAACAAGGATGTGGAGGTTGATTCCATTACCCATATACAAGACGGCGAATTTCTTGTCGTTTCCGCGGTGCTTGTCAGCAGCGACAATGACGATGCCACCCACAGCGTGTACCGGATGCTCTGGTTTGACGCCGATGGCCTGCTTCTGGAGCAAACCTCCTGGCGGCCCGTGGTCGTCAAAGGCGGCGCGCCGGTCCACATCAGGGAGCGATCCACCATTCCCGGCGCCGCGGAATATACGCTCCTCATCTCTAACGATGCGAGTTGACCATGACCCTGAAACATCCCGCCGCCGCCCTGGTCGCCCTTGCTCTCTTCGCCATGCAGCTTACGGCCTGCGGCGGCCCGCGGACCGGCCGCGTCTCCGGCGACGGGGAAGTCGTCTATGAAGATCCGCAGGCCGAAGAAACTGTGACCACCCATTGGGGTTCAACGGATTTGCAAACGACCGCCGAAAGCCTGACCCAGTCCCTCCTCGCTTCCCGCTGGATCAAGGATGCCTCGGCCCAGCCCAAAATCCGCCTGCGCGAAGTCCGGAATTTTACGGACGAGCATATCGACACCAAGGGAATTACCGACAAAATCCGCATCATGCTTCTGCGGTCCGGCCTGGTGCGCTTCCTCGCGGACGACGCCAACCTGGACGCCGTGTTTGCGGAGCGGGATCTTACGGAAACAGCTACCCGCCGGGGGGCAAACAAACTGCTCGCCGATACGGACTACATCATCACCGGCACAGTCAGGTCCATCAGAAAACGGACCAAAACTGTGGGAGACGTGTACTACCAGGTCTCCCTGGAATTGACCGATCCTCAGAGCGGCGAAATTGTCTGGGCCGATGAAAAAGAAATCCGCAAACTTACCACCAAGCCGACCATCGGCTGGTAATTCCGATTCCGGATTAAAAATGCGCTGATTTTTGCTCTGGAATCCGCATAACGTCCGCTGCCGGGCGGAGGAGGAATATGTTCTCTGCCGCGCGCCGGGGTCTTCTCCCCCTCTGCTGCGCCTTGTTCTGCGCGTTTCCGGCCTGGGGCGCTTCCAGTTCCCTGCCGGGCAACTCCGTCATCAGGATAAAGCCTTTC
Source organism: Desulfovibrio sp. (assembly GCA_031276785.1). Classification (GTDB taxonomy): domain Bacteria; phylum Desulfobacterota; class Desulfovibrionia; order Desulfovibrionales; family Desulfovibrionaceae; genus Frigididesulfovibrio. The sequence goes on along the minus strand of JAISMK010000128.1, from coordinate 1,075 downwards.
AGCTTTTCCGCCGCGCTCCTTGGGGCGGCGGAGGGCAATCTCCCGGCCGTTTTTCAGGATCAGCTCGCCTACGCCCTGCAGGACGCCGGATTCATCCTTTCATCCGTGGAACCGGTGGAGCGGCCGCCGGTTCCTGAGGCGCTCCCGTTCTCCGCGGCCGGGGCCAAGCCTCTGGAAAAGCGCCGCCCCGCCTCTCCGGCGGAAAAAACAACCGCGCCCGGGAATCCGGCGGAGGCCGGCGGGGGGAGCGTCGCGGCGTCCCGGCAGGCCGCGCTCCCGCCTCCTTTGCCCTCAAGACCGGAAGATGAGCCGGATGTCGTGCCTGTGCCGGAGGAAGCGGCTGCCGCGGACGATCCAGGCGAAGATGCGGAAGTCGCGCCTCCGCCTCCAGGGCCGGCAGCGCCCGCCCCTCCCGAATATGTCCTGTCAGGCCGGGTGACGCGGCTGCGGGAATATGCCGGACCTCCCGCGCGCATCGCCGGCGGACTGCGGGTCAGACGCGAGGCGGCAATATCCCTGGCCTACAGCATTGCCGATCCCTCCTCCGGCAGGACGCTCTTCTCGGACGCCGTTTCCGCTTCCGCCACACTGCTTGTGCCTGAAAACGAAAACCCGGACGCGAGCCGGTCCGATCTCCGGGGCAGGGTCATGGCTGAGGCCGCCGCCAGACTAGCCGCCCGACTCGCCGGGCGGGAAGCTGAGGCGGCCGCCGAGGACCGTGACTACTACGGAGATTCCCCGGGAAAGCGCCTCAAGCCGGGGAAACAAGGGGGGGAAAGTTCAAAATGAAATTGCTCTGGCTGCCTTCGCGCTTCTCCGCCCGCCCTTGGGGAGCGGGCGAATGGACTTGGCCAGGAAGTAATTTAGTCGGCCCTGAAAAATGCACTACCGGGCATTAGCGGTCTATTTGGTGAGCATAGGGCATGTATAGACCCGCCCCGCGAGTCAAGGTTTTTTTGAGTTTTCGAATCGAATGCAATCCATGTATCCGGCATCTTTTACGGGGAGTCAGGCCCCCCCCCCGGCAGAGCCGGGGGCTTGAGACGGCGTGAACCGCTCTCCCTTGACGCCGGCG
>JAISMK010000113.1 GCA_031276785.1 Desulfovibrio sp. | reverse complement strand
AGATCTTCATGCCCGATGAATTCCGACAGGCTGTGCGGCCGCAGGTACTCGTCCGGCAGGGAGGAATCCGGCGCGGGCGCGGGGACGCCGCCCATCATTTTCTCCCCCCGGCCAGGGTTTTCAGGGCGGCGCGCAGAGCTTGGCCCGCATCCAGGTCCGCCCGCGCATCCAGAACTTTTTTGGCCGCGGAGAGGGCCTCCATCCGCTCATAGCCCAAGTTTTCCAGGCCGGCGAGTACATCGGCAAAAACGCCTCCCCCCGCCAGGATCCCCGGCTCGCCCTGGGGCGGGGAGCCTTTAAGTTTATATCTCAGCTCCAGAAAGATCTGCTGGCCAGTTTTCCTGCCGATGCCTGGCACGCGGGTCAGGGACAGAACATCTTCCGCCGCCACCAGGCGGCGCAGATCGTCCGGCCGGAAGATGGTCAAGATGGACAGGGCGGTGCGCGCCCCCACCCGGTTAATGGAGATCAGGACCAGAAAGGTCTCGCGCTCGTCCCAGGTATCGAAGCCGTACAACTCCAGAGAGTCTTCCCTAACCACCGTGCAGGTGAAAAAACGCACTGTATTCCCACGGGCCGGCAGGCGGGACAGGCTGTGCCCCGGGAGGTTCACCTCATAGCCCACGCCTCCGTTCGTAACAACAAGGCAGGCGTTCTCGGTGCGCTCCTCCGCCCTGCCTTCCACATAGGCAATCATATATGCTCCAAGCCGCTCCGAGTAATAATATCAATATGTCCAGAAATTTTTTCGAGAGCGTTTTTGCAGGATCGCCGGTTGAAAAATTTTGTGTCCAGCCGTCTCCCGCCGCCTTAGGCGCAGCAAAATTCTTTGAGTTCCGCGCTGCTTGCTTTTGCAGGCAAACGCCGGTGCGGAGAGAGGGAAAGATGATAATCTCAAACCAGCATGATGGCAATTTTTATCGGGAAAATGGAAGCTGTTCCCTTCTTGACAGTTTTTGCCGGGAAATTTAGAATAACCGCCTTCTTCTTTCCGCAAAGGCTCGTCCGGCGCCGATGTTCTCCCAACCTCCGCATGTTCCGGGGAGGCTACCATGCAGCACGAGATTTTCAAGGGACTGACCTTTGACGATATTCTCCTTCTCCCCGGTTTCTCCGAGGCGACTCCCGACCAGGTGGATGTCTCCTCCTGCCTTACCCCCTCCATCCGACTGAACATCCCCCTGCTCTCCGCCGCCATGGATACGGTGACCGAGGCGGCAATGGCGATTTCCATGGCCCGCAACGGCGGCATCGGTATAATCCACAAGAACATCCCCATCGCCCGGCAGCGGTCGGAGGTGGAAAAGGTAAAAAAGTCCGAGAGCGGCATGATTACCGACCCGGTGACCATCGCCCCGGATGACACCATTGCCCATGCTCTGGAGATCATGCGCAACTACCGCATCTCCGGCCTGCCTGTGGTGCGCGGCCTGCGTCTGATGGGCATTCTGACCAACAGGGACGTGCGCTTTGTTCCGGAAGAGGAACAGGGCTTCACCCGTGTGCGGGAGGTGATGACCCGGCGGAATCTGGTGACCGTGCCGGTGGGCACCACCCTGGAAGAGGCCAAGGCCCATCTGCACAGGAATCGCATTGAGAAGCTCCTGGTTGTGGATGAGAACAAACGGCTGAAAGGCCTGATCACCATGAAGGATATTGAGAAGGTCAAAAAATACCCCCATTCTTGCAAGGATGATGCCGGGCGCCTGCGGGTGGGGGCGGCCATAGGAGTGGGCGGGGACTGCCTGCCCCGGGCGGAAGCTCTGCTTCAGGCCGGGGCTGATGTTCTGGTGCTGGATTCGGCCCACGGACACTCGGCCAACGTCATTAAGGCCATTGCCGCGGTCCGGGGCGCCTGGCCGGATTGCCAACTCGTCGCCGGAAACATAGCCTCCTTTGAAGGGGCCACAGCCCTGCTTCAGGCCGGAGCGGACGCCGTCAAGGTGGGCATTGGCCCGGGATCCATATGCACCACCCGCATTGTGGCCGGAGTGGGCGTGCCCCAGATCACGGCTGTGACGGAAGCCGTGCGGGCCGCCAGGGCCTTGGATCGCTGCGTCATTGCCGACGGCGGTATCAAGTACTCCGGCGATATAGTTAAGGCTCTGGCCGTGGGGGCGCACAGCGTGATGATCGGCAGCCTGTTCGCGGGCAGCGAGGAAAGCCCGGGGGAAACTCTCCTCTATCAGGGACGCACCTACAAGATTTACCGCGGCATGGGATCCATTGACGCCATGAAGGAAGGCAGCTCCGACCGTTATTCCCAGGAAAAAAGCAAGAAATTCGTGCCTGAGGGCATAGTGGGCCGTGTGCCCTTCAAGGGTCCGGTCAGCGACAGCCTCTATCAACTGGTGGGAGGATTGCGTTCCGGCATGGGCTATGTGGGCGCCGCCACCCTGGCCGACTTGCGCGCCAAGGCCCGCTTTGTCCATATTTCCTCCGCCGGCCTGCGGGAAAGCCATGTGCATGATGTAATCATCACCAAGGAAGCCCCTAACTATCAAGTGGATAAGGAGTGATGCTCCGGGCTTGATTTCCAGCGGCCTGCTCCAGTGAAAATAGCCTATTACGGCAATTGCGCTTTGAAACTGTTCTGCGGCTAAGGCGGTGCCCCCGCCGTCCGCCCCAGTAAGGACCGTCCTGTTCCGGCTCCACAGGATAACCCTCCTTCCGGAGAAGCCTTATGGCTAAGCCCTCCAAGGTTGTGATCATTGATTACGGCTCCCAGTATACCCAGCTTATCGCCCGCCGGGTGCGCGAGGCCGGAATCTATTCCGAAATTATGCCCTGCTCCGTCTCGGACAGGCGTATTCTGGAGGCGGAGGCCGGCGCCTTCATCCTCTCCGGAGGTCCGGACAATGTGGGAGACGAAGGCGCCCCCGTCCTGAACCCGCTTTTGCTCTCTCTGGGCGTGCCGCTGTTGGGCATCTGTTACGGCATGCAGCTTTTCGCCCACAGTCTGGGCGGTGAGCTGCTCAACTCCAGGGATCGGGAGTACGGTCCGGCGGAACTGGCCCTGACAGGAGCCTGTCCTTTGTGGGGAGGCCTGACCACGGGCAAGCCCTTTACCGTCTGGATGTCCCACGGCAACAGGGTCACC
>JAISMK010000091.1 GCA_031276785.1 Desulfovibrio sp. | reverse complement strand
TGACGCACAGCAGGGGCGGCAGGGGTTTGGTCAGTTTTTCAATGCCGGCGTAATCCTCATACAGATCACCGGGGTGGGTCAGGGCAATGCCGATGCCCTTGGCGCAATCGTGGGGGCTGCCGCCGCCGACGGACAGCAGCATGTCACACTTTTCGCTCTGATAGACCTTCTTGCCGTCGGCGATGTTGGTGTCGCGGGGGTTGGGGGCCACGTCGGGATAGATGGCGTAGCCCACTCCGGCCGCGTCAAGATGTTTTTTGACCTGATCAACGGGGCCGCCGGGGATGCCGCTCAAGACCTTGTCGGTTACTATCAGGGCCTTGGTGCCGAACATTTTCGCCCGGGGACCGATTTCCACCAGGGTGCCTTTGCCGATGAAGTTCACGGAAGGAGCCAAAAAGTCAGCCATAGGTAACTCTCTTTTTTACAGGGTGGGCGGCGGGGGAGAGCGTCACCAAGCAGGGCTCCCTTTGACGCGGTTTGGGTTGTTTCAGTTCAGGGGGAACGGATACTGCCGCCATCCGGGCGCCACTCCCCTGGGGTTGCCCCTGGCGGTACCGGAAGGCATGTTTCCCGCAATGTGACAGCCAGAAAGCGTTCCCGGAGATAAAATTGGGGGGGGAAAGGGCGGACAGAACACAAGATGGCGGCGTCTCTCGCGGCTTTACCGGGAGGATGCCCCTCTTGATTTTGGTCCGGCCGGAGAAAATCCTCAAAGAGCTTTACCGGGGGCGCGGGGGTAAGGGGCTTCACGCCGTACTCCTTTTGAGGCACGCGGAAGAAGATATGACCAGATCCAAAAAGAGGCATAACCTTTTCTTTTTCTATTGATTGCGGGGGAAAAAAGCAAGGCATTTTTTGGGCCGCCAAGGCCGGAGAGAGGTGGCGGGCCAAGATGCGGACGGACTCTCCACCGGAGGCCGTTCGCCGCCAGCCCCGGAGGCGCGGGCGAAACCGCTTTCGCCGCAGCCGATAAAAATTGCGGAAGGCAATTTTTATCCGGAATCCCGATAAGGAGGCGGATGTTGCCAACCGATCCCACTCGCGTCAGGGTGTCAAAAAAACAAAAAAATCACAGGGAAATTTTTTCCTTTTTCCGGAAAAAACGCCGTTTTTTCTTTTCTTTCCATAATAATATATTAAAAATATTAACAAAAAACACTTTGGCACTTATATTGCTTCTCTCCGGGCAAACCTTTCAAGGAGGGAACAACCATGTCTTTGGTCATAAACCACAATATGATGGCCATGAACGCGGCCAGAAACCTGGGGGTCTCATACAGCCGGCTGGCCACCTCAACCCGGCGCCTGTCGTCCGGACTGCGCGTGGGCACCGCGGCTGACGATGCGGCGGGCCTTGCCATCCGCGAGCTGATGCGGGCGGAAATAGCGAGCCTGAACCAGGGCGTCAGAAACGCCAACGACGCCATTTCTCTCCTCCAGACGGCGGACGGCGCCCTGCAGGTCATCGACGAAAAGCTGATCCGCATGAAGGAACTGGCTGAACAAGCGGCCACAGGCACCTACAATTCGGATCAGCGCCTGATGATCGAGTCCGAATATCAGGCCATGGCCTCGGAAATCACCCGTATCGCCAATGCCACGGACTTCAACGGCATCTACCTGCTCAACTGCAACCTCTCCGGCGTCAGTCACGACGGTAGCGGCCTCAAATCCACGGGCAAGCTCAAGATACACTTCGGCACCGGCAACGAAAGCGCTGAGGATTACTACTATGTGACCATAGGCAACGCCACGGCCTCTGCCCTCGGCATAGGCAACGCGTCCTCAACAAACAGCGACGCAGACGCGGCGGGCCACGATATTTCCACTCAGCATAACGCCCAAAAAGCCTTGGAAGCATTGAACCAGGCCATTATCTCCAAGGACAAGATCCGCGCCCACTTGGGCGCCATGCAAAACCGCCTGGAAAACACCATCTCCAACCTGCAGATCCAGGCTGAAAACACCCAGGCCGCCGAATCGCGCATTTCCGACGTGGACGTGGCCTCGGAAATGACGGAATTTGTGCGCAACCAGGTGCTTTCCCAGGCCGCAGTGGCCATGCTGGCGCAGGCCAACTCCCTGCCGCAGATGGCCCTGCAGCTCATCGGAGGATAAGCGCCGATTACCATTGTCAGAGGCAGACCAAAGACAGAGCGGCCGGGGAGCAAGCCCTCCTCTCCGGCCCTTCATCCCTCCAGGATCTGCTCTGAGCCGCGCTTGCGGACCATCGCTTCCCCGCTGCCGCCGGCGCTGTCCGGAAGGTCTTTATCCAGGTTCCCGCCTCCAGGCGCAAGGGCCGCAAGAGCCATACCCGCCGCGGCCTGCTCCGCCCGCTTCACGCTGGATCCTCCGGCCCGGAAGCAGATACCTCCGGACAGTTCCAGACGAATCTCAAATATTCTGGCATGTTCCGGTCCAAAACTCCGTTCCAGGCTGTATACCGGCCTTTCCCGAAACCGCTCCTGAGTGATCTCCTGCAAAAGACTTTTGTTGTCCCGGGCTTTTTTCCGCTCTTCCAGGCGGGGCCAAAGGGGCAGGAACAGGACGGACACCACGCCGCGAGCGGCATCAAACCCCCCATCCAGATATACCGCCCCCAAAACCGCCTCCAGGGCATCGCTGAGCAGTGAATCCCGATCCCTGCCTCCCTGGCTTTCCTCTCCCTTGCCCAGGGCCAGGACTTCAGGCAGACCCACTTTGCGGGCAAGCCCGGCCAAAGTTTGCTGCTTGACCAGGGAGGATCGCATGGCCGTCAGCCGCCCCTCCCTCGTGTCAGGAAAACGACGGTACAACTCTTCGGAAATGCACAATTCCAGAACGGCGTCACCCAGAAACTCCAGGCGCTCGTTGTGGTCCAGCCCCTCCTGCCGTTCATTGGCGTAGGAACTGTGCGTCAGAGCGGCGCGGAGCAGGTCCGTACGGCGGAAGGAATAGGAAAGGGCGCGTTGCAGCCGGGAGAGCATGGCGGACTCCTCATAGCGGTTTACAATGCTCCGGAGCATACATGCCCCCTCTCGCCAGCGCAACCGCGTCCAGAGGCGCCGGCCCGGACGACAAATATAGCTTGACAGACAGAGCGGCGCCGCCTACCTACCCAGAAAAACCCCATCTCCGGGCGGATCACGCTCCGCCCCTCTTTTTGGAGGAGACACGCGCATGAGTTATGATATCCGCTTGGTAAAACTGGTCAGCGGAGAAATGGTCCTGGGCGAATTTGACTCTCAGGGCCAGTGCCTCAAGGAGCCCGCCGCGTTGCAGAGCCTGCCCACCCAGCAGGGGGTGCAGATGATGATCATGCCCTACGGTTATCCCTTTGAGCAGGAATTCTCCGGCAGCATCTCCGCCACCCATATCCTCTTTATCTTTGAAAAGTGCCCGGAGGAACTGAAAACCAAATATCTGGAAGCCCGCTCCAACCTTACACTGTCCCGGGGCGGCCTGGGAGGCTTAGACCTCAAGGGCGGCGGACCCGGCCCCAGCCCTGTGGGTCTCATCCGCGGCAGATAGCGCGTTTGAACTTTTATATTATACGCATGACTTCCTCTGGCCGCTCAAGCGGCCGCCAGAGCAACTTCAAAATTAAAATTATTCCGGGGCTTGGCGCCAGGCGGATTTACTCCGCCGCCGACGCGGCCTCAAGCATAGCAATGCCGGACGGCACGCCCGACGATCCTGAACCATGCGCAGCATTCTCTCCCTCTTGCCCAAACCGAGCCGGTATCTCGGCATAGAGGAAGGATCCGTCCATAAGGAGGCGGCCGGCCTTTCCCTGCGCATGGCGCTGGCCTTTCCCGACATGTACGAGGTAGGCATGTCCTATCTGGGCCAGAAGATCCTGTACAGCATCGTCAACGCCAGGCCGCGCTGGCTGGCGGAGAGGGTGTTCACCCCCTGCCGGGAAGCGGGGGATCTCCTGCGGGCCCACGGCAAGGATCTGTGTACGCTGGAGGCGGGCATCCCCCTGAGGGAGCTGGATGTGCTGGGCCTGAGCATCACCCATGAGCTTTGTTACAGCAACTGTCTGTATCTGATGGATCTGGGCGGTATTCCCCTCCGGACCAGGGACAGGATGGACGCGCAGCCTGACGGCCGGCCCTGGCCTCTGGTGGTGGCGGGGGGTGGATGCACCCTTTCGGCGGAGCCCCTGGCCCCCTTTGTGGACCTGATGGCCCTGGGGGACGGGGAGGAATGTCTGCCCGAACTGCTGGAACTGGTGGAATCCGCGCGGGAGCGAAATCTGCCGCGCCGGGAGTTGCTGCTGGAGGCTGCGCGTCGTCCTGGAGTCTATATTCCTGAATTTTTTGCCTCTGTTGATAGCCCGGCCGAGGAGGGGCGCTGGCTGCGGGCGCTGGAACCCCGGCACAACCGGGCGGTACGGCGCATCGTCCCGGACCTGAACCAGGTGCCGTATCCCGCGACTCAGGCCATTCCCTTCGGGGCGGTCCACAACCGCCTGTCCTTGGAAATAGCCCGAGGCTGCACCCGTGGCTGCCGTTTCTGTCAGGCCGGCAGTTTGTACAGGCCGGCGCGGGAACGTACCCCGGAAAACCTGGAACGCCTGCTGGACTCCTGCCTGGCGAACACCGGCTTTGACGATGTTTCTTTTTTGTCCCTGAGCAGCGGCGATTATTCGGCCCTGAAAAACCTGTTCCTGCGCGCTGTGGATCGCTGCCAACGGGAACAGATTTCCGTGTCCCTGCCCTCTTTGCGGGTAGGCTCCGTGGACGAGGCCATTATGGCGCGCATGGCCGGCATCCGACGCACCGGCGCCACCCTGGCTCCGGAGGCCGGCAGCCAACGCTTGCGCGATGTCATCAACAAGGGCGTCACCGAAGAGGAACTCCTGCTCCATGTGAAAAAGCTCTTTGCCCACGGCTGGCAGCAGGTCAAGCTCTATTTCATGATCGGCCTGCCCACGGAGACGGACGAGGATCTGGCGGCAATAGTGGAGTTGTGCGCCAAAGCCCGGGACGCGGCCGGTTCCGGGGTCAGGCGGCTGCAGATTACGGCCTCCGTTTCGCCCTTTGTTCCCAAGCCGCACACTCCTTTCCAGTGGGAGGAGCAGATCTCTCTGGAGGAGGCGCACCGGCGCATCGGCGTCCTGTTACAGGCCGTCAAGGGGCAAAAAGGCATCAAGCTGCGCTGGCACGATCCGAAGATGACCCTGCTGGAGGGAATTTTTTCCCGGGGAGACCGCCGTCTGGCCGGAGTGGTGGAAAGCGCCTACCGCAAGGGAGCCATATTTGCCGACTGGATAGAGAGTTTTCGGCTGGATCCCTGGCTGGAGGCCATGCGGGAGCAAGGTCTGAAGGCGGAAGACTATCTGCGCCGCCGCGACCCGGCTGAACCTCTGCCTTGGGACCACCTACACAGCGGCCTCAGCCGGGATTTCCTGCTTCGGGAGCGGAGGCTGGCGGAGCTGGGCAAAACAAGCGCCGACTGCCGCTACGCCGCCTGCAACGCCTGCGGGGTCTGCGACCGCCCCCTTTCCCCCTCCCTGCTGGAGCGGGTGCCCTCCCTGGCGGCGGAAGCGGGCTATGCCAATATGCTGAGCAATCCCCGGCGCGACCAGGAAGAGCATCAGGCCGTTCAGGACGGGGACGCGACCGCCGGCGGACGGACAGCCGGAAATTCTCCCCCCAAATCCGCCCCCCCTGTCCTGGCCCCCCACCTGGCGCGCAAGGCGGCCCCGATCCGCGTCTGGTACTCGCGCCGGGATCTGGCCGTTTTCCTGAGCCAGTTGGAAATACAGAGTATTTTCGAGCGCATGCTACGCCGGGCGGCCCTTCCCCTGGCTTTCAGCCAGGGGTTCCATCCCCTGCCCCTGATCTCCTTCGGCCGCGCCCTGCCTGTGGGCGTGGGCAGCGAAGGGGAATGGTTTTCCGTGTACCTGCGCGAGAGCCGGAACCTGGAGGGAGTAGCCCGGGAAATGAACCTCCGCCTGCCGGCGGGCCTGCGCATCCTCCGCCTGGATCCCCTGCCCCTGGGGGAAAAAAGCGCCGACGCTCCCAGG
>JAISMK010000043.1 GCA_031276785.1 Desulfovibrio sp. | reverse complement strand
GGTTGCAATATGATTTCCGCCATAACCGACAGCGGCCGGATGTCCTTCACCGTGTTCAGCGGACGCTATGATACAGACCCTCTACATAATTCGTATTCCAGATAAAAATTGCCTCCTGCAATTTTTATCTGTCGGCTGCGGCGAAAATGTGATTTCGCTTTGCCTCTCGAAATAATTTGTATTTCGGCGCGACATCCTGTATCGCATTCCAAAGTGAATGTAGAAGAACCAAAAAGAACGAGCAACGCGGTCCAAACGGAATAAATCAGCGTTTCCTTAAGGGCGCGTCAAACGCCAGATGCCCTGTTCGTTGATGGCGTAAAAAGGGATGAAGGATTGCAGATACTGGGGTTCCGGAATTAGCAGATGCGCCGGTCTGCTGAGATTGTCCAGAATAAAAACCCGGCTTCCATCCCTGGCGGCCAGAACGGCGTGGCCGGAATCTCTGCCCAGGCTCTTGCCCAGAAGCAGCCACATGTCCTGGGCAGGCTCGGCAAGGTAGCGCAAAGCCAGATATTTGATAATAGCATAATCCTCGCAGTCTCCCCGGCCGGCGCGCAGGAATTCTTCGGGCAAGGCCCAGTACTCCGCCCGGCCGTAGGCCTTCTGGTCGTCCTCCGACATCCAGCGGTTAAAGAAACCATTGATATAAATTAGTTTTTCATTGCGGGGCAGCTTGGGCGCCAGAGTGGAGAGGTTTTTCCACTGCAGCAGAATCGGACTGGGCATGGGGGACTGATCTGGACAGAAGGCGGCCCGGGGAGAATGCCGCTCAAGAATGCTGTTCCAGAGTCTCAGCAGGCGCGCGGCCTCGGGCGAGGATGGATCCGCCGGAACCGGCGTGTATCCAGTGACAGGCGGGGCATCGCCCCACGCCGGCCGGATAAAGGCGGCAGGTCCCGCCAGTGCGGCCAGCGCCAGGCAGAGGGCGGCGGAAAACCAGAACCGGACAATCCGCCGCCTTCCGCTCCAGCCGTTTTCAGGCGTCGTCAACGTTTATGGCCTTGGACTCACAAGTGTCCACGCAGGTTTGGCAGCCCAGGCAGTCGTCGGCCTTGGCGGGCACGGACTTGCCTCCCTCCAGCTCATAAACCTCTGCGGGACATATGTCCACGCATTCCCCGCAGCCAGTACATTTTTCCGCGTCCACGGTAACAAGATAGCTCATGCTGTCCTCCATAAGGTTTTAAAAAGCGTAAAGGCGGTTCCTCTGTTTTCCCTCCCGCAGCCTGGGCGCGGCCGCAGAACAGCCCTCCCCTGCCGCCTGCGAAGGCGGAAGCAGGGAGGCGCAGCCGGCGGGAGCTTGTTCACGGGGAAACCATTCCAGATAAATCGCGCCGGAGGATTCCCGGCCTTTTGTGTGGATACTCGCGCCTTTCGGACCTGTCAAGCCAAGAACCGGCCAGGATTTGAAGGCAATTCCCCGCAGAGCGGTCCAACTTTTTTAAAGTTTGACCGTTCCGGCCCAGCGCGCTTGCAAGGAACGCGGGGCGGGGCCATAATGGGACAACGCCGCCCAATCCCGCGTTTCAATGCGTAAAATAAATAGCGCTTGGGCCGCCGGAGCGATTGCGTCTAGCACCATGTACCACTTAAAACTGCGTTTTAAGTGGTAAGATCGCTGCGCCGAAAAGCGTGGTTTTCGGCTTGCTCCGCCGCCTGCAGAGGCGCGCCGGGCTTAAAGCCCGGCGTTAGTACGCCGGAAATTTATCCGCAATTTTAAATGCTACAGCGTACTAGAGCATTTTTCGCTTGAAATGCTTGCTTAACGGCGGGCAAAGCCCGCCTACAAGCATTTCGCGGCAAGGATTTGCGAGCAAATCCTTGCAGAGCAGTCCAACTTTTTAAAGTTAAACTGCTCTAAAATTAAAATTTTTCACTGAACCAGCCTTGGCCGGGGAAGAAGGAGTAGGGTATGGCCTCCGTTTTTTCTGTTCAACGCCTGCGGCGGGAATGCGCCGCCATTCTGCCGGTGGATCCGTCTCTGAGAGAGAAGGCCCAGGCCCGTCTGGATCAGTTGGCCAAGCCCCAGGGCAGCCTGGGCCGCCTGGAGGAGATGGCCTGCCGGCTCTATGCCATTCAGGGGGGAGGGCCGTTGCGGGCGCGCCCGGCCCTTATGGTGACCATTGCCGGGGATCACGGGGTGGTGCGGGAAGGGGTGGCCGCCGCGCCGGCAGAGACCACGGCGCGCATGATGGAGGTTTTTCTGCGCGGCGGCGGGGGGATTAACGTCCTGTGCGCGGCGGCGGGGGTGGATTTCCGCCTTGTGAACGCGGGAGTCGCCGGGCCGCCCCTCCCTGCCGGCCCCTGTCTGCGGGAGGCCCGGATTGCCCCGGGCACGGCCAATATCGCCAGAGAGCCGGCCATGAAGGAGGAGGAATGCCTTCAGGCCCTGGCCCTGGGCTTTGCCCTGGCCCGGGAAGCCCGGGACGAGGGCTATGCGGCCCTGGGCACAGGAGAAATGGGCATCGGCAACACCACTGCTTCCTCCGCTCTGTTATGCGCCTTTCTCGGCTTTTCCCCTGAGGAGATGGCCGGCAGAGGCGCGGGATTGGCCCCTGCCGGCCTGGCCCACAAAGCCGCGGTCATCTCCCGGGCCTTAAGCACCCACGCGGCCGTGGTGCGGGGCAAAGACCCCCTGTCTGTCCTGGCGGCCTTGGGCGGCTATGAAATCGCCGCCCTGGCGGGGCTGATCCTGGGCGGGGCTGCCTGCCGTCTGGCGGTGATGCTGGATGGATTTATTGCCACAGCGGCCTTTGTCGCCGCCCAGGCTCTGGCCCCGGCGGCGCTGGACTATTGCTTTTTCAGCCATGTTTCAGCGGAGTCCGGACATGCCGGAGTCTTGCGGCGTCTGGGGCAAAAACCTCTTCTGGACCTTGGCCTGCGTCTGGGGGAGGGCACAGGCAGCGCCCTGGGCTTGTTTCTGCTGGAGGCCGCCGCGCGGATTTTTAATGATATGGCGACGCTGGAGTCCGGCGGCATTGTTCTGCCGGAGGCTGAAGGCGGTTCCGGATTACAGAAAAATCGCTGATTTTTCCGTCTTGAAGCGATCTTCTTCGGCCTTGCGCCTTTTCTGGGAAAAAAAGACGATGGCCAGGAGCAGCATGCCGGGAAGGGCGAACAGGAATTTCGGCGGCTGCGGCAGGTTGGTCTCAATGCCCAGAATCCGGTGTTCATCGCTGGCGCCAAGGCCGATCTTTTCCGCGTGGCTGTCCACGTCAATACCCGTCACCAGCGGTACATCTCCCCGGAGATCGACCGCCAGCCCGGCGGAAGCCAGACGTTCCCCCACCGTCCCCGCCCGCACGGGCAGGACCAGATAGCGTTCCTTTACGATTTGGCCGTTGTCCGAGGCGATTTTCAGACGCATGATGTCGCCGGGCCGCAGGCTTTCAATGGTCCGAACGACCTCCTGGGGGGGGAGCGTTTCGTGGGGCGGGAAGAAGCGGTCGCGGAGGAGTTCCGGCCGAAAAAGGGCAATGGTGACGCCGACGAGCAACAGGGTTTCCCAGAGGCGGTTGCGGGTGAGCATGTAGCTCTGGGTGACGCTGGCAAAGGCCATGCATGCCAGGGCGGCGGTGGCGACGACCCAGGCCAGATGCAGGGGGGATTCGATGTTGATGAGCAGAATTTCCGGGCTGAAGAGAAAGACGAAGGGCAGGATGGCCGTCCGCAACTCGTAGAGGAATCCCTGCACCCCTGTTTTGAAAGGATTGCCCCCGGAGATGCCCGAGGCGGCGAAGGCGGCCAGAGCCACCGGAGGGGTAGCGTCGGCCATGACTCCGAAATAGAGGCAGAAGAGGTGGATGGCCACCAGGTGCGTCATCAGGCCCTGGGCGGAGGTCAGGGCGTAGATGACCGGGGCCAGCAGGGTGGAAACAATGATGTAGTTGGCGGTGGTGGGCAGACCCATGCCCAGGATCAGGCAGAAGGCGGCAGTAAGGATGAGCAGCAGGGGAAGGGAGCCCATGGACAGAATTTCCACAACCCCGGTCAGCACCTGGCCGATGCCCGTCAGGCTTACGGAACCCACCACAATGCCCGCGCTGGCCGTGGCCAGGCCGATGCCCACCATGTTTTTGGACCCGGCGATATAACTGCTGAAAAAACGGGAGCAGCCCTTGAGCAGGGCCGGTTTTACGGGTTCCCCCCGCATCAGGGCCAGGAGGGGCCACTGGGTCAGCAGAATGAAGCTGAGCAGCACGCAGGCATAGAAGGCCGACAGTCCGGGGGACATTTCCAGCACCATCAGGCACCAGATCAGGGCCAGGATGGGCGCCAGGAAATGCAGGCCGGAACAGAGGACGGGCAGCGCGCGGGGCAGGCGCATCAGGGCCTCATCCCCTTCTTCCGGCAGTTCGGGCACGCGGGTGGAAAGATAAAGCAGGCCGAGGTAGACGGCAAGCAGCAGCGGCAGCAGAATCGCCCAGGCCAGAGAACCGAATAGGGCGGGAATCCAGGCTGTTAAGTAATATAGAGCGCCCACCAGGAGGATAATGGAGGAGAGGCTGATCCCCCAGCCCAGAAGCTGGAGGCGCAGGGAGGTGCTCCGGGGCAGCCCCTCCATACCCATTTTGCAGGCTTCCAGGTGTACGATGTACAGCAGTGAGGCATAGGCCAGGAGGGCCGGGATGAAAGCGTGCCGGATCAGTTCTGAATAGGGGATGTTGACGTATTCCACCATCAGGAAGGCGGCGGCGCCCATGACCGGAGGCATGATCTGCCCGTTGGAGCCGGCCGCGACTTCCACGGCCCCGGCCTTTTCCGCGGAAAAGCCCACCTTTTTCATGAGCATGATGGTCACCGGGCCGCAGGTCAGGACGTTGGCGATGGAGGATCCGGAAATCAGCCCGTGCAGGCCGGAGGCCACCACGGCGGCCTTGGCCGGGCCGCCGCGGAGGTGCCCCAGAAGGGCGAAAGCCAGGGTGGTCAGGTAGCGGCCTGCTCCGGCGCCTTCCAGCATGGCTCCGAAAAGGACGTAGACAAAGACAAAGCTGGTGGAAACTCCCAGGGGAATGCCGAACACCCCTTCAGAGGTGAGCCAGAACTGGGAGGCGCCCCTGGACAGGGTCGCTCCCTTGTGGGCGATGATGTCCGGAGCGTAAGGCCCGGCAAAAGCGTAGATTATGAAAACAATGGCCACGATGGTCATGGGCAGGCCCATGACCCGGCGAGTGGCCTCCAGAAGAAGAACCATGCCCGCGCAGGCCACGGCTATGTCCAGGGGTTCGGGGCGTCCGGCCCGGTCGGCGAGCTGGCCCTGGAAGAGAAAGAGATAGCCGGCGCAAAAGGCGGCGGCCAGGGCCAGCAGCCAGTCATACAGCGGGATTCTGTCCGCGGGCCCGTCCCGGAACAGGGGGAAGCCGGCAAAGGCCAGAAAAAGGGCAAAGGCCAAGTGGATGGAACGGGCGGCGGTGTCGTTGAAAACCCCGACGTGCAGGGCAAAGGGCAGGGGCGACGTGACCCAGAGCTGCCAGAGGGCCCAGATCAGAGGAACTGCCAGACAAACGGCGTGGGCAAGCCCCTTGGGCTTCCGCCGCCCAGTTTCCTTTTCCAGAATCTGGGCCAGCAGTTGTGAATGCCTGAAGTCCATGCCCGTGCGTTTCCTTTTATACCAAGTCTCATTCAAAAGGGTTGAATGCGGAAAGGCACGCCCGCTCCGGCGATCTACGGCGGCAGTCAATGCCGCCTGCGCCTCCGCGGCGGGCTGAAGGCCATGCCTTTAGCCGATACCAATTTGATTGAGAAGCGGAATTACAGGAGACCGGCTTCTTTAAAGTAGCGCTCCGCTCCCGGATGGAAGGGCACGGAATTGCCCAGAAGCATCTCCTTGGGCGTCAGGCTCTCCAGGGCCGGATGCAGCTTTTTGAACTCCTCCAGATTGCTGAAGACCGACCTGACCACCTGGTAGGCGACCTCTTCCGGCAGATCGGCGCCGGCCACCACGGTGGCGCGGGGCCCGAAGGTCCGCACTTCCTTGGGGGTGCCGGTATACATGCCGCCGGGGATGATCGCCTCGGGGTAGAAGGGATATTTTTTCAGAAAGGCGTCCACTTCGCCGCCGGTCAAGGGCACCAGATGGGACTTGCAGGTGGTGGTGGCTTCCTTGATGGAGGCATTGGGATGGCCCACCACATAGACATAGGCGTCAATTTTGTTGTCGCACAGAGCGCCGGCCATTTCCGCGGGCTTTAAGTCCGCGGCCAGGCTGAAGACGGCGGGCGTCCAGTTGTATTCCTTCATCAAAAGTTCCATGGTGCTGCGGTTGCCGGATCCCGGATCGCCCACATTCACCCGTTTCCCGGCAAGATCCTTGAAGACTATGATATTGGAGTCGTCACGGGCCACCAGGGTAAAGGCTTCGGCATGCAGAGAAAACAGGGCGCGCAGCTTGGGGTCCGGACCGGCCTTGGCGAACTGCTCGGAGCCTGTGCCGGTGGCGGCATAATGTTGGGTATCGCTCTGGACGATGCCCATATCCAGGTCGCCGTTGCGGATGGCGTTGACGTTGTAAACGGAAGCGCCGGTGCTTTCCACTGTGCAGCGGATGCCGTGGGTTTTGCGGTCCTTGCCCACCAGGCGGCAAATGGCGCCGCCCACAGGGTAGTAGACGCCGGATATGCCGCCCGTGCCCAGGGTCACGAACTGATCCGCGCGGGCCGTAGAGAGAGCGAAGGCCGGGAAGGCCAGGGCGACCGCAAGGCCGATAAAGAAAAGAGAGAGCCGGGGGGAAGGGGCGCTTTTCATACTGCAATCTCCTTATAAATAAGGGGTGAGGAGGACGGGAAGACAAGGCCGGGCAGGTTCTACACTTTATCCTTTTCCCGGAGCCGCAGGCCGAGTTCGCGCAACTGGCTGCCGGAAACCTCCGCGGGGGCGCCGGCCAGCAGACAAAGACCTTTCTGCGTCTTGGGAAAGGCGATAACATCCCGGATGGATGGGGCTTCCGCCAGGAGCATGACCAGGCGGTCCAGGCCGAAGGCGATGCCGCCGTGGGGCGGGGCTCCCAGTTCCAGAGCGCGCAGCAGAAAGCCGAACCGGGCTTCCGCCTCTTCCCTGGAAAAGCCCAGGGCCGAAAACATCTGCTCCTGCAGGCGGAGGGTGTGATTGCGCAGCGAACCCCCGCCCACCTCATTGCCGTTCAGGACCAGATCATAGGCGCGGGCCAGGGTGTCGGCCGGGTTCTTTTCCAGGCCGTCGCCCTGAGGGGAGGTAAAGGGGTGGTGCGCTGCCACAAAGCGTTTTTCTTCCTCGCTGTATTCCAGAAGGGGGAAATCCGTAACCCAGAGGAAAGCGAAAGAGTCGGGGATAAGGTTCAGGCGATCTGCCAGCCTGAGGCGCAGGTTGCCCAGGGCCGCGTTGACCACCCCCGGCTCGCCGGCCTGGAAAAAAACAATGTCCCCGGGTTCCAGGCCCAGATCTCCGCCAAGGCGGGCGCGCTCCTCCGGGGAGAGGAACTTGGCGATGGGGGACTGCCATTCCGCAGCGCCAGGATCCCGGCGGATTTTGATCCAGGCCAACCCTTGGGCTCCGTAGATTTTCACAAAATCCGTGAATTCGTCTATTTCCTTGCGGGTCAGGCTTTCGCCGCCAGGCACGCGCAGGGCCTTCACCAGGGGGGCCGAGGCAAAGAGGCGGAAGCCGGAATCGCGCACAAGGCCGCTAACGTCCATGAGGCGCAGATCAAAACGGATGTCCGGCTTGTCCAGACCGTAGTCGGCCATGGCCTGGGCATAGGACATGCGCGGGAAGGGTCGGGGAATCTCCCGTCCCAGGACATCCGCGAAAACTCGGGCCATGAGGCCTTCAGCCATGCTCATGATGGCGTTCTCATCCACAAAGGACATCTCGATATCCACCTGGGTGAATTCGGGCTGGCGGTCGGCCCTGAGGTCCTCATCCCGAAAGCAGCGGGCCACCTGGAAGTACCGGTCCAGGCCGGCCACCATCAGCAGTTGCGTGAAGATCTGGGGAGACTGGGGCAGGGCATAGAACTCCCCGGGGTTCAGGCGGCTGGGCACCAGAAAATCTCTGGCGCCTTCCGGGGTGGATTTGGTCAGAACGGGGGTCTCCACTTCCAGGAAACCGGCTTCGTCCAGGCAGCGGCGGACAGCCTGGGTCACCTTGTGGCGCAGGAGCAGGTTTTTTACCATGCGCGGCCGGCGCAGATCCAGGTAGCGGTATTCCATGCGCAGGTTTTCGCCGGGGTCCGCCCGGTCTTCCACGGGAAAAGGGGGTGTCCGGGAAATATTCAGGAGCTTCCAAGAGCGCGCCACCACCTCAATTTCCCCCGTAGGCATCTGGGGATTGGCCATGCCCTCGGGCCGGGAACGGACATAGCCCTCTACGGCAAGCACATATTCCGCACGCAGGATGTGGGCCGCAGCGTGGGCGGCGGGAGACACTTCGGGGATAAAGACCACCTGCGTCAGGCCCTCTCTGTCCCGGAGGTCCACGAAGATCAGTCCTCCGTGGTCCCGGCGGAACTGCACCCAGCCGCAGAGGCGCACCTCCCGTCCCAGGTCGCCGGAGCCGAGTTCCCCGCAGGAATGGGTGCGGGCAAAGGTTCCCAAAGGTTCAAGGAAGCGCTGGTGTTCCTGTTGCAGGTCTTGCGGCGGAAAGGATTCGTTCATGAGAGATTCCCTGAGGGGCGGGTCCGCACCGGTTTCAGGCCCGCCTCTCCGCCGCCCAGGAGGGCAGGTCCGTCCGGGGCAGGGGCTGTTGCGTGGCCTTGTCCATATCCCTAATCATTACCGTCCCCCGCGCCAGTTCCTCCTCTCCTATGATCAGGCAGAAGCGGGCCCGGTTGCGGGAGGCTTGGCGCATCTGGCTCTTCAGGCTTCCGTCGCTGAAGGCCGCCTCTCCGCTCAGGCCCGCTTCCCGGAGCGTCTGGGCCAGGCTCAGGGCGGTTCCGGCCGCCTTGGGGGCGGCGATGAAAAAGTCCGGCCGGCCCTGCTCCTGGCCGGAGCCGGCCAGGAGCAGGGCCAGGCGCTCCATGCCGCAGGCAAAACCGATGCCTGGAAGATCCGGTCCTCCCAGTTGGGCCACAAGGCCGTCATAACGGCCTCCGCCGGCCACGGCGCCCTGAGCTCCAATGGCGGAGGAGACCAGTTCAAAGGCGGTGCGGCAGTAATAATCCAGGCCGCGCACCAGGCGGGGGTTCAGGTTGCAGGCCGCGCCCTGATCTTCCAGAAGGGCGCGGACGTCCGAGAAGTGGCCGGCGCAGTCCGGACAGATGTACTCGGCTATGAGCGGGGCGTCCCGGAGCAGGCTCCGGCAGGAGGGTTCCTTGCAGTCCAGAACCCGCAGGGGATTGGTTTGAATCCGGCGGCGGCAGTTTTCGCACAGATGGTCCGGGGGAAGAGTCCGCAGAAAGGCGGTCAGGGCGCGAGTGTAGGCGGGCCGGCAGGCGCGGCAGCCCAGGGTGTTGAGATCCAGGACCAGATCCCTGATGCCCATCTCCCGCAAAAAATGGAGCAGCATCAGGATGATTTCGGCGTCCGCCTGCGGTTCCCCGGCCCCGACGCATTCGCAGTCAAGCTGGTGGAACTGGCGCGAGCGGCCCTTCTGGGGGCGTTCATACCGGAACATGGGACCGCAACTGAAGACCTTGGACAGGCTCTCCCGGCGGAACAGCCCGCCTTCCGCGCAGGCGCGCAGGATCCCGGCGGTGGCCTCGGGCCGCAGGGATAAAAGGCGTCCCTTGCGGTCGGGGAAGGTGAACATCTCCTTTTGCACCACGTCCGTTTCCTCGCCAATGGCCCGGGCAAAGAGATCGGCATATTCCAGAAGAGGCAGGCGCAGTTCCTTGTAGCCGTACATTCCGAACACGCGGCGGGCCGTGTTCTCCATGCTGGTGAAAAGGGCGCTCTGCGGCTCAAAGAGATCGGCAAAGCCCTTGACGGCGCGGGGAGAAGTCAGGCTGCCCATGCACAATTCCTTGTAACTGGTAACAAAAAAATTTATTTTACATCAGGAACGGCGTGTTGTCAAAATCGCGGCCCTACAGATGCGGCGGGCCTGTTTTTCTACCGAAAACCCCGGCCTTTTTCCCAAGATGCTTGCCGCGGCAAGGAGCTTGCGCTATATTGCGCGGCGTGTCTTTTTCATCGCCACCTTCGGGCTGAAAGCCCTTTCCGCCGGCCAAAGCCTATGAGAATCGCCGTGCTGGGCAACCAGGCCCGGGCCATGAGCAACTTTTGGACCACCTTTCTCCGGCTGCTTCACGGCTCCGGCCACGAGGTTCTGTGTTTTGTTCCCCACCCTTCGGCCGACGACGCCCCTTGGGAGGAGGCATTGCGGGAACTTGGCGCCCGTCTGGTCCACTACCCTCTGGATCGCAAAGGTCTGAACCCCCTGCGGGATCTGGCGACCGTCCTCGGCCTGCGGGCCGCCCTGCGGGCCACGCGGCCGGACGTGCTTTTCGCTTTCACAATCAAGCCCGTCATTTACGGAGTCTTCGCCGCCCAACTGGCGGGGGTCCCGGCCTTAGCCCGCCGCCATGTCATGATCACCGGGCTCGGGTACATGTTCGAGGCCGATACCCCCTTCAAGCGCATCCTGCGTAAGGCGGCCCGGTTTCTCTACCGCCGGGCCTTTTCCCGCGTCCGGACAGTATATTTCCAGAACGAGGACGACAGGCGTCTGTTCGAGGCCCTGGACATTACTCCGCCTTCCGCCGAAATCCTGCTCTGCCGGGGCACCGGGGTGGATGTGGCCCGGTTTGCGCCAACGCCTCTGCCCGCGGGCGATCCTATTTTTCTCTATGTGGGCAGGCTGCTGGAAGCCAAGGGCCTGCGCGATCTGGCCGCCGCAGCCGGCCTGGTCGCCAGGCGCCTCCCCTCGGCCCGGGTCTGTCTGCTGGGACCGGAGGAACGCGGTCCCGGCGCCGTTCCCCTGGCGGAAGTTCTGGGCTGGCAGCAAGAGGGCCTGCTCAGTTATCTCGGCGCCGCCTTGGACGTGCGCCCCTTTCTGGCCAAGGCCACCGCGGTGGTGTTGCCTTCCTGGCGCGAGGGCGTGCCCACGGTCCTTCTGGAAGCCCTGGCCGCC
>JAISMK010000174.1 GCA_031276785.1 Desulfovibrio sp. | reverse complement strand
CCTCCACCAGCCAGAGCCTTGACTCCATGACCCCCGGCCTGGCGCTGGGTATCGGCCTTTTTCAATGTCTCGCCCTATGGCCTGGTTTTTCCCGCTCCACCGCCACCATCCTGGGCGCTTTTCTCTTGGGCGCCACACGCTCTCTGGCGGCGGAATATTCCTTCCTGGCCGCAGTGCCCATTCTGACTGGGGCTGCCGGCTTTTCCCTCCTATCCTCCGCTCAAGCGCTGCGACCGGAGGATCTGCCCTTTTTCGCCATTGGCACCGCAGTTTCCTTTCTGGCCGCTCTTGCGGCCATCAAAATCCTGGTGCGTACAGTCAGCGCGATTTCCTTCCGCCCCTTTGCCTGGTATCGCCTGGCCCTTGCCCTTGTCACCCTTTTCGTCTTTTCCGTCCGCTCTGCCTGATTCGCATTGCGGAGGGAACCTGCGCTCCAGCAAAAAAACATCAAGCCCAGGATTTGCAGGAAAATTCCAGAGCAGTTTCAAAAGTGAACTGCTCTGAAAACTTTCACATTTCCTAAGCGCCCTCTTGTCTCTCCTTTTCTTTTTCAGATATAGTGAAAGCTGCTGCCGTTTTTCCGCCGGAGGAAAAACGGCGGAGGTAAGGCGAAACGCGGTTTAGCCAACGCCTGGAAGGCGGGCTGCGGCGCGCAGCGCTTTAGCCGTTGGAATAACTTAAAAGGGAAATTGATCTTAGAGCTTTTTGTACTTGAGATTATCGCTTAACGGCGGGCAAAGCCCGCCTATGCCAATCTAGATGACCTTGCTGCGATTAGCTTCGCACCACCAGAGTACTTTATCATAATAGATATTTTCAATGAAAAAATGTTCTAATATTTGGGTTCGCGCAAGAGGAAGAAAATTTTTCCTCCCCGGGGAGGAGGCGTTCCTGATTTACGCCCTCCGCGCCGCAGGCATTCGTTTCGCGCCCAAGGCCGCGCCAGGCGGAGCGACCAGGCGGCGCGCGGAGAAAAAATGATACATCCTCAAGCCACCGGTACGGACAAAAAAACCTGTCCGCGTCTGGCATGGCCTATGCATAAGGAAAAGCGCCTAGAACTCGGAAATATTTCCGGGATCTCCGGCCAGATCTTCTTTGGAGGGTTTCATGTTACAGGACACAACATCCACTGTCAGTTGGGGATTCGGCCTTTCCCTCCAACAGGAGGAGCGGATCCGTTCCTGCCTTGGCGGCGGGTTTTCCCTTTCTCCGTGGTCCGCCCCTAATGTGCCGTCCTTATCCGCGCTGCAACAGGAAGTTCCCTGCGCTCTCTGGCTGTCCATTCAGGGATACAGGGATCTTGCCTCCCTTCCCGATGTCCAAGTCCGCCATCTGGATATTCTGACCAAGATCCTTCTCTTGGACGAAGCCTATTCTCTGCAGGATCTGGAAGATGCCTGCGACGCCGGCTGCGCGGAGATCCTCCGGCCCCCTCTCACCGCCAGGCGCGTCCAGGCCGTCATGCGCAGGGCGATGGAAGCCCAAGCCGTCCACGAGGATATGTTCTGCATGGCCCGGGAAGCGCTTTTGGAACGTGAACTGCTGGAACGGAAAAATGATATTCTGGCCTTTCTTGTCAATTTTTTGGCAAAAACATCCGACAGTCTGGATTCGCCGCAGATTTTGAAAAACGCATTTATTGGCCTTAACAGACTTTTTACCGTACATGCCCTGCATGCGGCCCTCTGGCATCCCGAAGGGGAGGACGCGAAACTTCCCCTGTCCCTGTTTTTTTCCGTTCCGGAAACCCGCCCTTCCTTCCAAGCCTGGCGGGGCGCTCTCTTGGAGCGGGTCCGGGCCGTAAGAGGCGCTGGCTGCAAGGTAATGGAAACCGCCTTTCTGGATCTGGCCGACCACAAGAATGCGCGGAGTGACGCCTTCCCCTCCGACGGCCATCTTATCCTGCTGCCCATAGCTGCCGGTACGCAAACCATAGGCGTCCTTCTCCTCCAAACAGATATGGAACGTAACCTGGGCCGCGATCAAAATCTGGCACTGGAAGCCGCCCTGCGTCATCTGGGCCTCCTGCTCAAAAACTCCCGCCGTTTCCGGATGCTTCAAGATCATGCCGACTACGATGTCCTGACCCGCGTACACAGCCGCCGCCACCTGGAGCAGCATCTGCACCTGGAAATGGAGCGCTATCACCGCTATAAGACTCCTCTTTCCCTAATCATGCTTGATATCGATCACTTCAAGCGCATCAATGACTCGCGGGGCCACGCCGCAGGTGATGCCGTCCTGCGCGAAACCGCGGCCCTTATTATGAAAACGATCCGAACCGCCGACTACTGCGCCCGTTACGGAGGAGAAGAGTTTCTGCTGCTACTTCCCCACACGGACAACCGTAAGGCGTACAGCCTGGCCGAACGCCTGCGCTCCAGGCTGGCCGCCCATACCTTCATCCTGGATGGCGAACCTCTGAATATCACTGTCAGCCTGGGCGTTTCCACCCTGGCGCCTGTCTGCGCCAAGACCGGCGAAACCCTGATCAGCGAGGCTGATGCCGCTCTATATGAGGCCAAAAGCCACGGGCGCAACCAAACCCGCGCCTTCCGGGGCGCCTCTCTGCCCTTTGCCGCAGTTGCCTCCAGATAGTCGGCCACCAGCAAGCCAGAGCAGTCCAACTTTAAAAGTCATGTACCCCCGGCAAAGCCGGGGGTACATGACTTGGCGTCGCCTCAGGGGCGCGTCGAACGGATGGCTGCTTTTAGGCCTGGAGCGGCGCGGTGGATAATGGCTTCATCCACGCAAAAGGCCAGGCGGAAGTGCCCGGGACCGCCAAAGGCGGAACCGGACACGCCCAGTACAAGATGCCGCCGCAAAGTATCAGCAAAGGAGGCATCATCCCCTCCTGGAGCCTTGGGGAAGAAATAAAAGGCTCCTTTGGGCAGGAAAAATTCATATCCGGCATCCGTCAGGACTGCGGCCATGGCGTTTCTGCGGCGTTCATAAACGGCGACATCAACCTGTGATCCCAGGGCTGCGGCCATTAAATGCTGTCCGATGACAGGAGGATTCACGAAGCCGAGGATGCGATTAGCCAGCAGAAGCCCGGCCATCAACTTCTCCCGGCCCTCCATAAGCGGAGAAAGGGCCAGATAGCCGATGCGCTCTCCGGGCATGGAGAGATTCTTGGAAAAGGAGCTGGCTACAACGGCATAAGGGTACAAGGGCAGAAGCGAAGGGACCTCCACGCCGTCATAGGCCAGGAAACGATACGGTTCGTCCGCTACCAGAAAAATGGGTCGTTCAGACCGGTCCATCTTGCGCGCCAGAAGGGCGCACAGATCGGCAAGTTCCCGCCGCCCGTAGATCTGGCCTGTTGGATTGTTGGGGGAATTAAGAATCAGGGCGCGCGTTTGCGGAGTAATAGCGTCATCCAGGGCGTCCAGGTCCAGGTCAAAGGTGTCCGGCCGGGAAGCCACTGTCCTGAAGACCCCGCCGTGGTTGCCGACATAAGCTCCGTATTCCACAAAATAAGGAGCGATGCCCAAAACCTGGTCACCCGGGTTGAGGGTGGCCTTAAAGAAGGCGTTCAGCCCTCCGGCCGCGCCACAGGTCAAGATAACCTCTTCTTCCGTCAGGGAAACGCCGTGTTCCCAGGACAGGTGCGCGGCCAGAGCTTTCCTGGCCCAGTCATAGCCGCCGTTGGGCATATAGCCCAAGGCAAAGGGCTGCTCCATTTTCATAGACAGAGCGCGCAACCCTTCGGCCACTGCCGGAGGGGGGGGAAGATCCGGATTGCCAAGGCTGAAATCACAGACCGACTCCTCTCCATGCTCTCGCTTCAGGGCGATGCCGGCCTCAAACATTCGCCGGATCAGAGAACTCCCGTCGATACTGTCGGCAATGGCGGTGGAAAGCAGTTGCATGGTCCCTCCTGCTGGGGAAAGGTTAAGATGGAGAGCGTTCCTGGCCTTGCAGGCCCCGCGGGCTTTCCGACAAATTTTTGCTATTCACATAGTGGCAAGATGTGCATGTAGTGAAACATTTCTTGCAAGCGTTAACCGCTCCCGCTCTTCCTTGCAAGAGGCAGCACGGCAAAATCCTTTCCAGAGCCATTTAATTTTGAAGAGAGGGAGAGACGTCGGTCCGAATGCGTCGCCGCGTTGAATCTTTTTCCTCACTTGTAGTAGAGGGGGAAAGGCAGCCGGCAGGATCTGGTTCGGGCAGAGAATTGAACAGAGTCCAGAAAAAAGGCAGGGATTGCGTCACTGTGTCCGGATTGGCCAGACGGACGCCAGGACGTACAAAAGAGGCCAGGGCAAGGGCCATTCCCCAGCAGGCATCGGGACAGATCCAAGAACGTGGACGGTTCCCTTCCCCTACGGACTTATCCGCATCACTGCCCTGTGCCGAGCCGCTACGGGGAGACTGGACTTCCAGCCTAAGGCAGGAAAAAAAGCTCTGGATCAGGGGCTGTATTTCGGGGGCGAAGCTAGGCTCTGTCCCTCTGCCCCGGCGCATATCCCGGACAAAAACAGCCGCCGTCAGAGGAGAAAGCGCTGCGTACGGGTCTTCCGGCGGCAGGATGTCTGTGGATGATGTTATCGGCACGGCCGTCAGTTCCCCATCGCCGATGTCCACGCGTAATCCGGCCCAGTTCAGAATATGCAGAGCCTCCTGCGCCTCGGGCAGGTGGGCGGGCCATGTCCCCTTCAGGCTGACGCGGCCTCCGGCAAAGGCTGGCAGGGCCAGCAGATAAGCGGTAAAAACAGGATCCAGAGGCAGAACCGGGTGTTCAGGTATGCGCGGAGGTCGCGTACCGTAAATAAGAAGAGGAGCGTTCACCTCCACCTCCGCCTCGCAGGCGGTGAAAAGAACGCACATTTCCGTCAGGGCAGTGGTGGCCGTTGAGGCGGGCAGACGGGACAGATTACAGGTGAAGGAACGGCCCCAGGTAATAGGGGCCAGAAGCAGAGCGAGCATTCCCTCCAAGGGCAGATCTTCCGGCACGTCAAGGCTGTCGGGCAAGGCTCCGGAACATTCCAAAGTGGCGGGAAGGCTTTGGGAATGGGGAATCAGATGGGCAAGACGCGCTCCCAGAAGCGGCAGGATGTGGCGCAGGCCGGACAGATCCGCTTCTTTGAGTTCTGGTCCCCCTGTCAGGCGGAGAATGCCAGGTTGGCGGACGGCCATGAAGCAGGCCAGATACAGGGTCAGAAGGTCATCTCCTACAAAAAGAGTTCTGCCGGCAAAGGAAGGGATTCGTCCGGCGGCCACGGTCAGGGAGGAAGAGGAGTCGGACTGCCATTCCAGCTTCCCTCCGGCCTGATTCAGAACCTTGACACAATCACGCGCTGCTTCGCAGGGCATCAAGGGGGACAGGACGGTGGCGGCTCCGCTCATGGCGGCCAGGGCCATCCACAGTCTGGCGGAACGTCCGGATGTGGGCCCGATTCCGAGAATGTTCACGGGTTTTCTGGGCGGAGAGAGGACAAAACCAGGTCTATTGCGGGCATCCTCCCGTGAAAGCAGGGTCAGATCCTGCACCAGGGCGAAAAATTTTCCCGTAAAGCGAGGATCTTTGCTGAAGGCGGAAGCATTGGCCTCAAAGGCGAGACGCACTGCTTTTTCCGCCTGCACGGCCGCCGGAGAGGATGCGTGGCGTTTGCCTTCCCGCAGACGGGAAACCAAAATTGTCCGGCGCACCAGAAGCTTCATCATCTCCTTGTCCAGATCAATGAGCGCTTGGGTAGTGTCACGAGGAGCGCCGCGTCCCGGCGATACTTTATCTTTCATGCGGGATATTCTCCTACGTCCATCCCCCAGAACAGCTTGCTTTCGCAACGTTACCTTTTGGCTACAATCGGCGGCAAGCATTTACAGGCGAATAATTGCAGAGCTGATGAATATTTTCAATGTTCATCCTAGATCTTTTTACGCTTGAAATGCTTGCTTAACGGCGGGCAAAGCCCGCCTACAGGCATTTCACGGCAAGGATTTGCGAGCGAATCCTTACAGAGCAGTCCGACTTTTCAAAGTTAAACCGCTCTAAGGGGCGGGCGGCATCAGAAAGCTAGATCGGCGGATGAGGGCGTAAAAAATTGCACAAATTCATTTAAAAGGCAAGCCTTTCGCCGCCGGCTAAGACGCTTTCTTTCTTGCATCCCGTCCTGGTTCGGGGCATGATGACATCCATGAACGGGGGGAATTCGGCGCAAGAGACAAAAAACACGCGCAGCCGCCTGGGCCGGGAAGGGGAAGAAGCCGCATCTCTCTTTCTGCAGGGCCTGGGCTGGCGCCTTCTGGAACGCAACTGGCGCCCCGGGGGAACGTTCCATCGTCTGGAGCTGGATCTCATAGGCATGGAGGGAGATGCGCTAATTTTTGTAGAGGTAAAAACCCGACGATATTCCCACGAGCGGGATAGGGCAGCCTTCCCCGTCTATGCTGCCTTCACTGCCCGAAAACGGCACAACCTAATACAGGCCTCCCGGTTGTACCGCTCCTCGCGCGGCTTGTGGGATCTACCCTGCCGTTTCGATCTGGTCTGTGTGGAAATACTGCCCGATGGCCGGCAGAGTGTGGAGAGGCATCGTAATGTCATTGAATTCGGGCACACTGTGGATTGTGGCCACACCCCTTGGCAACCCTGGTGATCTCTCTCCCAGAGCGCGTGAAATTCTGGCAACGGCTCACGCCGTCCTCACCGAGGATACCCGCAGGGCCGGATTGCTCTTTGCCCGTTGCGGCCTGGCTCTCCACGCTCCATTGCTCAGCTTTCACGACCATAATGAAAAGGAGCGGCTGTTTCCTCTTTTGGAAGAACTGCGTCTGGGCCGGGATCTGGCCCTGATTTCCGATGCCGGCACTCCCCTGCTGTCCGATCCCGGTTACCGTCTGGTACGGGCCTGCCGTGCGGAAGGTTTCCGGGTTTCGCCCGTTCCCGGACCTTCGGCTCCCCTGGCGGCTCTGTGCGCCAGCGGCCTTCCTCCCCTTCCCTTTGTCTTTCTCGGCTTTCTCCCCCGCAAAAATTCCGAACATGAGGCATTGTTCGCCTCCTATGCCCATCTGGACGCCACACTGATCTTTTTTGAGCGCAAGAACCGGCTTTTAGCCAGCTTGCTCGCCGCAGCCACCGTATTGGGACGGCGGCAGGTCTGCCTGGCCCGCGAACTGACCAAAACACACGAGGAATTTCTTTTCTTTCCCCTGGATTCCCCCCCTGCCCTGTCTGACGGACTGCGAGGGGAAATCACCGTCCTTCTTGGCCCTCCCGAGGAAAAGGAGCGCGCTTCCCGTGAGGCAGTCCTGGCCCGCATAGTCAGGGAAATAGACCTTGGAGGCAAGGCCCGTGAGGTGATCCGCCGGGTCCGGCCGCACGCCCGCGGCTGGAGCAGCAAAGAAATTTATGATCTTGTCCGCTCCAGAGCAATTTCGCTTTAAGGCAACGCTGGTTTATTCCGTTTGGACTGCTCTGCAAGGATTCGCCTGCGAATCCTTGCCGCGAAACGCTGCAGACGGGCTTTGCCCGCCGTTAAGCAAGCATTTCAAGCGTAAAAGGCTCTAAAGAAAGCCTGACGCGAATATCAAAGGGGAAATACTCTAATAGGTCCGGATATACTCGTCCAGGCTTGTGGCGGAGCAGGTGCGGCTGACCCAGTAGGCGGCGGCCCAGACCATTATGGCCGTGGCCTGAGTGTCATCAAGGCGTTTGATCTTGGCCTCCAGGCTGGTTTTGCTGGCGCCGTGACGGGTGTGGATGCCGTTGGCCTCACAGGCGTCCAGAACACGCAGCAAAAGATAGGAAAGGCGCGTGGTGTCCGGCAACAGCCGGACATCTTTGTGCGCGTCCACTATGGTCTTCAGTTCTCCAGCGGTAAAGGCGCCTTTCAGAGAGCCTATGGCCCGGAAGAAGGTGTCCACGGCCCAAGGCAGGATGAATTCCGCCCCGGCGCTTTTGGTCCGGAAATAGTCCTTGAGCCAGCGTTCCTGATCACTGCTGATTCTGGCGGCCACCTGCGGCATAACGCGTCTCCTACAAAAATGAGCCGGACCACGGATATTTTTTGCCCGGACGCTTTTGTCCTGCCGTCCCGGCAGAGTGGCAGAGGGAGGATTCTCCCTCCATGACCGGACCGCGCCCTTACACCTTGCCTTCGCCCCCTTTTCGGCCTCGCGCGGAAAAGCGGGGCAGGGAAAGGCTCCCCTGACAATTCCTTGTTCTTATACGACATACTCAAAAGAATTTCAAGATAAGATCCAGAGAAAAGGTTGAGAACCTCTCTTCGCAACGCTGCGGACTAAGAAAGTGCGTGAAAAAATTATGTGAGTAAGGTCTACCGGACTCGGACCGTGGCTGTTCGAGCAGCCGGTCAAACAATCTTCCCTGAAAAAAGGGAAAAGTGTATGATTCCTCCCCGCCGGGAAATCCCGGCGACCGCCTCAGCGCAACATCGTCCGGACTGCCCAGGCGGTCCGTTCCCGGAGAAAAATCATGTGCGGCATCATAGGCTATACCGGCCACCGCCCGGCAGTCCCGGTGGTTATAGAAGGACTAAGGCGTCTGGAATACCGCGGCTACGACTCCGCCGGGGTGGGCTTTGTCCAGGGCCGGGAACTTCACATTCTACGGGCCGCGGGAAAACTCCGCCAACTGGAGAACAAGCTGGCCTCCTGTGGCACCTTTCTGGCCACCTCGGCCATCGGCCATACCCGCTGGGCAACCCACGGCGCTCCTACGGAAGCCAACGCCCATCCCCATAAGGCCTTCCGGGGAGGGGTGTGCCTGGTACACAACGGCATCTTTGAAAATTATGCGGAACACAAGCAGATTCTCCAAGGCAAGGGATGTGTCTTCTCTTCGGAAACGGATACGGAAGTACTGGTCAATCTTGTAGCCGACGAGCGCGTCCCAGGCGTCTCCCTCTTGGAAGCCTTTGCCTTAGCCCTGCGCAAGGCGCAAGGAGCCTATGCAGTGGCCCTCATGGATCAGGATGAGCCGGATGTCTTGTATGCGGCCAGGCACAGCGCTCCTCTGCTCCTGGGCATCGGCCGGGGTGAGAACTATGTGGCTTCGGACATTCCTGCCTTTCTGCCCTATACCCGCGACGTGGTCTTTCTGGAGGACGGAGAAATTGTTCGCATCACCCCCGCCTCCTGGCAGATTTTCTCTCTGGCGGATCTTATGCCTGTGTCCAAATCCGCGCAGCGCATTGACTGGGACATGCAGTCCGCTCAGAAGGACGGCTTTCGCCATTTCATGCTCAAGGAAATTTTCGAACAGCCCCGCGCCATAGCCGAATGCATGGCCGGTCGAACGGACGCTTCCCGCACCGCCGTGCGTATTCCGGAGATGGATGCCCTGCCCGTTCCTTCCCGCCTGCGCATCATCGCCTGCGGCACCTCCTTCCATGCCGGGCTGTGGATCCTGCCTCTGCTGGAAGAATGGGCGGGTATCCCCACCAACGTGGAAATAGCTTCTGAATTTCGCTATCGCAAACCGCTGCTTGCGCCGGGGGAGACTACCCTTGTTATCAGCCAGTCCGGGGAAACAGCTGATACCCTGGCCGCCCTGCGCATCGCCAGGGAACGGCACAGCCCTGTCATTGGACTGTGCAATGTTGTCGGCTCCTCCATTGCCCGTGAAACCGATGCCGTCATCTTCACCCAGGCCGGGCCGGAAATCAGCGTAGCTTCCACCAAGGCCCTGTGCAGCCAGATGCTTGTACTTCTACTCATGGCTTTGTACTGGGGACAACGGCAGAATTCCCTGCCCAAGGGCCTTGCCCCTGAAGCGTTGCGCGCCTTGGACGGCCTGCCCGCCCAACTGGAAACGGCCCTCCCCGTTCTGCGGACCGAGGCACGTGCTCTGGCCTGGCAACACGCCTCCGCCAGAAGCATGTTCTTTCTGGGCAGAGGGCAGTCCTATCCCCTGGCCCTGGAAGGCGCCCTCAAGGTCAAGGAGCTTTCTTACATCCATGCTGAAGGGTATGCCGCGGGCGAGATGAAACACGGACCCATCGCTCTTATTGAGCCGGATTTCCCTTCTTTTTTCCTGGCCCCTCACGATGCTCTCTTCGCCAAGAGCCGCTCCAACCTGGAAGAAGTCCAGGCAAGACGCGGCCCGGTGGTTGTCCTGACCAATTCTCCGAAACCCGGCCTGCATCTGGACGCGCGGCAGGCATGGATCATTCCGGATGCCTGGGGACCCCTAAAAGGTTTTTTCTTTCTGCCGGCCTTACAGCTTTTCAGCTATGAAGCCGCCACCTATCTGGGCAAGGACGTGGACCAGCCCCGCAATCTGGCCAAAAGCGTTACTGTGGAATAAGTCTTGACTTTAGTAACAATCTGGGAGATTTTTTCTATTTTAATTCTTTCTCTCAATGCCTCTGGCCCATACTGCGAGGTTCACTATGATCGCACAATCTTCCCAGACGTTTCCCGGCGCCACCATGACCCCTGAAGGACTGCGGTACAAAGGCGTCCTTTTCTTTCCCGTGATCGAAAAATGTGCGGGCTGCTCCCGCATCCGCGAATTTGGGGAACACTCATATTGTTCCAGCTATGCCGCGCCAGTGGCCAAATGGTCCCTTGGCGACTGCAACTTCGCCACCCATGTGCGCGCTGCCCAGGCATCCCAGGCCAGGGTCAACCCCCTGAAGGCATCCAAACGCGCGGCCAAGGGCGGCCGGTAACTCACTGCCTCAGGCTGCTATAGCAGTTCAACTTTGAAAAAGTTGGACCGCTCTGCAAGGATTTACCTGCGAATCCTTGCCGCGAGATGGTTGCAGGCTAGCTTTGCTCGCCGTTAAGCAACCATCTCAAAGCGAAATTGCTCTAGAAAGTTATTTCCCCCACTCCGGACAAGCTATTACGCGATATAAAGGTGCTTTATGCTGGAAACCCTTTACGCCTTTCTGGACAGCAGCCGGGATCAGATTGTCCTGTGGCAGAGATCCCTTACTGCCAGGCCGGCATTGGGTCCGGAGAACGGCGGCGAAGGGGAGCGGCAAAAGGCCGACTGGCTGCATCAGGAGCTGACGGCACTGGGACTTTCAGATATCCGCAGTTACCCCTGCCCCGACCACCGGGTGCCTTGCGGCTTCAGGCCCAATATATCCGCCCGGGTACAGGGAAAGGGGGGACCAACCCTTTGGGTCATTTCCCATCTGGATGTAGTTCCCCCCGGAGACAATGCGCTCTGGACCCACCCGCCCTTTGAACTCCATGTGCTGGCGGATCACGTCTACGGACGGGGGGTGGAGGACAACCATCAGGGCATCGTTTCTTCCCTGCTTGCGGCCAGGGCCTTACTGAACTGCGGCATTACTCCCGATATCTCTCTGGGCCTGCTATTTGTCGCGGACGAGGAAACAGGCATGAGCCACGGACTTCCCTATGTTCTGGGCGCCGATCCGCATCTGATCGCCCCGGATGATCTCTGTTTGGTGCCGGATATGGGCAATGCGACTGGGAGCATGGTGGAAATCGTGGAAAAAAGCGTCCTCTGGCTGCGCTTCACTGTTCTTGGCGCCCAAAGCCATGCCAGCCGCCCCTCCGACGGAGTGAACTCCCTGGTGGCGGCCTCGGCCTGCATTCTGGCCCTGGACGCCCTGCACCGCACTTTTAATGAACAGGATCTCCGTTTTCTTCCTGCAGGTTCCACCTTCGTGCCTTCCAAAAAAGAGGCCAATGTGGAAAATATAAACACCCTGCCTGGTAAGGACGTTTTTTATATGGACTGCCGGGTGGTGCCAGGCTATCCTCTGGAGAGGATCCTGGAGGAAACCCGGCGTATCGCGGAAACAGTGGCCCGGCAGTATGGCGCCCGTATTGAGGTGGATCCAGTGCATGCGGTACAGGCCCCGCCGGCGACGCCTGACAATGCCCCTGTAGTCCGGCGTCTTCTATCCGCCCTTGCCGAACTGCGAGGCATTGCCGGAGAGCTGCGCGGCTCCGGCGGACTCACCGAGGCTAACTGCCTGCGCGCCTGCGGCCGCCAAGCCGTGGCCTGGGCCACTCTGGAGGGTAACGCCCACTCCGGGGACGAATCTTCCAGCATCCTTGCCACTGTGGCCGATGCTAAAGTCATAGCCCGGATGCTCTTTTCCTGAGATCCCATGCCGTCTTCCGCGCAAGTATCTCCCCCCCCCGTTGATCTTATTGTCGTCGGATCGGGCCATGCCGGCTGCGAGGCCGCCATGGCGGCCGCTGGCATGGAGTTGCGCACCATCCTGCTTACCGGCAATGCCGACCGCATAGGCTATCTTTCCTGCAATCCCGCCGTGGGAGGACTGGGAAAAGGACACATGGTGAGGGAAATAGACGCCTTGGGAGGCTGCATGGGACGCTGGGCAGATGAAGCCTCCATCCAGGCCAGGATTCTGAATGCCGGCAGGGGACCGGCCGTCCGGGCCACTCGC
Organism: Desulfovibrio sp.; assembly: GCA_031276785.1. GTDB lineage: Bacteria > Desulfobacterota > Desulfovibrionia > Desulfovibrionales > Desulfovibrionaceae > Frigididesulfovibrio. Next base: position 1,967 of record JAISMK010000174.1, on the reverse strand, counting down.
ATCCAGGTGGATCGCGCGGCATACATGGCGGCGGTAAAACGCGATATCCTGTCCCACCCGCTTATCTATGTCCGCCAGGATACAGCCGAAGCCGTCCTGACCCGGAACGGCCGGGCATGCGGCATCCGGACGGGTCTGGGTCAGGTTCTGGAAGCTGCCCATATTCTCATTGCCGCCGGCACATTTTTGCGGGGTCGCGTACACATCGGGCCCATCCATTTTCCTGCCGGCCGTCTGGGGGACGCCCCGGCCCAGGGACTGTCCCGTTGCCTGCTCGATCTCGGCTTCACCCTGCGCCGTTTCATGACCTGCACCACTCCACGCCTGCTCACCTCCAGCATAGATTTTTCCCTAATGGAGCCCCAGCCAGGGGAAAGCCCGGCGCCGCGTTTCTCCCGTCGAGGTCCGGGACCACAACTGCCTCCGGAAGTCTGTTATCTGACCTGGACCAACGCCCGCACCCACGGCATCATCGCCCGGGCTTTGCGGCGGTCTCCCATGTACAACGGAGATATTCCCGGCGCCGGACCCCGCTATTGCCCCGCCATAGAAGACAAAATAGCCCGTTTTCCGGACAGGGAACGCCACCAGGTCTTCGTGGAGCCCGAAGGATCCCGTTCCTCCGAGACCTATCCCAACAACATTCCCACCGGCCTGCCGCTGGATGTGCAGCTTGACCTGCTGCACACAATTCCCGGCCTGGAACGCTGCCACCTCATACGGCCCGGATACGCCATTGAATATGATATGCTCCCTCCCACCCAACTGGCTCCCACATTGGAATCCAAGCAGGTGCCGGGGCTATGGTTCGCAGGCCAGGTCAACGGCACCTCTGGCTACGAAGAGGCGGCGGCCCAAGGCCTGTGGGCGGCAATGAACATAGCCGCGGCCGCGAAAGGGCAAATGCCCTTTGCCCCCGGCCGGGACAGCGCCTACATCTCCGTGCTGGTGGATGATCTGGTCACTCGCGGCACGGACGAACCTTACCGCATGTTTACCTCCCGGGCGGAATATCGTCTGCTGCTGCGCGAAGGCAGCGCTGAAGTCCGTCTGACCCCTCTCGGTCGGGAAAGGGGGTTGGTGACGGACGAACAGTGGGATATTTTTGTCCGCCGGGAATCCCTGCGCTCCAAACTGGCAGAGCAGCTGGAGGCCGTCCGCATCTCCCCGGATCCGTCCGTGCGGGATCTTTTCGCATCCTTCGGCCTGTCTCCTCCGGCGGAGGCCCAGTCCTTGGCGCGTCTGCTCCGCCGCCCGGATATGACCGGTGATGTCCTGACGCGCATCTGGCCCGATGTAGAACGCTACCCTGCGGATATCCTGCACGAGGTGGAAACCGGCCTGCGCTACGCGGGCTATGTGGAAAGACAGGAACATCTTGCCAGGCGCCTCCGAGGTCTGGAGGCTGTTCGTCTGCCTCCGGATCTGGACTATGCCTCCGTGGCCGGGCTGACCACCGAAGTCAGAGAAAAACTCTCCGCCATACGGCCCGCCACCTTGGGACAGGCCGGCAGAATACCAGGAATTACCCCCGCCGCTCTGAACTGTCTCGAGATTCAAATCCGCAAAAATGCGCCGGGTATTGTTTGAGGCCCGCGGTTTAGAGCAATTTCTCTTTGAAATTGCTCTGGCGGCGGGGCGGATGCACCGCCGCCCGCCCATGAGGCGCAGACGGAACCGCGTTTCGTCGTAAAGCGCCGAAGGGAGCGTTTCAAAAGCAAAATGTTCTAGAGCAGTTCAACTTTGAAAAAGTTGGACTGCTCTGCAAGGATTTGCCTGCGAATCCTTGCCGCGAAATGCTTGCAGGAGAGCTTTGCTCGCCGTCAAGCAAGCATTTCAAGCGTAAAATGCTCTAGTACGCTGTAACATTTAAAATTGCGGATAAATTTACAGCGTACTAACGCCGGGCTTAAGCCCGGCGCGCCGCTGCAGGCGGCGGAGCAAGCCGAAAACCACGCTTTTCGGCG
>JAISMK010000151.1 GCA_031276785.1 Desulfovibrio sp. | reverse complement strand
ATGCTCTAAGTGATACAAGTCAGGCGGAAACCACGTCCGGCTGAGCCAGATGGAAAGCCTCATGCAGGGTGCGCACAGCCAATTCTGTGTATTTATCTTCAATTATACAGCTAATTTTGATTTCCGATGTGCTGATCATCAGAATATTAATGTTTTCTTGCCGCAAGGCGGAGAAAGCGGTGGCGGCAACTCCGGAATGGTTGCGCATCCCCACGCCTATGGCCGAAACCTTGGCGACATTGTCGTCATAAAGAATATCCGTTGCGCCCAGATCCTTCTGGATTGCCTTCATGATTCGCACTGCGCGGGGCAGTTCTTTGCGGCTGATGGTGAAGTTCATGTCCGTAACGCCGTCATGGCTGGAGTTTTGCACAATCATATCCACAGAGAGATTGGCCTGGGCCAGCGGAGTGAAGATGGCCGCCGCCACTCCCGGCCTGTCCGGCACGGAGCGCAGGCTAATGCGGGCCTGATCCTTGTCGTAGGCGATGCCTGAAACCAGTACATGTTCCATGCGGGAATCCTCCTGAGTGACAAAAGTGCCTGGGGCCTCGCTGAAGGTGCTGCGCACGAGGACGGGCACAGAGAATTTCTTGGCGAACTCCACCGAACGGATTTCCAGAACTTTGGCCCCCATGCTGGCCATCTCCAGCATCTCATCGTAGGAGATGCGTTCCAGTTTGCGAGCCTGGGGGCAGAGATTGGGATCCGTGGTGAAGACCCCCTCCACATCGGTAAAAATTTCACAGAGCTCCGCCTGGACAACGGCCGCCAGAGCCACGGCGGATGTATCGGATCCCCCCCGTCCCAGTGTGGTTATGCGGCCGTCATCCGTGACGCCCTGAAATCCGGCTACCACAAGGACATCATGGTCTAGCAGGGCTTTTGCTATGATCTCCCCGTCAATGTCGCGGATGCGGGCTTTGCCGAATACCCTGTCCGTGCGGATGCCGATCTGCCTGCCGGTGAAGGACCGCGCCCGGATGCCCGCGTCCTTGAGCAACATGGTGAAAAGGGCGACGGAGATCTGTTCGCCTGTGGACACCAGCAGGTCCAATTCCGCCGGGTCCGGATCCGGGGACCATTCCCTGGCAAGCTCCAGAAGACGGTTGGTTTCCCCGGACCTGGCGGACAATACCGCCAGCACTTTGTCCATTTTTTGCAGACCAGCCACAACTTTCAGTTGCGCCTTGCGCATATGGTCCAATGTAGCGACGGAAGTTCCTCCGAATTTTTGCACCAGAATCCGCATATTGCCCACCTGGAAAAATTTGGTTTGGGGGAGGATGCTGTACGCTTGCGCCTCATGGGCGGGGCCATATATGCTCTAAAGCCCCGGCAACAATTCCAGGAAGAGCCTCCCCAAAGTACCGAAACCCGTAAGGGATGCCTCCCCATGCCCGCCTTCCCGCCGGAGGGAACATACGACCCCCTCCGGGGGAAATTGCGCGGGCGCCAGACGTTCCGGCCATTCCACAATGGTCAGCACTCCGGCATCGTCGAAGGATTCTTCCAGAGCGGCTTCCGGCAGAGCCGCCAAGCCGTGAGCAAGCCGGTAGAGGTCGAAATGGTGCGTCAAGGGTGACGTACAATATATATTGGCGGTGGTAAAGCTGGGACTGGAAATTTCCGCATCCAGACCGCCGGGCAGGGCCTCCACCAGGAAGCGCGCCAGGGTTGTTTTCCCCGCCCCAAGAGGACCGGAAAGCAGCAGGGCGCCTGGGTTGCGGAGTATTGCCGCCGCCGCCAGGAGCCTGCCCAGCCGGGCGGTATCCTGCAGGGAGGCCAGAGGGAAGTCCAGGGGAGCGGTCAGGGTGGGCATAGTTCCGCCCAGGCCAGGGGAATGGCGTTGGCAATGTCTCTGGCCAGAGATCCCCGGGGATGGTCGCGGGCCAGGAGTTCCCCGGCACGTCCATGCAGGTGGACGCCCAGACAAGCTGCTTCCAAGGAGGGAAGACCCGCGGCTGCCAGCGCGGCGCAGACTCCGGCCAGGACATCCCCTGATCCGCCGGTGCCAAGGGCGGCCACAGCAAAGTGGGCCAGGGTCAGGGGGGAACCGGCCTGGGCTATGATGGTTCCGGCTCCCTTGAGGACCAGGACGGCCGGGACGGACTGGCTGAAAAGGATCGCCGTCCCGGCCCTGTCCTTCTGGACACTGGCGGCATTTTCCAGGCCGGCCAGGGCGGCCATTTCCCCAGGGTGCGGAGTCAGGATATCCTGAGGACGGAGCAGATCTGCGGGCAGAGCCCCGCCGCCGCAAGCCTGGGGGGTCAGGCGGAAGCAATGCAGAGCATCGGCGTCCAGAACGGCGGGACAGCGGTCCTCAGGTTCCAGAACGGCCTGGACGAGGTCGCGGACCCGGGGATCGCGTCCCAGGCCCGGACCTAGAACCAGAGCGCCCGGGGAAAGGCGTTTCACCAGGGCGCAGAGCTCTTTCCCCGCCCGCTCATCCCACTGGCGGCCGCGTCCTATGGGATGGGTCAGAATCTCCGGGAGGATGGAGCGTACTTCTCCTTCCAGACCGGCGGGACAGGCCGCGTGGACCAGCCCGGCCCCGGCGCGGAGGGCGCCCAGGGCGGCCAATACCGGAGCGCCGGACATGCCTGGGCTGCCGCCGATAATAAGTATTTTGCCGGCCTGGCCCTTGTGCTGAACAGGGTTTGGATAAAACCGGGCATCGGGGCCTGGAGCAAGCAGTCGCCAGGAGGCTGGGACGAGGCTTTCAAGGGCGGCGGGCATGCCGATGGACCGGATCCGCACTTCGCCAGTGTGAGCGGCGGCTTCCGGCTGAAAAAGACCGGGTTTGCCCGTAGCGAAGGTGACGGTCAGATGGGCGCGTACGGCCTCAGGCTCGGGCCTGCCGGAAAGGCCGTTCAGCCCGGATGGAATATCCAGGGCATAGAGGAAGGACGTCTCCCGCCAGGCGTTTACAGCCCGCACCAGAGCCAATTCTTTGTCGCGCAGAGGCTCGCGTAGTCCTGTTCCCAGAAGGGCGTCCACGATGACGGCGGGAGGCATTGAACCAGGGGGCAGCAATGGCCCTGAACGCAGGAGGAGAAAGGGCACTCCGGCCCGCAGGGCGGCCAGGGCATGCAGGCGGGCCGCGCCGCTGAGCCTCCGCAGTGGCCGGGTATGCCGGACCAGGACCGCATGGCCGGCATCGTGCAGATAGCGGGCCAGGACTGCGCCGTCTCCGCCGTTATTGCCCCCGCCCATAACCACCAGGACAAGGTTGTTTTTGTTCAGCCAGGCCTGTTCCCGCAACAGGGCAAAGGCCTCCCGGCCGGCGTTCTCCATGAGGACGGCTGCCGGCAGGCCGAAAAAACTTTCCGCCAGGGAGTCGCGGCGGGCCATTTCTTCCGGCGTGGGCAGGGGGAGAAAGAGAGGCAGGGGCGTTGTCATAGCCGGTTTTCCAGAATGACCACGGCGGCCGCCGTGGTCGCGGTGTGCGTCAGGGAAAGGAGGGCTCCGGCCGCGCCGAGCAGTTCCATCCGTTTCCTGGCGGGGCCGTGCAGATAAAGCAGGGGACGGCCCAGAGCATCGGGAAGAATGCGGATGTCATGCAAGTTTATTCCGGCTGCCAGACCTGTGCCTAAGGCCTTGAGGGCGGCTTCCTTGGCGGCGAAACGGCCGGAAACCCATTCCGTCAGCCGCGCCGCCTGCCTGGAGGAAAGCAAGGCGGCTTCGTCCGGATGCAGCAGGCGGGAACAGAACCGGTCCGCAAAGCGATCCAAGGCATGGCGGATACGCGCTGTTTCCACCAAGTCAATGCCAAGTCCGACAATCATTCCCGTTCCAGAAGATCTTTCAGGGGAAGATGTTTAAGGAAGCACTGGTTAAATGGACTTCGGAAACGCTGAGTTTTTTCGTTTGGCAAGGCGCGAGTTCTTTTTGCGGAGGGGCTGAACTCTTCCGTCCTGCCCCTCCGCAAAAAGGACGGGCACGCAGTCCAAACGGAATAAATCAGCGTTTCCTTAAACAAAAATTTGCCCCTGAGGCAAGGAGCCGTGCCCGCGACGCGCCAGATTTTGCGGTACGGTTAAGAGCGCTCGCGCTGGAATGCTCTGTCAGGATTCGTGGGCAAATCCTGGCCTGCCGGCGTCAACTTCAGCCGCCAGAGCAAGTTTCTTGTGAAATTGCTCTGGAATCTTGATCCGATTCTCTGGTGCCCGGAGCGGGGATCGAACCCGCACGGCTATTGCTGCCAAAGGATTTTAAGTCCTTTGTGTCTGCCAATTCCACCATCCGGGCATGAAAACATCTCTTCCCCAGGCACGGATCGCCTCCCCTTCCGCCTGGCGTTTCCACAGGCAATGCCCTATCCTGTTTCCAGACAAAAATCCAGATCTCCTGCTGCCCGAATCCCATGCCTTGCGGGACGCGGCCGATCCGGGTATACTGGCATATAATTCGGCCTTTTTCAGGAAGGAAGGCCGACAAAAGGACCATGTGAACGCGCCATGGACAGTGAACTTCTGCGCATCCTCGCCTGCCCTAAATGCCGGGGCGATCTCCTGCCCCTCCGCCGGGGGGAGACCCTGTGCGGCCTGTCCTGCCGCGCCTGCCGACTGGTATATCCTGTGGAGGACGACATCCCCGTGCTGCTTTTGGAAGAGGCCATTCCCCAAGACCGCTGGGAGTGCGAGGAAGGCTCCCTGTGAAGCTGCTTGTCTTTTCCGATCTCCACGGTTCGGCCACGGCGGCGCGCCGCATTGCCGAACTTGCGCGGGAGCGGAGTCCGGATTACCTGCTCTGCCTTGGGGACATCCTGTACCACGGCCCGCGCAACCCTTTTCCGGCAGGCTACGATCCGCCCCTGGCAGCGGAAATTCTCACACCCCTGGCAGGGCGAATTCTGGCTGTGCGGGGCAACTGCGACAGCAATGTGGATGCAATGGTCCTGCCCTTCCCTCTGGCCGCGGATCCGGCCTGGATTCTGCTCGACGGACTACGCGTCTGCGCCTCCCACGGACATCTCCATTCCCCTACGGCCTTACCTCCCCTGGCCGGGGGAGATCTATTCCTCAGCGGACATACCCACATCCCCCTGGCCTGTACCTCCCCTCAGGGCGTCCATCTGGGCAATCCCGGCTCCCCTGCCCTGCCCAAGGAAGGACATCACGCTTCCTGGGGCTGGCTGGAGTACGGCTCCTTTTCAGTGCTGACTCTTGAAGGGGAAATACTCCTGCGGCTGAACCTCGCCTGATTCCCTCCTGAGGTCAGAGTAGTATATGCCAGCACTCAAAGGGGCTAAACAACTAGATTTTTTGGGGGAAACGCTGATTTATTCCGTTTGGACTGCTCTGCAAGGATTTGCTCGCAAATCCTTGCCGCGAAATGCTTGTAGGCGGGCTTTGCCCGCCGTTAAGCAAGCATTTCAAGCGTAAAATGCTCTAAAAGGCGGGCAAAATTCCTTTGGGAATCAGGTTCTGTTCGATGTAGGCTTTCACTTCCGGGGAGTTGGATGCCTTGACCAGCGCCTTGATGGTCGGGCTATTCGCCTCGTCCTTGCGCACGACGACCACGTTGGCGTAGGGCGAATCCTTGCCTTCAATGATGATGGCGTCCCGGGAGGGGATGAGGCCCGCCTCGGACGCGAAGTTGGTGTTTATGACGGCGGCGCGCATGTCCTGGAGGATCCGGGGGAGCTGCGCGGCTTCCAGTTCAACGAACTTCAGCCCCCTGGGGTTGTCCGTGATATCCCGGGCCGTGACCAGCTCGCCGGCCTTCACTGTGATGATGCCGTGCTTTTCCAGGAGGCGCAGAGCCCTGGCCTCGTTGGTGGGATCGTTGGGAACGGCCACAGTGTCGCCTTTTTTGAGTTCGTCCATGCCTTTGATTTCTTTGGAATACAGGCCGAGCGGTTCAATGTGCACCTTGGCGACCCATACGAGATTCAGCCGTTTTTCCATGTTCATGTTTTCAAGATAGGGGATATGTTGGAAGAAATTGGCGTCCAGCTCCTTGTCCGCGAGGGCCAGATTGGGCTGCACATAGTCCGAGAACTCCCTGATGGTCAGGTCAATGCCTTCCTTGGCCAGCAAATCCTTGACGATCAGCATGATGTCCTTGTGTGGGAAGGGAGTGACCCCGACAGTGAGCTTTTCCGCCGCAACGGCGTTCCCCGTGAGGCAGGCGACAACGGCAAGAGCCAGGAGGATACGTTTCATGGTGCATTCCCTTTATATTTGCGCGCCTCAGCGCAGTTTTTTGTACAGATGGTTGCCGCCGCTCTGGATGCATTGCACCACAAGGATCAGCACGGCGACCGAACAGAACATGATATCCGCCTTGAACCGTATATAGCCTTCGTTATAGGCCAGGGCGCCGAGGCCGCCGCCGCCGATGGCGCCAGCCATGGCGGAATAGCCCAGGAGCGTAATGGCCAGTATGGCCACGTTCAGGACTATGGACGGCAGCGCTTCCTTGACCATTACCCTGAAAAGGATCTGCCTGTCGGAGGCGCCAAAGGAGCGGGCGGCCTCAACAACTCCGGGATCGACTTCCAGAAGGCTGCCTTCAATGAGCCGCGCCATAAAAGGGATGGCCGCCACGGTCAGCGGCACGATGGCGGCCCCGCTGCCGTAGGCCACGCCAGCGACGAGCCGGGTAAAGGGGATCAGGGCTATCATCAAGATCATGAACGGGAAGGATCGCACCAGATTCACGACAATGTCCAGGACAGTGTACACTCTGGGGTTCGGGCGCAACCCGTGGGGGCCGGTCATGATGAGGAGTATGGAAAGCCCGAATCCGCCCGCGGCGGAAAACAGCGTGGAGCAGGACACCATCAACAGTGTTTCAGCGAGGGCGTCCAACATTATCTCGGCCATTGCCAAGCACCTCCCAGTGCAGATTCTTCTCTTTCATATAGCAGAACACCACATCCAGATGCTCGTCCGGCACGTTGATTATCAAAAAACCCAGCACATCGTCGAGATAGCGCTCTAGTTTGCCGCCCACGATGGAGAAGCTGATGTCCAGGTCGCGGGCCATGGTTGTGATGACCGCGTCCTGGGAAATTTCCCTTGGGGACATGAACATCAGGCGGATGTTCGTGCCGGTCGCGATAAGCGTGTAATCATCTTCCATAAATTTTTTCAGGCATTCCGTGGAGGATATGAACAGCTCCTCGGTTTTGCCAAGACATTGGGCGATGCCCTTGTCCAGGAGCAGTAGCCGGTGGCAGATGCGTTTGACCACCTCCATCTGGTGAGTGACCACGACCATGGTGAGCTTCAGACGGGAATTGATGCTCTGGAGCAGGCTCAGAATATCCATGGTGGTGTTCGGGTCCAGGGCGGAGGTAGCTTCGTCGCACAGCAGGATTTTGGGATAGAGCGCCAGAGCCCGGGCTATGCCGACGCGTTGCTTCTGACCGCCGGAGAGGCTTTGCACCCGCTCAAAATGTTTGTCCGCAAGGCCCATGAGTTCGAGGAATTCCATAACCCTGTCCGTAACTTCTTTTGACGGAGCGCGCCAGAATTGCAGCCGGGCTAGGAACTCACGAAAGGATTGCGGAGGCGTTTCCCATATCCGCAACGGAAAGGCCACGTTCTCGAACACGTTTTTCCGACCCATGAGGCCGAAATTCTGGAAAATCATGCCTATGTCCCGGCGGAGGGCTTTCAGCCCCGCCTCGTTCAGGGCCGCCACTTCCTTGCCCATCACCGTGACGCTGCCGCCCTGGTACCGTTCCAGGCCGTTGAAACAGCGTAGAAGCGTCGACTTGCCCGCGCCCGAGTTGCCCACGATTCCGAAAATCTCCCCTTCCTCGATCGAGAAGGACAGGTCGCGCAGAACCGGGACGCCGCCGTAATGCTTTTCAAGATTCTTGACTGTAATCATAGGGAGAGAATTCCGGCGGCGGACTTTCGCCCGCTGTCGTGTATGTCGCATGTTGCCGTAATTTATTGTTCAGGGGAAATTTTGTCCCAGACGACTATTTTTTGATTTGACCCACAGGGTTGTCAGTTTGCCGAATTCCGCCAGATAGGGCGCAACTTTGTGGACTTCTTCAAATGCCTTGCTGGAACTGTATGACTCCTATGGACGAAGCATATCCTCCATGCCGTAAAGCCTGCCGGGAGCCCGGTCGTACAGCCAGCGCCCGGCCCGCAGGGCGCCGGCGGCGAAGTTGTCCCGCGACTGAGCCTGATGGGTCAGTTCCAGGCGTTCGCCGCTTCCAAGAAAATATACTGTGTGCACGCCAGCCACATCTCCGCCGCGCAGGCTCTGAATGCCGATTTCCGGCGAAGGGCGCTCGCCGGTGATCCCCTGGCGGTGATAGCGGGCGGAGGCGTCCAGATCCCATCCCCTGGCTCCGGCCAGGATCTCCGCCAGGCGCAGGGCTGTGCCGCTAGGGGCGTCTTTTTTACGGGCATGGTGGATCTCCTGTACCTCCATATCAAAACCGTCCCCCAGCAGACGGACCAGATCCGGCAGAACTGCCGCCAGGGCGGCAATGCCCACGCTCATGTTGGGAGACCAGAAAAGGGGCGTTTTTTCCGCCAGATGGGCAAGCTCCCTTTTATGCTCCCCGGACAGTCCCGTGCTGCCGATGACCTGGCAGGCTCCGTGGGCCGCCGCCTTCTCGGCGGTGGCCAAGCTGGCCTCCGGCGTGGTGAAGTCCAGAATGAGCGCCTTGGGAATAACGGCCAGAAGCTCCTCCGCCTCCGAAGAGGCCCAGGCCAGGGAGGCCACTTCCTCCAGGCGTTCCGGCCGCTCCGTTACTCCGGCCAGGGTAAGATCCGGAGCCTCCCGCACCAGACGGACCAGAGCGGAACCCATCCTTCCGCCTGCACCTGTTACAATAACCGGAATACTCATGCCGCCCTCCTTGCCTTGGAGTAATTCTGCTTCAAAGCACTTTAACTTTTATATTACATGTCTGATTCCCTGGCCCACGCCCGCTCCGGCGCTTAACGCCGCCAATAAATTGCGCTTACACCTTCGGGGCGCGGTAGCCTTGGGGCCGATGTTTTCTGATTTACGCGGCAATCGGTGAATCACCGCTCCCTTAGTTTTTCAACGGATATGCAGAATCTTTTTACTATCCCATGGCAGGAAGTCAAGGAGACGGCCGGATTTTCGTTGCCCAAGGGTATTCAAAATGGTACAAGGCCGCAAAGAAGCCCTAGGCTCCCAATGCCGGAATCCTTTCTTTACCTGATGCGCCACGGCCGGGCCGGCCTTCCCGGCATCCTGCTGGGACAGTCGGATCCGCCCCTGACTCCGGAAGGAGAGGCGGAAGCCCTGGCTTGGCGGCCTTTTTTCGCTCTCCATCCGGTGAACGCCGTCTGGACCAGCCCCCTCCTGCGGGCGCGGCGCACGGCTGAACTTGCCTTGGGGCCGCATGCCCCTCCATTGAAGGAGATGG
>JAISMK010000035.1 GCA_031276785.1 Desulfovibrio sp. | reverse complement strand
GCCTCATCGCCGATGATACTGCATACCAATATGTGGGAACGTAGGCCGAGGCCAACATTCAAGCACAAAAGCGCCCCCGGTCTATGCCCGGGGGCGCTTGCTTCTTTGCGGGGATTGATCGCAACCCGATCGCACGGGGGTGGGGGGGCGCTATCTTCTTTTTGAGGATAATGACTTGATATTACTGGCGCGCCAGGAGAGATTCGAACTCCCGACCTACAGGTTCGTAGCCTGTTGCTCTATCCAGCTGGGCTACTGGCGCGCGTGAAGCCTTATACGCTGTCCATCCCCGGGCGTCAATCAAAATACTCCGGCGGCGCGGGCAAGCCATACTCCTGATCCATATCCACCAAGCCGCGGCTCTTCCCAAAAACCGGAAGGGGCGGCGCGGGCAACGCGGGAGAACAGGCGGAATGTATATTGTGAAGACCCTCTCCGCGCTGGACTCCGCCACTGCGGATACCCTGATGGATATCTGGGAAAATTCCGTGCGGGCAACCCATACCTTTCTCGGACAGCGGCATATTGAAGCCCTCTGCCCCCTGGTGCGGGAAGCTCTGGAAAGCGTTGTGCTGCATCTGGCCCTGAACGTGGAGGAAAACTCCGTCCCGGTCGGCTTTGCCGGAGTTGCCGGGGAAATGCTGCACATGCTGTTTGTTCGTCCGGAAAAAAGACGGCAGGGGGTCGGCCGCCTGCTTTTGCGGCACGCTGTGGACAACGGAGTCACCCGCGTGGATGTCAACGCCCACAACCCCCAGGCCTTCGCCTTCTATCAGCGCATGGGCTTCGTGGTTGTCGGGCGGTCCGCTCTGGACGGACAGGGGAACCCCTTCCCTCTGCTGCACCTGAGCCTGCAGGACGGGTAACGCGCCAGGGCAAGGCACCGGCCTACGGGGCGTCGGCCTGCACCCGCAGGGAGCGGACCACTGCCTCCAGCAGGGAATCCATGCCCGGGCTGCCGGCATCGCCCATGGCGTCCACGGCAATGCCCATGCCGTTTACCAGATACACATACCAGAACTGAAAGCGGACCTTGCCGTCCGGCCCTTCTCCCAGCCCCCGGTACAGAAGGGTGGAAAGGCCGTCCACCGTTTCCCGGGTGAAGCGCATTTCCAGAGTATCGGGCTTGCCCGTCTTTTTAACGGAGGCTTCGTTGCGTTGGCGCATGAGGGTCGCCGCCAGCTTGTCCAATTCCTCCTGGGAACGGGTGGCCACCTCCTGCAAGGGAGGGAAAAACCGGGCGCTGTCCGCCACATAGACCTTAATCAGGGCATCCACCTGCCGGGGCTGCTCCGCCGGGCGGGAAATGCCGAGGATCATCACGGGCTGGCCGCTTCTGACGCGGGCCTCCAGATCCTCCCTGCTGGCGCCGTCCGGCTCCAGGCTGGGGCCCACCTGCCAGTCCTCAGGCACCTGAAGGGAAACTCCGTAGGCCACGCGCTTTACGGAACCGCCCATATCCGGAGCCGCGTCCTTGCCCGCGCCTCCTAGCCCGGAGACGCAGGCGGACAGACCCAGAACAAAACAGATCAGGACCGGCAGAGACGCCAGAGGCCTGCCGCCCCGGGCGGCCGCAGAAATTTTTATACTACTCATGGGGAGCGCTCCTTTTCCGCACAGGAATATCGTCTACTACACAAAATCCTTCCTGCTTACAAGCAACCAGCGCGGCCTCTCTCATGGGAAATCCCCGCAAAAATAATACAGAGCCGCGGCCAGGGTCAGGCTGGCCATGCGGCAGGCCTGGCTGATCCCCACCAGCAGAGCGGCCAGCCGGGGCCGGAAATACCCGGCGTAGGCCGGAAACTGGTGGCGGAAAGCGCGCATGGGCGAGGAAAGAATGTTGCCCGCCAGCAGGGCCAGAATCACCTCCTGATGGCTCAGGAAACCGGACTCCAGCAGCGGGGCGGCCGCCGAGAGGGCCAGATTCATTTCTCCCGACAGCCCAAGGGCCGCGATGCCCAGAGCCGCCGGATCCAGAAAGGCCAGGAAGGAGGAATTTTCCGCCATAAATGCCTGGGCCGCCTTGAACCACCCGGCCTGCTGCATGGCGAAGACGGCGCAGTACAGGGGCACGGTGCAGGTCAGGAGGCGGAAAAGCCGTTTGCGGAAGCGGCGCAGGATGCCGGCAAACGGCTCCTTCTCTCGTTCCGGGCCGGCCCGGGCCGGGGCGGCCGCCCCCTCCACGGGGGGAAGGAGCAGGCGCGCCGCCGCCAGGGTGCCCAGGGTGCGCAGAGAGGCGGCCAGAAAGGTCAGTCCCACATAGGTAAGGGCCTGGAACCCCAAAAAGGCGAAAAGCAGGGAAAAAACCGAGGGCAGGTGTACCAGATAGGATGGGGAACTGTTGAATATATTGGCCAGGATCACCTCCCTGCGGCTTATGGCTCCCCTGGCGTGGGCTTCGGCCAGGAGGGCGTTGGCGGCCGAGGGAGAGAAAAAGGCCAGGGCAAAGGAGGCTCCGGCGGCCTCGCCCAGGCGCCCCAGGCGCGCCAGGGGCCGGACCAGCCCCGCCACCAGGCTGGTCCAGCGCAGGGCATCCAGCATACAGGCCAGCAGCAGCCCCAGAGACATGGCCAGAATCAGCCGGGCCAGAGGCAGAAGCAGCATATCCGCAAGCAGGTATGGATCCACAGGATCTATTCCTCAAAGCCGGCATCCGCGGGCAGGGCGGGCAGGGCGGCGGCTTGCCGGGCCAGGGCGTCCACGGCCTCGTTTTCCCGCTGGCCGGAATGCCCGGCCACCCAGCGCAGGCTGACGGAATGCCGGGCAAGCTGGCGGGCGAGGCGTTCCCAGAGATCCTTGTTCAGAACGCCCTTTTTGTCCGCCCGCTTCCAGCCGTTTTTCCGCCAGGCCGCAAGCCAGCCCTTGACCACGGCATCGTGGAGGTAGCGGGAATCGGTATACAGCAGGACCGGGCAGGAACGGGTCAGGGCCTCCAGGCTCATGATCGCCGCGTACAGTTCCATGCGGTTGTTGGTGGTCCGGGCGAAACCGCCGGACAGAAAGCGGACGGAAGAGCCGAAGGCCAGACGCGCGGCCCAGCCTCCAGGGCCGGGATTGCCCAGGCAGGAGCCGTCCGTGTGGATGGCGACGGCGGCAGGCGTACGGATCATGGGGCTTTTTCCCCCTTAAGAAGGGTCGCGTCCAGACGGACGGCCAGCAGGCTCAAGGCCCCGGCTAGACCTTCCGCCCAGTCGCCCCGGGCGAAATAGGGGGGAAAATGGTCCCTGCTCAGGCTCAGGATGAACTCTTCCCCCAGAGCGACCCGCACCAGGGGCGGAGCATACAGGAGAACCCGGCTGTCCTTGAGGTTCAGGCCCAGAAAAACCTGCCCCCCGGCCCGCGCCCGGGAGTCGTCGGGAGGTCCGTTGCGGATCTGGATCCGCAGGGCGACGCCGTAAGCCTTAAAAAATCTGGCGCAATATTCGCGCACGCTTTCCTCCTGTTCAGGGGACAAAAATCCGGCGTCATCCACAGAGCCGCCCTCCCCCCGGAACCGCCCCTGGCGCTCGCCGTTGAGCCCCATCCCCCAGACGGCGCAGGCCAGCAGGCAGCAGGCCAGCGCCAGGCGAAGGAAACGCCGGCCCCTGGTTTCCTCCGCCGCCGGACCGCTCCGGGCGGGCAGGAGCCTCATCCCGCCCCGCCCGCCTGGAAAAACGGCCGGGAAGGCGGCGCGGAAAGCACCTTGACCATTTTTGCTCTGTCCTCTATAGAAAACGGACTATGAACTGGGACTGGGAAAAATTACAGGAAAAAAAGCAGCGGCAGCCCTCTACGCCTCAGGGGAGAGGGGGGAATCCCTTCGGCAACCTGCGGCCCGACAAATTCCTGCCCAAAAATTTCAAAGGCGGGTTCCCCGCCGGCGTGGCGGCCGGCCTGTGCCTTCTGGTCTGGCTAGCCTCCGGCATTTTTATTGTCAACCCCGGAGAAAAGGGGCTGATCACCCGCTTCGGCAAATTTGTCCGGGAGGTGACGGACGGGCCGCACTACCATCTGCCCTTCCCTCTGGAGGCCAGCATTATCGTCAATACGGAGCGCCTGCGCTCCATAGAGGTGGGCATTTCCGCGGAAAACGCCCGCAAGGCCAGCCAGACCAAGGTGGAAGAATCCAGCATGTTCACCGGCGATGAAAATATCGTCCACATGCAGTTCAACGTCCAATATACCATTGCCGATGCCCGCAAGTACCAGTTCAACGCCCGCGATCCCGAAGTCATTCTGACCGGGGCGGCCGAGGCGGCCATGCGCGAGGTGGTGGGCCGCAGCAATATTGACGAAATCCTCACCTCTGGACGCGCCGAAGTGCAGATCGGCGCCTTGGGCACCCTGGAGGAAATTCTCCAGCCCTATGATATGGGCGTGCGCATCCACACGGTCCAGCTTCTGGACGTGCAGCCCCCGGCGGATGTGGAAGAAGCCTTCAAGGATGTGGCCAGCGCCCGCGAGGACAAGGTGCGCTTCATCAATCAGGCCGAAGCCTACCGCAATGAAATTGTGCCTGTGGCCAACGGCACGGCCCGCGGCATGATCAACGCGGCCACGGCCTATGCCAGCCAGATGCAGGAAAAGGCCAGGGGAGAAACCGGGCGCTTTCTGGCTATGGCCGCGGAATTCGGCAAAAATCCCGACAGCACCCGCAAGCGGCTGTACCTGGATGCCATGGAGGAAATCTTCTCCTCCGCCGGGCTGGAAAAAATCATCATCTCCCCGGACGCCTCGGGCGTTCTGCCCCTGCTGAATCTGGACAAGGCGGCGGCCGCTCCCGTCCCCGCCAGGGAAGCAGGCGCCGGAAAGAGCAAGGAGGCGGCCCGGTGAAACGCCCCCCCCTCGTTCTGGGCGCCGTGGCCTTCCTGGTCATCGTGCTGGCCTCCCAGTGCCTCTTTTATGTTCAGGAAACCCAGCGCGGCCTGGTGCTGCAACTGGGAGAGCCCACCCTGCCCGTCCGCGAGCCAGGGCTGCATTTCAAGCTCCCCTTCCTCCAGCGCGTGGTCCTGCTGGAAAAGCGCATCCAGTTTTTTATCATTCCCAAAACCTACAGCCTGACCTCGGACCTCAAAACTTTTGAAATCGACAACTACGCCTGCTGGCGGATCACGGATCCCCTGACCTTCGTGCGTACCCTGCGCACTGAAAGCGTGGCCACGGAACGCCTGCGCGCCATCGTGTATTCCCAGTTGCGCGCGGCCATAGGCAGCAAGGAACTGAAAGAGGTCGTCTATACCAAACGCAAGGAGATCATGGAGGAAGTGCTGACCAAGTCGCGCCTCCAGGCGGCGGTATACGGGGTAACGATTATCGACGTGCGCATCAAGCGCACGGATTTGCCCAACAGAACCGCCATCTTTGACCGCATGAACGCCGAGCGTAAAAAAATGGCCAACAAATACCGCTATGAAGGAGAATCGGAAAACCGGCGCATCCGTTCGGAGGCGGAACGGGATCGGGATATCATCCTGGCCGAGGCCTCCCGCAAAAGCCTGCTCATCCGGGGCGAGGCCGAGGCGGAGGCCATGCGCATCTTCAGCGAGGCCATCGCCTCCTCCCCGGTGTTTTACGAATTCGCCAAAAGCCTGGATCTGTACCGCAAGGCCCTGACCAAAAACACAAGACTCCTGCTTTCCAAAGACGACCCCCTGCTGAGGTTCCTCCGGCCCTAGGGAAACGCTGATTTATTCCGTTTGGACCGCGCCCGGGGGACGGGCATCCGCCCCAGCTAGAGCAGTTTAACTTTTAAAAGTTGGACTGCTCTGCAAGGATTTGCTCGCAAATCCTTGCCGCGAAATGCTTGCAGGCGGGCTTTGCCCGCCGTCAAGCAAGCATTTCAAGCGAAAAATGCTCTAAAAAGACGCAACTCCGCCATGATACTCCCAGTTCTGCGCTACCCCGATCCCCGGCTCAAGCGCGTTTCCGGCCCGGTGACGGAAATCACCCCGCTCATCCGCTCCCTGGCGGACGACATGGCGGAAACCATGTACGCCAGAGACGGCATCGGCCTTGCCGCCCCGCAGGTGGGCGTCCCTTTGCGTCTGGTGGTTATGGATATTTCCGGGCCGGAGGTCCGCGGGGATCTTATGGTTCTGATCAATCCCGTCCTCACCCCTCTGGGGCCGGAGAAGGAGTCCGACGAAGGCTGTCTTTCGGTGCCGGATTTCCGCGCCCAGGTGTGCCGTCCCAGCCGGGTCCTGGTGGAAGCCCTGAACCTGGAAGGCGAAGTCCGGCGCTTCGAGGCCGAGGGCACACTGGCCGTCTGCGCCCAGCATGAATACGACCACCTGGAGGGAACCCTTTTCATCGACCGCGTCAGCCGTCTGAAACGCGCCCTGTATGACCGCCGGATCCGCAAAAAAGAGAAAAAATAGCCGTGTTTCCTCTCCTCTCCGCCGGAAAGGCGCCTCCCTTGCGGGCAGTCTTCATGGGGACTCCGGAGTTCGCCGCCCGCATTCTGGAGCGCCTGCTCCAGTCTCCCCTCCTGCGGGTGGCGGCTGTCTACACCCGGCCGGACCGTCCGGCCGGCAGGGGAAACCGCCTCCAGGCCCCGCCGGTGAAGGCCCTGGCCCTGGAACGCGGCCTGCCGGTCAAGCAGCCCCGGCATTTCCGGCCCTGCGCCGAAGGGGACGCGGCCTGCCGGGAACTGGCCTCCCTGGCCCCGGACCTGCTGCTGGTGGCCGCCTACGGCCTGATCCTGCCCCAGCGGGTGCTGGACATCCCCTCCCTGATGCCGGTCAACGTCCATGCCTCCCTGCTGCCCCGCTACCGGGGGGCCGCCCCCATCCAGCGGGCCGTCATGAACGCCGAGACCTGCACCGGCGTCACCATCATGCGCATGGAGGCGGACCTGGATTCCGGCCCTGTTCTGCTGCAGCGGGCTGTAGGCGTCGGCATCAACGATACCGCCGGGGATCTGATCCAGGAGCTGGCCGACGAAGGAGGCTCCCTCCTGCTGGACGCCCTGGACAGGCTGGCCGCCGGCTCCCTGCGCCCCATAGCCCAGGAAGAGGAACGGGCCACCCTCGCCCCGAAACTGGCCAGGGAAGACGGCCGTGGGGATCCCGCCCTTCCGGCTTACTCCCTGCATGCCCTGGCCCGGGGCCTGACCCCGTGGCCCGGCCTGCTTCTGGCCCTGCGCCGCTCCGGACAGCGGGATCTGGCCGTGGCCGCCATGCCCGGACTCTACCCGGAAAGCGGCCCGCTGCCGGGAGAGCCGGGCCCCCGGCAGGAGCCCGGCTCCATTGCCGGAACCAGGGGAGAGGCCCTGCTGATGCGCTGCGGCGACGGCTGCTACGCCTTTCCCGCCCTGCGGCCCGCCGGCGGAAAGACCATGTCCGGCCGAGCCTTTTTCAACGGCTACCTCAAGGACTTTCCCGACGCCCTCTTTCTGCGGCCCGGGAACATTCTTAAGGAGGCTCCATGACCGTCCCGGACGAACCTTCCCCCCCCGGCTTCCCGGCGGACAGCATTCCGGGCAAACGCCTTTTCATCGGCCTGGCCGCGGGCACCTCTCTGCTCCTCTGCCTGCTGCTGCTGCTGGGCTGGATCGTCCCTGTGGTGGGCTTCGGCAATATCCATCCCTCAGTGCCGTATATTACCGGCATCCTCCTGGTGGCGGCCATTATGGCCATCGCCTGGGGGTCCGTCAGCCTGGCGCTGCAAATCTCCTTCGGCCGCCCGGTCTGGGGGTCGCAACGGGCGCGCGGCCTGACCGTAGCCCTGCTCCTGCCCCTCATGGAAGCCCTGGCCTTTCTCTTTGGCGTCAAACGCGACGAAGTCCGCCGCTCCTTCATCAAGGTCAACAACCACCTGACCCTGGGACGGCACGAGCGCCTGCCGCCGGAGCGCATTCTCATCCTTCTGCCCCATTGCATTCAGCGCGCGGACTGTCTCGTCCGCCTCAGCTACAGCGTGGACGCCTGCAGGCGTTGCGGGCGCTGCCCTCTGAGCGGGATCCTGGCCCTGCGCGACAGATACGGGGTCGGCCTGGCCATTGCCACAGGAGGCAGCATTGCCCGGCGCATCGTGGTGGAGGCCAAGCCCGGCCTCATCCTGGCCGTGGCCTGCGAACGGGATCTGACGTCCGGCATTCGGGATACCCACCCCCTGCCTGTGTTCGGCATCCTCAACCAGCGCCCTGAAGGCCCCTGCCGCAACACCACTGTGGATCTGGATCTTATGGCCTCCCTTCTGGAACGCTTTGCCGCCTTGCCGACCCCGCTCCCGCCGGGTACGGCGCCCGGCGCCGCTCCCCGGGCCGCGGCCCCATGACCCGGCAAAACCTTCCCGGTCTGGCCTGCAAGGCGGGCCATGACCCCCGCGCAGCGGCCCTGCGCGCGATCCACGCTGTGCTGCGCGGGGATGAAAATTCCCAGAGCGCCCTGAGCCGCGGCCTGGACTCCGGGGAAATGTCCCCCACGGACCGGCGCCTCTGCACCGAACTGGCTTACGGCGTCCTGCGGGCTTACGGAAGCCTGCGGGACGAGGTTTTCGCCCTGCTGGACAACCCGGACAAGCTGCCCCCGGAGATGCGCCTGACTCTGATCCTGTCCTGCTATGAGCTGGGCCGCCTGCGCGTTCCTCCCCACGCCACCGTACACTGGGCGGTTACGCATATCCGCAATCGTTTCGGCCGCGACCTGGCCGGCGTGGCCAACGCCGTACTCCGCTCCCTGGCCCGGCGCCGCGGCGCCGGAGAAGATCCGCCCCCGCCCAGCGGCTCTCCCCTCCCTCCCGGCGCCGGAGACGAAGAGGCTCTGGCCCGGCGCCACGCCCTGCCCTCCTGGATTGTCCGCCTCTGGAGGGAACAATACGGCCAGGAAGCTCTGCTCCGCTATCTGGCCGCGTCCTCCGGCCGCCCTCCTTCAGGATTACGCCTTAACCGCCGTTTCCCCGACTGGGTGGACACCCTGCGCGGCCTTCAGGCCCAAGGCCCGCCGGAAGCCCGTCCCCTGCGCGTGGGCGAGGCGGCCCTGGCCTTTCCCGGCAGCCTGCCCGTACAGGCCGGGCGGCTCCTGGCCGAGGGCAGGGCCTCCCGGCAATCCGCCGCCTCCTACCAGGCCCTTTTGTCCCTGGAGCCCTCTTCCTGGCCCGGGCCGCTCTGGGACGCCTGCGCCGGACGGGGCGGGAAAACCATGGCCCTGCTGGAAGTGGGCCTTCCCGTCGCCCTGGCCACAGACCCCGCCGGGCGCCGCCTGCGCGCCCTGGCCCCCGAATACCGGCGTCTGGTCCCTGCCCCGCCCCTGCCCCGCCTCCTGCCGCTTGCCGCCCAGGAGGCGCCCGGCGGCGCGGCGGCGCCCGGCGGTTCCTCCGCTTCCCTTCCTTCCCGCTTCGGCGCTGTCCTGCTGGATGTCCCCTGCTCCGGCCTCGGCACTCTGGCCCGGCATCCGGAAATCCGCCTGCGCCTCACAGCGGAACGCATCAGCCGGCTGGCCGCCCTGCAGCGCGCTCTGCTGGAGGCCGCCTGGGATCGCCTGCTCCCTGGCGGGCGCGTCATCTACCTCACCTGCACCCTGAACAAGGCGGAAAACGAGGATCAAATCGCCGCCTTCCTTTCCCGCCATGCCAGCGCCACTCTGATCCGCGAATTTCAAACGCCTTCCGACTCTCCTCTGCTGGAATTTTTTTACGCCGCCTGCCTTGGCAGGAGCGATGCCGCGACCGGCGGATAAAATCCGCGTAAGGACTCTTCCGATAGGAATTCTTTCACTTTAGAGCAGTCCAACTTTTCAAAGTTAAACTGCTCTAATGCGGGGAGGGGATTGTTGACGAGTGCCGGGAGGCGGCCTGTCAAGGCCGGGAAGGAGAGGTTTCGCGCCGTTTCCCGCTCTGCTGTGCGCCACAACAGACTGCGGCTTTCCGCCGGCGTCCGACCGGTTCGCGAGGGAGGCACGCAGGGAACCGGATTCAGCGGAAACCCCCCGGCTTAGGCTTGCGGAGGTACCTGGCAACGGGAGTGCCATTCCATCGCGGCACACAGCCGAACGGGAAACAGCGCGAAGGCTGTCCGGCGCTCCCGTGGTCGGGAAAACCGGATTGGAATGAATAAAGCAAAATATGTGCCATAAACTCCCGGATCTTCGTCCCCGCGCCCGGCGGCTTCAATTCCGGATCAAATAAATCAGGCCCTTCCGGCTTAAAAGGCCCCGGAATTCGCGCCTGAATCCCGGGCGCAAGCCGCCCGGCGGCGGTCCGCGGAACGGCGGCGCTTCAGTAAAAAAGGACAAAAATGTTGTTTAGATGAAAGGATTTACGACAAAATTGTATGAATACTCCGCCAGCCTCGGCCGATTTTATATACAATTATTTCAAATATATTATTTTAGAGCTTTTTAACTTTGAAAAGTTGAACTGCTCTAATTCCAGGTTAAAAATGCTTTAATTTTTGACCTGGAATTGGCATGCGAGGGCAGGATGTCGTGCCGAAATGCGAAGTATTTCGAGAGGTAAGGCGAAATCACATTTTCGCCGCCGCAGCCAGGCGCGCCCTCAACTGGCCGCAGGCGGCGGAGATGTCGGCGCCCATGCTCTTGCGCAGCACGGTTGTAATCTTACTGCCCCAGAGGATTTCCTCAAAGGCCAGAACGTCCTCCGGCAGGGGGGCGCGGTAGGCGGAGCCGGGGACTTGGTTGTAGACGATGAGGTTCAGCTTTCCCCGTAGGGGGGTGAGGATGCGGGCCAGGCTCCGGGCATGTTCCGGAGTGTCGTTGACCCCGCCCAGAAGGAGGTAGGCGAAGGTCAGCCGTTCACGTGCCTTCAGGGGATAGGAGCGCAGCGCCTGAAGAAGATCCGCCAGGGGCCAGGCCGCGGCGCGGGGCATGAGGGCGGCCCGCAGTTCCTGGCTGGGGGCGTGCAGGGAAACGGCCAGGTAGGCGCGGCCGCTGGCTCCCAATTCCTCAAGCCCCTGGGGCAGGCCGCAGGTGGAAACGGTGATCCGGCGGTGGGAAAAGGCCAGCCCGGAGTCGCTGTTCAGGATTTCCAGACTGCGCAGAACTTGGGTAAGATTGAGCAGGGGCTCTCCCATGCCCATGAACACAAGGTTGCGCAGCAGGGGCCGGTGCGGGCTGTCCCCCAGAAAGTCGCGGGCCAGCAGCACCTGGGACAGGATTTCCCCGCAGCTCATGTTGCGGCTGAAACCCATGGCTCCCGTGCCGCAGAAGGTGCAGCCCATGGCGCAGCCCACCTGGCAGGAGAGGCACAGGGTCAGGCGGGGCCTTCCGTCCTGGGAAAAGGAAGGGATGAGAACGGTTTCCACCTGCTCGCCATCCGCCAGGCGCAGGAGGAATTTCACCGTGCCGTCGCGGCTTTCCTCCCTGGCCGCCACACTGGGGCGGTCCAGAGCGGCCACGGCCGCGAGCCGTTCCCGCAGGGCCAGGGAAAGATCGCTCATTTCCGCGAAGGAGCGGGCGCGTTTGCGCCAGATCCACTGCCAGATCTGGCGGGCGCGGTAGGCGGACTGGCCCAGTTCTTCCGTGCAGAACCGGGTCAGCTCCGGCAGGGTCAGTTCCAGCAGGGAAATCATGGCGCGCTGTAGCTTGATCCTTAATTTTAAATGTCACAGCGTATTACTTCAATATTAAGCGTCTGTCTTCCACGCGTCTGGCCTTGCCTTCGGCCCTGGGCAGGCTTTTGGGCTCCACCAGGTCAATCTTGGGCGTAACCAGGATCTCGTCCCGGATGCGGGCCGCGATTTTGCGCTGCAAGCCCTGCAAGGCGCGCATGTCCTCAATGAAATATTCCTCCCGGATCTCCACCTGGATGCGGATCTGATCCATGTTGTCCGCCTGCTCCAGAATGATCAGGTAGGTTCCCCCCACTTCGGGGAAACTCATGAGGATGTGTTCGATTTGCAGGGGATAGATGTTGCAGCCCTTAATGATGAACATGTCGTCCACCCGGCCCAGGATGCGGTCAATGCGGCGGTGGCGGCGCCCGCAGGCGCAGGCGCCGGGCAGAAAGCGGGTCAGGTCGCGGGTCCGGTAGCGCAGCAGAGGCATGCCGCGCCGGATGAGGGTGGTCATGACCAGTTCCCCCGTCTCCCCTTCGGCCACAGGCCGGCCGCTCTCCGGATCGACGATTTCGGCGATGTAAGCGTCCTCCCAGACATGCAGGCCGTTCTGGGCCAGGCATTCAAAGGCCACGCCCGGGCCGTTCATCTCCGAGAGGCCATAGGAATTGTAGGCCTTGACCCCCAGCAGGTATTCGATGCGCTGGCGAATTTCCTCCGTATGCGGTTCCGCTCCGATGAGGGCGATGCGCACAGGCAGGGATCGTGGATCCACGCCCTCATCCATGAGCATGGCGCCCAGGTACAGGGCATAGGAGGGGATTATGTGGATGGCCGCCACCCTCATGTCCCGCAGGAGCTTGAGCTGGCGCCGCGTATTGCCGGTGCCGGCGGGAATGGTCAGGCAGCCCAGGCGCTCGGCCCCGTAGTGGATGCCCAGCCCGCCCGTGAACAGGCCGTAACCGGCGATATTCTGAAAGACGTCGTTTTTGCGGATGCCTACCATGTACATGCAACGGGCCATCAGGGAAGCCCAGGTCTCCACATCGTCCCGGGTGTGGTACACGGCCACGGGCACGCCGGTGGTGCCGCTGGAAACGTGCAGCCGCACCAGTTCTTCCAGGGGAACCGCCGCCATATCCCAGGGATAGGCCGCGCGCACGTCGTCCTTGGTGGTGAAGGGCAGCTTGGCTATGTCCTCCGCGCCGGCGATTTC
Organism: Desulfovibrio sp.; assembly: GCA_031276785.1. Lineage (GTDB taxonomy): Bacteria > Desulfobacterota > Desulfovibrionia > Desulfovibrionales > Desulfovibrionaceae > Frigididesulfovibrio. Next base: position 7,687 of record JAISMK010000035.1, on the reverse strand, counting down.
CGCCGGGTCCATGCCCTTCAGACGCCGACTGTAAAACGGCGAGCGCAGGGCGCGGTCCAGGGTGGCGCGCAGGCGCACGCTCTGGGCGTGGAGCAGGGCGTCGCGGCTCCAGGTTTCCGCCGGATCAAAATATTCCATGGCATCCTCATTTTGATTTTAGAGCGGTTTCGCTTTAGAGCAGTTTAACTTTGAAAAGCTGGACTGCTCCGCAAGGATTTGCAGGCAAATCCTTGCGGAGCGGTCCAACTTTTTCAAAGCGGGGAACATCCGGCGGGAAAGACACGGCGGAAAGGGATTGCCCCGCCTGCAAAGAGGGTCTATAAAAAAGCGTTGTGGATGGAATCCGTCATTTCTCCGGCGCTGGCGCCCCGCCCCGCCGGGAGGCGGCCTTCGGGAAGGAGCCTGAATCATGTTTCGTTGTGCCCGCGCCGCCCTGTACGGCCTTCTTTTTGTCTTGTTGTGCGCCGCCCCGGCGCTGTCCGCGGACCCCTATAATCCGGACGAAAAAACTAGGGATGCCCTGCAGCAGGCATCCGAGGCCTATGCCGCCGGGAATTTCGACAAGACTAGAAAAATTCTCAAGCCCCTGGCGGATAAAAATGAACCCATGGCCGCCTTTGTTCTGGGCCTTATGGCCGCCCGCGGCGCGGGACAGCCAAGGGACTTCAAGGTAGCGGAATCCTGGTGGAAAAAATCAGCGGCCGCCGGGAATCACCTGTCCCAGTTCAATCTGGGCCTGCTTTACTTCAAGGGGAGCCTGGGCGACCCGGATTTCGCCAAAGTCCGCGAACTCTGGTCCCAGGCCGCCGCGGCCCGGAATCCCGACGCCCTCTACGGCCTGGGCCTGCTCCAGAAAAATGGCCAGGGCGGGCCCAAGGATTTGCCGGGCGCCGTCGGCAGCTTCGCGGAAGCCTCCGCCCTGGGCCATCCCCTGGCCACCTTTGAACTCGGCCGAGCCTACATGGAAGGCTCCGGCGGCCGGCCCAAGGATCTGGCCAGGGCCAAGGATCTGTTCGACCAGGCCGCGGCCAGGGGCGTGCCCGAAGCCAGGGCCGCCCTGGACGCGCTGACCGCGACCGGCAAATAGCCGGCCTTTTTCAGAAAGGTCCGCCTTTCGCCGCGCCCTACCCCTCTCCCTCCTCCTCCAGGCCGTAGTGCCCGGCCATAACCGGCCCGTAAAAAACGGCGCTGTCCTCCAGCGCCTCCTCTATGCGCAGCAGTTGGTTGTATTTGGCCAGCCTGTCGCTGCGGCTGAGGGAGCCGCTCTTGATCTGTCCGGCGCTGGTCCCCACAGCCAGATCGGCGATAAAGGCGTCCTCCGTTTCTCCCGAACGGTGGGAGACAATGGTTGTGTAGCCGTTCTGGCGGGCCAGTTCAATGGTGTCCAGGGTTTCGGTCAGAGTGCCGATCTGGTTGAGCTTGATCAGGATGGAATTGCCCACATTCTCCTCAATTCCCTGGGCCAGCAGGTCCGGGTTGGTGACGAAGATGTCGTCGCCCACAAGCTGCACCCGGTCGCCCAGAGCGTCGGTCAGCCGGCGCCAGCCGGCCCAGTCGCCCTCAGCCAGGCCGTCTTCGATGGAGATCAGGGGGTACTTGGCGGCAAAGGCGGAAAGATAGTCCACCATTTCCGCCGCGGACAGGGTTTTGCCCTCGCCTTTGAGGTGGTATTTCCCCTCCGCGAAGAACTCCGAGGCGGCGGCGTCAATGCCCAGGGAGATGTCCCGGCCGGGGACGAAGCCGGCCTCCTCAATGGCCCGCAGGATGTAGCGGAAGGCTTCGTCGTGGCTTTTCAGGTTGGGGGCGAATCCCCCCTCGTCCCCCACGCTGGTCACATGGCCGTCGGCAGCCAGAAGGGCGCGGAGGGCGTGGAAGGTTTCCGCTCCCATGCGCAGGGCGTCGGAAAAATTTTCCGCTCCCAGAGGCAGGATCATGAATTCCTGGATGTCCAGATTGTTGGGGGCGTGGACTCCGCCGTTGATGATGTTCATCAGGGGCACGGGCAGAAGCTTGGCGTTCACGCCGCCCAGATACTGGAACAGAGGCAGTCCCAGGTGGGCGGCGGCGGCCCTGGCCGCCGCCAGGGAAACCCCCAGAATGGCGTTGGCTCCCAGGCGCGCCTTGTTGTCCGTGCCGTCCAGGTCAATGAGGGAGGTATCCACTTCCACCTGTTTCAAGGCATCCAGTCCCACCACCGTTTCGGCGATCTCGCCGTTGACGTGTTCCACCGCCTTGGAAACGCCTTTGCCGTTGTAGCGCCTGCTGTCCTTATCCCGCAGTTCCAGGGCTTCGCGGCTCCCGGTGGAGGCTCCGGAAGGCACGGCGGCGCGGCCCACCTGGCCGGACTCCAGCCCCACTTCCACCTCCACTGTGGGGTTGCCGCGCGAGTCCAGTATTTCCCTGGCCCAAACCGATACGATGGTGCTCATAATCCGCTCCTTTGCGGCAGATCCGTCTGCCGCCAGTTTGTCGTCCCCGGGGAAGCCGCCTTTTTCCTCTCGGCCAACAGCAAAAGCAGGCCGTCCAGCAGGAGATCCGGGCGAACAACATCAAAACAATCCGTGACTTTGGCCAGGGTGCGCACTAAACCGCCGGTTCCCACCACCAGCACCGGTTCCGGCAGACAGCGGCGCAGGCGGGCGGTAAGACCTTCGGCCATGGCCGCGAAACCGAAGACGAAACCGTGATTCAAGCTGGTCACAGTGGAACAGGCGGGTTTCAGCTCCGAGCTTTCCACCTCCAGGCTGATGCGGGGCAGTTTGGCTGTGCGCGCCGCCAGGGCTGAAGCCGAGGAGAGTACTCCCGGCCCGATTAGTCCGCCCAGATAGGCATTGCCCTGCACGCAGTCAAAGGTTGTGGCCGTGCCGAAATCCACGGAGATGAGGGACGCGGCCTCCGGGAACAGCCTGCGGGCGGCAAAGGCTCCCACCAGCCGGTCCGCCCCCACCTCATGCTTTAGGGGGTAGCGGTTTTCCAGAGGGATGGGCATATCTTCCGGAGTCAGGAGCAGGGGCCGCCCCAGATAGCGCTCGCAGGCCGCCCGCACCTGGGCGCAGACGGGCGGGGCCACCGAGGATCCGATACAGTCCTCCACCGCCTGGGGGCTCAGGCCGTGGTGTCGGATGATATCCAGCAGGGTCAGCCCCAGGCTGTCCCCCGTCTGCCGTTCGTCGCTGGGCAGGACATAGGAAACCGCGAGGCTCTCCCCGCGGCACAGGCCGACCTTGATGTTCGTATTGCCGATGTCGAACAGGACCGCGTATCCGTCCATGCCTCTCCTTAAAGAAGGGCGATTCCACTTTGAAATCGTCGGCGCTATTATATTACAGGTCCGGCTTTCTCCGGCTTGGAGCGGTTTAACTTTGAAAAATTTAAACCGCTCCGCAAGGATGTGCTTGCAAATCCTTGCCGCGAAATGCTTGCAGGCGGGCTTTACCCGCCTGCAAGCAGGCATTTCAAACGTAAAATGCCCTAGAGCGGCGCCGCGCGCGCTCTTTCTTCCAGAGACCGCATGGCCAGGATGGTTCGGGAAATCAGGTCGTCCAGCTCCCAGCCGAGCATGGCCGCTCCCCGCTCAATGACCTGGCGGGAACAGCCGGCCGCGAAGCCGGCGTTTTTGTATTTTTTTTTCACGGATTTCAGCTCCAGATCCAGGACGCTTCTGGAGGGCCGCATCAGGGCCACCGCGCCGATGAGGCCGGTTAATTCATCCACGGCGTAGAGAACTTTTTCCATCTCGTGTTCCGGGGCTATGTCCGTGGTAAGGGCGTAACCGTGGCTGCACACCGCCCGGATGGCCTCCTCTCCGGCCCCGGCCGGACGCAGAATCTCAGGGGCCTTGCGGCAGTGCTCCTGCGGAAACTCTTCGAAATCAATATCGTGAAGCAGGCCGACCACGCCCCAGAAGTCCTTGTCCTCCCCGTAGCCCAGAGAGTCGGCGAACCAAATCATCACCCCTTCCACGATCTCGGCATGGCGCAGATGAAAGGCGTTTTTGTTGTGGGCGCGCAGGAGTTCCCAGGCTGCTTCCCGGTCCAGAGTCTTTTTCGCCATGATATCCTTGAATTGGAATGAAAAATGAAATAACCCGCCGGCCTTCCCCCGGAGAGGGAGGCGGTTTCTGGCTGGGCCACAAGGATTCGAACCTTGATTGACGGAGTCAGAATCCGTTGTCCTGCCAGTTGAACGATGGCCCAGAATGTGTGGATCCCCTCAAAATTCCCGCAAAGAATTTGCAACGGCCTCTGGAGCGCTTTAACTTTTATATTATACGTCTGGCTTCCTCTGACCCACGTCCGATCCGGCGCTTAACAGCGCAAATAAATTGCGCTTAGTCCTTGCGCCGGGCGGCAGCAAGTGCGGACGCCAGAGCAATTTTAAAATAAAACGCGCTGTCTTCCCGGATCGCAAGAAGAATGTACTCCCGCCGCGGCGAAAAGCGGGAAATACTTGTCGCGCCCGGTAATAGAGCAAAACGCCGCCGGCGTCAAGCCCCGCCCGGATCCGGGTGTTTTTGCCGGCCGGCCGTGGAAAATGCCTTGACATCCCGCAGGACAGCGCACAGGATGAACTACGCGGCTTTATGGCCGTTGGCGTTGAGGTTTTCTGGACTTCTTTCCACCCGCGCCGGAGTGGTCCGGCGCGCCATGCGACAAGAGGTGCGGTTATGTCCCTGCGTTTCAAGCTTCTGTTGATCTTTTCCCTGGTTGCCTTTAGCGGCCCCTGCGTGATTATGCTGGTTGCCGGCTGGCAGGAGCGCCAGATGGGCATGAAGGATCACGAAGCTTCCGTTTTGGCCCAGATGGAGCGCGCCAATAAGCAAATTGAACTCCTTTTTGTCATGACCTCGCATCAGGCGCGCTATATCGCCGATCTTCCGGAAGTGCGTCAATCCCTGGGCCAGTTGCCCGTTTATGTGGAGACCAGGCAGGAAGCTATGCCCTCCCGCGCGGCCATGACTCCCCAGGCCGCCGCCCTGGACAGGCGCCTGGAAGAAATCTCCCGGGCCAACCCCCTTTTCTTCGGCGTCGGCGTCGGCCTCGCGGACGGCGGCTTCCTCGGTTCGCCCACCTCAATGCGGCCGAAGGGATACGATCCCCGGACGCGGGGCTGGTATAAAACGGCACTGGCCGCGTCCGGCAGAGAAGCCTTCGGCAGCTTCTACAAGGCCGCCACTGCGTCAACCCCGGCGCTGCCCACCGTCTCCAAAATTCTGGGTCCTTCGGGAGCGGTCGTAGGGGCCTGCTATATCAATGTCAGCCTGCAAACCGTCAGGGATATAGTCGGCGAAATCCGCATCGGCCGGAGCGGCCGGGTGATTCTGGTGGAGGACACGGGCGTGATCCTGGCCTCGCCCCAGTTCAAGGACAGCGAGATGACCCGGATCCCGGAAGGCAAAATCCCCGGGCTGGAAGACGCCCTTGCCCTTGCCTCCGGCGCGTCCGTTGTCCGGGAAGTGGCCGGTGTTTCCCGCGTGGTCACCACGTTCCAGGGCTTCAATAACTGGCGCTTCATCGGCGTCATTGATGAAAGCGCAGTCCATGAAGGCAGCGACGCCACCTTTATCCATCTGATCCTCATCACCCTGGTCCTGGTCATCATTTCTCTCCTTCTGGGCAGGCTGTTCGCCGGCAGCGTGGCGAAACCCATTTTGCACCTTGCCGCCCAGGCGGATCGCGTCGCCCAGGGCGAATTTAATGTGGATATTGATATCCGGCGTTCGGACGAAGTGGGGCGGCTGGGCCGGGATTTTGCCGCCATGGTGAGCCAGTTGAAGGAGCGCCTGGGTTTTGCCCAGAGCATTTTGAAGGGCCTTGTTCTCCCCTTCGCGGTGGTGGATTCCGGCGGCAAGCTTACCTACCTGAACCCGGAAATGCTTGATTTCTGGGGACATGGAGGCAAGCCGGACAATTTTTACGGCACCCCCTCGGGCGAATTTTTCAACGGCAGCGCCGCGAGCAAAACGCCGCTGGATCAGGCGCTGAACAGCAGGCGGCCGCTGATCAACCAGCCCGTGGCCAGAACCAACGCCCGGGGCGAGAAGAAATTTCTGCGCATCACGGTCGCTCCGTTGTGGGATATGGACGGCCATCTGTTGGGGGCCTGTATGATGCTCGTGGATGAGACGGAAATCCGGGAGCAGCAGGACAGAATCCTGGCCCTGAACGAGCGGATTACCGCCTCGGTCAAGACCGCCCACGATATTTCCGGGCAGCAGGAGCATGATTTCCAGCAGCTTATGGGCCAGTTGAAGAAGACCTCCGCTTCCGCCCAGTCGCAGGAACAGGCCTCCGCCCAGATCATGGACAGGATTGCCGCCATGGTCGCCGCTCTGGAGATGCTGGCCTCCAAGGCGGAGCAGACTACGGACAACACGCAGGCCACCAAGACCGAGGCGGAAGGAGGCCGGCGCATTGTCGGCGAAACGGTGGAGTGTATAAAGAAGGTGGGTATGTGCGCCGACCGGACGGCCGAGGGGATGCGTTCCCTTGCGGTCCAGGCCGAGGGCATCAACAATATTGTGGAACTGATCAAGGACATTGCCGATCAGACCAACCTCCTGGCCCTGAACGCGGCCATTGAGGCGGCCCGGGCAGGGGAATCCGGGCGCGGCTTTGCCGTTGTCGCCGACGAGGTGCGCAAGCTGGCGGAGAAGACCATGCACGCCACCGAGGATGTGAACAAATCCATTTCCACCTTGCACGCGGAAGTCAACGCCAACAAATCCCTGACCGACGAGACTGTCCTGCTGACGCGCACGGCCACGGATTTCGCGGAACAGTCGGGGAAAAGCCTGACCAGCATTGTGGACATAGCCGAACACGCGGTGGGCGAGGTGCGCTTTATTTCCGAGGCCACTGCGGAACATTCCCGTTCCGGAGCGGAAATCGGCGAGGCCATGCGCCACATCAGCGAAATGGCGCGTGAAACCTCGCAAAACATGTCGGAGTCCGGGCGCTTTGTCTCGGACCTGTCCCTCCAGTCCGGACAACTGAAGCAACTGGTGGAATCCATGGGCTCCGACCGCCGCCGCGCGGATCGCTTCACCTTGGATTCACATTGTCTGGTCACCTTTGAGAGGAAAAACAAGCAGACCTATACAGCCCGGGTCATGGATGTCTCCACCCACGGCCTGCGTCTGGCCTTGCAGGGAGCAACGCTGGAGGAAGGGGATGCCGAACTGATTATCCGCTCCGCTCAGGCGCCGCTGGACAAGCTGCTGCATGATCTGGCGGCCCATATAAGTTGGCACGACGGTTCCTTCCTCGGCCTGGAGTTCTCCCGGCCCCTGGACATTCAAGGCCGGGATCTCGCGCTGCTGCTGGCGCCGCCCCTGGAAACCGGCTGGTAGGCGGAGGCGGCCGCGCCGCCGCCGCGCGCCTGTATTGACGCCTCCTTGCCCCGGTGCTACAAGTCGGCCTGCGCTGCCCGCATAAAGAGGGAGCGGGAGAAATACGGCGCCGTAAACAACATGTTGTCACCGTTCCGACATTTTGACCGGGATACCCGCAGGGCCATATTCCTGGCGGGCACCGTAGGTCTGCACATGGTGAGCGGCGTTGCCGTGGGCGTGTGCATCGGCTATCTGCTGGACCGCTGGCTGGAAACCTCGCCCCGGCTGACCATGATTTTTCTGGGCGTGGGCATTGTCGCCGGGTTCAGGAACATGCGCGCGGACGCCCGGAGG
>JAISMK010000103.1 GCA_031276785.1 Desulfovibrio sp. | reverse complement strand
AGCGGCTGAACGCCTCGGACATGTCCCTGGATACCCCGGTGAGCGAGGAAGACACGGGCGGGGCCACCCGCATGGACTATCTTCCCGCCCTGGGCCCCGGCATTGAGGAAACTCTGGGCAACAGCCAGATCAGCCGCATGGTGCGGCAGAAACTGCAATCCTTGGAGCCGGACCTCAGCGACAAAGAAATCTATATTCTTAAAAACCGTCTCCTGTCTGAAGAACCTGCCACGCTACGCGAAATAGGGGAACATTTTCACATCACCAGGGAAAGGGTCCGCCAGATAGAAACCCGTCTGCTGCAAAAAGTCCGCGACCATCTTTTCCGCAAAATCCAGGATTTTTCCCGCAACTGGATAGAACAGTGACACAGGCGCCCTGTCCCCCCGTACCTACGGACCTACTCCTCTCAACCTCAGATAGGTCCAGCGCCGTCCTAAGGGGACTTCTCGCTCTCCTGATGCTGCTGTCGTCTCTTTTTCCGAGCTGCGTTCCGCCCGCGGCCCCGCCGCAGCCGGGCCAGGAAGATATCCAGACCCAAATCGGCCTTGCAGGACTGGACATAAGCCCGGAATCGGAGTTTTTTTATTACTATCTCCTTCTCTCCGAAGGCATGCGGGATGGCGACGTCCGGATCATCCGTTCCGCCCTGCGCGGTCTTTTGAGCCTGGAACCGGAATTGCCGGTTTTTCAGGACAGCGCCACCCTCCTGGTAGCCTATGGGGAACTTGACTCCGCCCGCAAAGCCGCCTTGGAAGGCTTGCGCCTGCATCCCCGGGATCCATGCCTGACCCTGATCCTTGCGGAAACCTGGTCCGGAAGCGGCAATGTCCGGGAAGCCATCCGGGTATTGGAAAGCCATGTGGGCGATGTTCAGGACGACTTTGCCGCCAGGCAGGAGCTAGCGCGCCTTTATCTCCAGAAGAACAACATTGCCAAAGCCTCCGCCCTCTTGGATTCCATCCCCGCCAAACGTAGGGATCCGCGCGCCGCCGTCCTTCGCGCCCGCATCTTGAACACCAGAAACAAGCCAGGCGCCGCCAAGAGGCAACTGCACCTGCATCTTCAAAAAAATCCAGACTTTACGCCAGCCTGGGTGGAATTGGGGCTGGCCTGCGAAAGCCTCAACAGGCATGAGGAAGCCCTGTCCGCCTATCGCAGGGCGGCCGCCCTTGAGCCGGACAACATGGGGGTCTGGCTGCACATGATCCGGCTCCTTCTGGCATCGGACAGAGTGGACGAGGCCATGGCGGTTGTTCGCCAGGCTCCTCCTTCTTCCGCCTTCCTGTTGCGATCGGCCCTCTGTTTCAGCGAAGCAGGCAGGAACCCGGACGCCTGGCGGCTCCTCCTGGAGGCTGGCAAGCTTGGCGCCGCGGCGGAAGATTTGGCTTTTCACCGGTCCTTCATCCTGCAGGCATCCGCTGCAAATATCCTAGAGGCCATCCCTCCTCTGGAGGAAATCCCACCGAATCATCGTCTGTATCTGGAAGCCATGCTGCGAAAAATCCGCATCCTTCTGGAAGCTGAAGATTTTTCCGCAGCCCTGGCCTCCGCCTCCTCTTTGCGTGCCGCCCGGCCGGAGGTCAAATCTCTGTGGATGCTGGAGGCCTACGCCCGCCTGCGCCTGCAAGGGGCTACGCCGGCCGAAGCCCTGCTGGCCGAAGGTCTTGTCCGCTTTCCGGAAGATGAGGATCTGCTCTTCGCCCTTGGACAGGTTCAGGATGGCGGCGGCAAAAAGGCTGAAGCCCTGGGCACCATGGAACGCCTTATCCGGCGCTATCCCGACAACGCCCGGGCCCTCAACCATGTAGGCTATACTCTGGCTGAGGAAAACAGAGAACTGGACAGAGCCCTGGCTCTGATACTAGCAGCTCTGAAAGAGTCGCCGGATGAGGATTATATTATTGACTCCCTTGCCTGGGTACAGTATCGCCTGGGCAGATATGAGGAAGCTTGGGCGGCCATCCGCCGTTGTCTGTCTCTGGGAGGCGCCGACGCGACCATTTGGGAGCATTATGCAGAAATAGCCCTGGCCTTGGGCAAGCGTAAGGAGGCCATCCGAGGCTATAAGGAAGCCCTGCGCCGCAACCCGGACAATGCGGAGGCTCTGCGCGCCAAGCTGGCCAAGTTCGCCACCCCTCCCTAGAGCAATTTCATTTTGAAATTGCTCTGGCGGGGAGAAAGCGCCAAGCGCCGCCGGCCCGCCCTTACAGGCTCAGACGAAGCTGCGTTTCACCGTCAAGCTCCGCAGGCGCGTTTCAAATAAAAAGGCTCTAAATGACCACAGGGCTGGACCTTGTGTGTAATAATTCGTTGTATGCAATGTCAAGAAAAAATCTAATGCCCGACTATGATTGCTAAATTTTTTCTATACATTCTCATTAGTCTGTCCCTGCTGATTGCCGCCTGCTCGCTTCCCCGGGTCGCTGACAGAGACCGCGAGGCCTCTGATGTTTGGCGGAGCTTCACGGCTAAGGCCGCCGCCGCGGAAAACAACACCGGCCCTTTCAGGGTGGCTGGCTCCCTGCGTTTTACTGATGCAGACGGCAGCAACCGCGCATCTTTCCTGCTCTGGGGCAACGGCAGCCCGGCTGCGCCCTGGCCCCTGCGCCTGGATCTGATCGCCGGAGCCGGCAATGTGGTGGCCAAAATCCACGAGACCGACGCATCTTTCCTGGCATATATCCCAGGAGAGCAAACCGCCTTTGCCCACAAGCAGGGGCCTGACACCCTGCCTGCCTTGGGCGTCCCCATTCCTCTAAGGCTGCGGGATCTCGCCCTGCTGCTCACTGGCCGTTGCGGCGTCCTTTTCCTTAATGCCGGCAAAGATCCCAAAGCTGCGCCGCTGGGGCAGGCCACATCCGGGCAGAGCTTTGCCTTCCCCCTAAGCCTGGCGCGACTAACTGGAATTCTAGAGCTTTCTCCGTCAGGCGAGCCCCTTGCCTGGCGCGAGGATCGCGCGGACGGCTGGAGCATACGCTTTGAACCGGGTGAAGATTCCCCTCTCCTGGCCCGCCGGTTGCATATCGAAAACGCCGGCAGATACTCCGCCCTAATTGTGGTCAAGGAATTCCACCGGCTTTCCGATCCCTTTTCCCCGCGTCAACTGGCCTTGTCCCTGCCGCCGGACACCCGTGTCCGCGATCTGAACACAGAAATCCTTTTTTCAAAAAGGCCATGAACACCATGTCTTCCCTGATCATCGCCTCGGATCACGCCGGTTTCGCCCTAAAAGAAGATCTCATCGCCCACCTGACGGATAAAGGACAATCCGTAAGGGATCTTGGTCCCAGTTCCGATGCCGCTGTGGATTACCCCGAGTATGCTCACGCAGCCTGCTTTGAGATTCTGGCCGCCGGCTCCTTGGGCATCCTCGTCTGCGGCACTGGCATAGGCATGTCCATTGCCGCCAACCGGCATCCGGGCATCCGGGCTGCCCTGTGTACGTATGAGTTTCAGGCCCGAGCTGCCAGACAGCACAACAATGCCAATATCCTTTGTCTGGCGGCCCGGGTGAGCGCCCCTCCCTTGGCCCGAACCCTGGTGGACGCATTTCTGGCCGCTTCTTTTACCGGAGGCCGGCATCAGCGCCGCCTTGCTCTCATCGATCCCGCCTGATAGATACAAAAGCGTCCGTTCCTTCCATTCGGAGTCCGCATGTACTTATACAACTCACTGTCCCGCAAAAAGGAAGAGTTTGTCCCTGGGACTCCCGGCAAGGTCAGTTTGTACACATGCGGCATCACGGCCTACGACTACTGCCATATCGGGCATGCCCGCTCCTCCATAGTTTTTGACGTTCTGGTCCGTTACCTGCGCCACCTGGGATATGAAGTAACCTTTGTCCGCAATTTCACAGATGTGGACGACAAAATAATCACCCGGGCCAAGGCGGACAATCTACTCTGCGAGGCTGTCGCCTCCCGCTTCATAGCGGCCTTTCATGAAGACATGGACCGTCTGGGCGTCCATCGCGCCGATGTGGAACCAAAGGCCACGGACTATATTCCGGACATGATCGCCCTGTGCGCGACTTTGGTGGATAAGGGCTTCGCCTATGCAGTTTCTTCGGGGGACGTGTATTTCAGGGTCCGCGCCTTTTCGGGCTACGGCAGGCTCTCCGGCAGGAATATAGACGAGATGAGAGCCGGCGCCCGCATTCTGCCCGGCGAGGAAAAGGAGGATCCCTTGGATTTTGCGCTTTGGAAAAGCGCCAAACCAGGAGAGCCCTTCTGGGACAGCCCCTGGGGTCCAGGCCGGCCTGGTTGGCACATTGAATGTTCGGTCATGAGTGAGCGTGAACTCACCTTGCCTCTGGACATCCACGGGGGAGGGCAGGATCTTGTTTTCCCCCACCACGAAAACGAAATAGCCCAGACAGAAGCCGCCACAGGAAAAACCCTGGCCCGTTTCTGGCTGCACAATGGTTTTGTCCAGGTAAATTCGCAGAAGATGTCCAAAAGCCTGGGAAATTTCAAAACCATCCGCGATCTGCTGAAGCGCTATCTGCCGGAGGTTGTGCGTTTTTTTCTGCTGGGACGCCATTACCACAGCCCCATTGATTTCACGGAAGAAGCCCTGGAAGACTCGGAAAAGAATCTCAAGCGGATGTATGAAACTCTTTTGCTGCTTCAGCAGGAGGGCACCCGCCCTGCGCCCCGGGACGGCTCCTCTCACGCGGGGCTGCGGGACGAATACGAGCGCCTTGCCTGCGGCTGGAACAACGCCATGAACGACGACCTGAACACCGCCGCAGCCATAGGCCACTGTAACGGACTCATGCATATGGCCAACAAAATCCTGGACGACAAGGCTCTGCTCCGGAACGCGGGATGCCGCGAAATTCTGGAAAAAATCCGCTCCCTGATCGCTGTTTGGAATGGCGTCTTAGGAATTCTCGGAAATGACCCGCAGAAATTTTTGGATGATTTGAAGGTCTGCCGGGCCGGAAGACATTCCATAAATCTCACCGAGGTGGATGGCCTGATGCAAAAACGGCAGGCCGCGCGGGCGGCCAGGGACTTTGCCGCTGCGGATGCGCTCCGCCGGCGCTTGACCCTCTTGGGCATTGAAGTGCGCGACACCCCGGAAGGGGCCGTATGGGACATCGCCTAGAGCATTTTGATTTTGAAACGCTGCCTCCGGCGTTTAACGGCGAAACGCTGCTTCGCTTACGCCCCAGGAGCGGACAGCGGAGCTTCGCCTTTTTGTCGCCAGAACAATTTCAAAGCGCAATTGTTCCAGGCCCGTTTCTCCTTCCCGCCCACATGACTGCGGCCCACGAGCATTCCACGGCCCGCGGGCTTTTCCTCTACCTTGGCGGGCCGCTACTCTTCCTTTCTTTTCTTATCTTTATTTTTCTGTCGCCGGCCCATGCAGCCATTTTCGGCGAATTTACCCTGAAAGATGAAAAAGAACTGGGCAGAAAATTCAGCGTCCTGGTGAAAACCCGTATGCCCCTTGTGCAGGATCCCGAAGTGGTGAGCTATATCACAGGCATTGTACACAGACTGACCCAGAACATCCCTCCGCAACCCTATCTTTTTGACACCAATGTCATCCGGCACAACGCCGTCAACGCCTTTGCCTGCCCCGGCGGCTATATTTTCGTCCACACGGGCCTGATCCTGGCCGTGCGGCATGAAAGCGAACTGGCAGGCATCATTGCCCACGAGCTGGCGCACATAACTCAGCGCCACATCGCCCGGCGCATTGAACAGAGCCAGGTCGTCAGCATTCTGTCTCTGCTTGGCGCCCTGGCCGGCGCTTTTATCGGAGGCGAAGGAGGCACAGCGGCCATGGCCGGCTCCATGGCCGCCGGACAGGCAACCTTGCTCAGCTACAGTCGCTCTGATGAAGCGGAGGCGGATCAACTGGGCATGACCTACCTGACCAAAGCCGGATATCCGCCGCGCGGCATGGTGGGAGCTTTTGAGGTCATAGGCCGCCGCCAGTGGTTGATGGGAAGTTCCATACCCACCTATCTCTCCACTCATCCGGGGGTTATGGACAGAGTCCGGGACATGGGCACGCGTATGGCCCAACTTCCAGCCGAGGTGCAAAACAGAAAGGACGACGACGTCCGCTTCCTCCGGGTGCAAACCCTTACACGGGCTCGCTACGGCACCCCTCAGACCGCCGCCAAGGTATTTGCCGACGATCTGCAGACGCCGAACCGCTGCATGGCCCTAATGGGCCAGGGCATCCTTTCCTCTCGTCTGAACAATGTGGGCGAAGCCGCGGCAGCCTTCCAGGACGCTGTGGCTTGCGATCCGGAAGATGCGCTCATTGCCCGCGAAGCCGGCCGCTTTCATTACACCAAGGGCGACAGAAACAAGGGCGTGGCCCTTCTGCGCCAGGCCGTCGCCATGAACCGCAAGGACACAATGGCTCTTTTTCTGTACGCCCGCTGTCTCGCTGATGCAGGCAGCAACAAGCAGGCCATTGACTATACCCTGGAGGTACTCCAAACCGTTCCGGAAGATGCCGAGGTACACTCCCTGCTGGCTCACTACTACGCGGCTGACGGGCAGATTTTCAACGCCAATCTCCACATGGCCTACGCCGCCCTGTTCGAGAACAACAAAAAACGGGTCGAGCAGTTTTTCCAAAAAATTAAAGATGCGGCGAAAACACCGGAGGAAAAGACCCGCCTGGAGCGTTTCATTTCCCAATATAAAGACAGACAGGAATTCTGGTAACCTCTTATGGCCCTCTTCTCCCGCCGCAAGGCGACTTCTTGGAAGAATCCGGTTCTTTCCGTGGTAAGTCCAGTTTTTTGCGAAGGAAAGGGAATTGTCCCCTTTTTGGAAGCCCTGTATCTATCCCTGGCCTCTCTGAATGTTTCTTTTGAAGTCATTCTTGTGGATGACGGTTCCCCCGACGATTCTTGGGAACACATGCGGCAGGCCTTTGCGGGACGGCCCTGGCTGCGCTGCCTCCGACTTTCCCGGAATTTCGGCAAGGAGGCGGCCCTGGCCGCGGGCCTGGACGCGGCCAGAGGACGGGCCGTTCTTACTTTAGACAGCGATCTGCAGCATCCCCCTTCCCTGATTCCCCGCATGGTGGATCTCTGGAAATCCGGCAAGGCGGATATTGTGGAAGCGGAGAAATCATTCCGCCAGAAGGAATCTCCCCTCTTCCGGATCCTGGTCAAAATCTTTTTCCGAATCTTCGCTCGCCTTTCACCTTTTGACATCACCAATGCCAGTGACTTCAAACTGCTGGACAGGACCGTTCTGGATGCCTGGAAAACTCTTCCGGAACGCCGGATGTTCTTTCGGGGCATGAGCAGATGGGTCGGCTTTCAGCGCATTGCCGTACCCTTTCCCCCTGCGGATCGGAGCCACGGGAGCAGCAAATGGTCCCTATTGTCCCGGACAATACTGGCCCTTGATTCCTTAAGCGCCTATTCCACCAAGCCGCTTTCCCTCATTTGGCTCCTGGGCGGCCTGTTCGGGTTTTTCGCCTTGTTTGTGGGCGTGGAAGCCCTGTGGACAAAACTGCACGGCCAAGCCGTAACCGGCTTTACAACTGTCATCCTGCTGCATCTCATCAGCGGAGCGGCCATTCTGGGCAGCATCTGCCTGCTTACGCTCTATGTCCGGCAGATGTTTTACGAGATAAAGCAACGCCCGCGCTACCTTATCCGGGAATACTGCGGGCAGGGGGAGCGCCGCCCTTCCGGACGCATTCCCCCCGGCCTTTGGCCTGCAGGGGCTCGCCGTTCGGTAACGCGGAGCCGGCCAGCTCCTCCTGCCCCCGGAGACGTAATATCCTCCCGCCCGGGGAAGGGCCGTGTAAAACGCTCCCCGCCCTGCAAAGCGGGAAGAGGCAGAACCCTGCCGCCGGTTCTTTCCGGAAAGAAGGCCCAGACCCCATGAAGCCGGACAAAGGACAGGCGGAGGAAGACGGCCGGGCTACCGGCCGATCCCTCTTTGCATCTTTCTGCCACAACCTGCCGCGTGGAGTCTCCAGCTTCCTCCGCTCGGACAAAACCCCGGAAGCCGGACGGCTGCTAAAGTTCAGTCTTGTGGGACTGATCAACTGTCTGGTGGATTATGTCCTTTATCTGGCTCTGTCCCTATTCTTTTCCCTCTATATCTCCAGGACATTTTCCTGGATGGGCTCTTGCCTATTCAGCTATCTGGCTAACCGCCGCTGGACTTTCCAGGCGCGGAACGCCGGAACCGGATCCTTAATCCGCTTTGCCGCCGTCAACCTGGGCAGCCTTTCCCTAGGAATCATCCTGCTGTATCTTTTTCTCAGTATCGGCTGGGGCCGATCCGGAGCATATTTTTTGTCTCTGCCCTTCACCATGCTGACCAACTACCTGGGATACCGTTGCTGGGCCTTTGCCAGGATCTCTTGAATTCCAAGACAGATGAATTCTGGCCCGTCAAGAGAAACGCTGTTTATTGCTCCACCAACTAAACATTGCCAACAAGAGATATATCTTTTATGCGGAGTGAGCCATTTAGACCAATTTCGCTTTTATATGGTTGCTTGTCGGCGAGCAAAGCTCGCCGACAAGCAAGGATTTCAAGCGTAAAATACTCTAATTTCTGACCTGGGAAAGGAATGGGCGACAGGATGCAGCGCCGCAAGGCAAAGCCTTGCGAGAGGCGAGGCGGAATCTCATTTGAGCCACAGCCGACAGATAAAAACTGCCTCCCGCAATTTTTATCTGGAAACCGAATAAGATCATAAACACTGGAATTTCCAATGGACATGCGCGGAACCACAATTCTGGGTGTCAGAAAAGACCATAGCGTAGCCCTGGCCGGAGATGGACAAGTCACTATGGGCCAGTCCGTCATTATGAAGCATCATGCCAAAAAAGTGCGCCGGCTCTATAAAGGAAGCATTCTGGCCGGTTTTGCCGGCTCCACAGCTGATGCCTTCACTCTTTTTGAACGCTTTGAGGCCAAGCTGGAGGAACATTCCGGCAACCTGGTGCGGGCGGCGGTGGAAATGGCCAAAGACTGGCGGCAGGACAAATACCTGCGCCGCCTGGAAGCCATGCTGCTGGTGGCGGACGCCTCAACAATTCTCGTTCTCTCCGGTACAGGAGATGTCATTGAGCCTGACGACGGCATTGCAGCCATCGGCAGTGGCGGTCCCTATGCCCTGGCCGCAGCAAGGGCTCTGGTCCGCAACGCGCCGCAACTGAGCGCCGAAGCCATTGTCCGAACCTCCATGGGCGTTGCCGCTGAAATCTGCGTATATACCAACGAGAGCCTGACTCTGGAAATCCTGTATCCCCCGCAGACATGACACCGCCGCTTTCTGTCCTCCGGCTGGCCTGCGGCTGCAAGGTCAACCTATTTCTCCGAGTCGGCCACAAGCGGCCCGATGGTTACCACAGTTTGAAATCCCTGTTCCTCCCTCTCCCCGAACCTCGGGACGTGCTGGAAGTCACGGTTTCCGGTCTCCATTCCTCCAGGCGGCATCTGCGGGTACAGTGCGCCATCCCCGGCATCCACCCTGAAAACAACACCCTTACCAAGGCCTATGACCTTTATGCGCGGGCCGTTGAGCCAGTCCCCTCCCTTTCCGTTACTCTGCATAAAGGAATCCCCCAAGGATCCGGTCTCGGGGGAGGGAGTTCCGATGCCGCCTGTCTTCTGCGTTTTCTGCGGGAATGGACGGTGCGCAACGAAGGAGCCGGGCTTTCCGACGAGGAACTCCTGGCTCTGGGGGCTCAGGTGGGGGCGGATGTCCCTTTTTTTCTCCTGAATCGTCCGGCCCTGGCGCAAGGAATTGGAGAAATTCTGGATCCAGTTCCCTTCCCCTTTGCCGGTATGTGTCTGATTTTGGTATGTCCGGACCTACATATTCCCACAGCCTGGGCCTTCGCCCTTTTGGACGCAGCGCGGCCGGAGCCCGCTTCCGGCTGCTTGACAAGGAACTGCTGGCAAGATACTACACCCCTCGCTCAGGACATGCTGTATGGAAACGACTTTGAGCAGGTTATTTTCCCGGTCTTTCCCCAACTGGAGAGGCTGTGCGTGGAGCTGTTGCGTGGCGGCGCGGCGGTTGCCCGGATGAGCGGCACCGGCGCGTCCGTCTTTGGTCTTTTTCCGGAGGGCGATGCCGCAGCTAACATTGCGGAAAAACTGCGGTCAGCCGGATTCGCCGTCTATGCGCATGCCTTATGACGCAGGGGCGTAGCCAAGTTGGTAAGGCAACGGGTTTTGGTCCCGTCATTCGAGGGTTCGAATCCTTCCGCCCCTGCCAGAACTGTACTTTGCCGCAGCAGCGCCGACGGTGTAGTTATGTCGCTTCTTGTACCTTACACTATCTGGACGGACGCACATGTACGGCAATTTGAAAGTCCTGACAGGAACGGCCAATCCGGAACTTGCCTGGGCCATTTGCAGCCACCTGGGCTGTATCCTGTCTCCCGCGATCTGCGATACTTTTAGCGATGGGGAAATACGCATTGACATAGGAGACAACGTCCGGGGCGATGACGTCTATGTAATCCAGCCCACCTGCGCTCCGGTCAATTTCCACATCATGCAGTTGGCCCTGATGCTGGATGCCTTAAAAAGGGCAAGCGCCGCCAGGGTCACCGCCGTGGTTCCCTATTACGGCTATGCCCGCCAGGATCGCAAGGTCAGCCCGCGCACGCCCATCAGCGCCAAAATGGTAGCCGACTTGCTGGAAGCCGCCGGCATGGACCGCCTGGTCACCATTGACCTCCATGCGGGGCAAATTCAAGGCTTTTTCAATGTTCCCGTGGACAATCTTTTCGCGCAACCCGTGGTGCTGGATCACATCCGCCAAATTTCCTCGGATGTGGTTATTGTCTCTCCAGACTCCGGAGGCGTGGAACGCGCCCGGTCCTATGCCAAGCGCCTGGGGGCATCCCTGGCCATCATCGACAAGCGCCGGGATCGGCCCAACCAGGCCACGGCCATGCATGTCATCGGCGATGTTGAAGGTAAGACGGCCATTGTCATAGACGACATGATTGATACCGCTGGCACCCTGGTGGCCACGGGAAATGTGCTCTTGGAAAACGGCGCGCAGGAAGTCATGGCCTGCGCCACTCACCCGGTTTTTTCCGGACCGGCCATGGAACGCCTGAATGATTCCCCCTTTTCACAGATTTTTGTCACCGACACCATTCCCTGTGGAGAAAAGTGTCTCCGCTGCTCCAAAGTCAAGGTCCTTTCCGTGGCCGGCCTGCTGGCCAAGGCCATCCACAACATCCATACCGAATCCTCCGTCAGTGTGCTCTTTGTCTAGAGCGACCGCCCAGTAGCGGTTCCTTCAGCAACGGCGCCTGTCATGGCTGAGGATCGCAAGGAGGAAACCATGTCTGAACGTGTCACCCTTTCCGCCCGGACCCGCGGCGCCACCGGCAAAAACGCCAACCGCCGCCTGCGCGCCCGGGGCATCACCCCGGCGGTTTTCTACAACGCGGCCGGCGTGAACCTGTCCCTGCAAGTGGAAGAAGCCGCCCTGACCAAGCTGATTGTCCTTGCCGGGCGAACAACGGTTTTTGATCTTAAGGTGGAAGGGAATGGAGAAGCCACCGTTTACCCTTGTCTTATCTGGGATACTGAGTATTACCCCACAAAAAACCGTTTACAGCATGTGGATTTTTACGGCGTGGATTTGGACAAGGAGCTGAAAGTCCGTGTTCCCCTTGAGTTTACAGGCACGGCCAAGGGTACCAAACTGGGAGGCGCCTTGGAAATCTACCGCGAACACATTGAGGTGTACAGCAAACCCACCGCTCTGCCCCAAAAAATCCAGACGGACATTACCGGCCTGGATGTAGGCCATAGCCTCCGCGTCGCCGACCTGGTCATGCCCGAGGGCGTAAGGGCCTCATACGATGATAACTATCTGGTGATCATGGTTGTAACGCCGGGTGGAGACAAGGAAGGCGAGGAAGAGGCTGAGGCCTGATCCTTCCCGGGTCTTGCCTCTTGCGCAGGAGAAGGATGTGCGGGTATGTGGTCTAATTGCGGGCCTGGGCAATCCCGGCAAGGAATATGAAGGCACCCGGCACAACTTCGGCTTTATGGTCCTACACAGTCTCCTGGCTCTGGCGGAAAAGGAAGGACAGGCAGGACGGGTCGCCCAGACCGGAGAGCCATATCTGCTGTGGCGTTGCTCCTTCCCCGGCTGCGGGGACTGGCTCCTCACTGCCCCACTAACCTATATGAATGCCAGCGGAGAAGCCATCCAGCGCGTTTGCTCCTATTATCGCTTGACGCCGGAAGATCTCCTGGTCCTTCATGATGAACTGGACCTGCCCTTAGGCCACATCCGCTGGAAAAGAGGGGGAGGTCTTGCGGGCCATAACGGGCTGAAATCCATCCGGCGCATGCTCTCTTCCTCTGAATTTCACCGCCTGCGCCTGGGTATCGGCAAGAACGGGCCGGGAATGGAACATGTGCTTTCCCGTTTTCGTCCCCAAGAGAAAGAGCTTCTGGACGCCGTTATTGCGGGGGCTGTGGAAGGAATTCTTCTGTATATGAAACAGGGAGAGAACGCGGCCAGAGCCTTCTGCGCCGCCTTTTCCAAGTCCGGAGCGCCAGCCTGAGCGACTTTCCCGTTTGCATCGCTGCTCTCTCCTGCTGAAATTTTTCTCTGGACTCCTTTGCAAAAAACAGGTAGCGTACATTTAAGTGTACCGTCCACAATCTTCATTGCTTCCCTCTGCCTGTACGCGGTTATTCGCCTGTCCGGCGATCGGTTCCCAACGCTCCCGGTTGCGAACACGTTGTTTTTCGTATCGCCGCTCTGATTCAAGGAGAATATGCGTGTTCCTACCTGATCAGTTTGTGGTCTACCCGGCTCAGGGAGTCGGACGCATAGAGCGCTTGGAACATCAACAAATTGGTGGACAGGAAGTCGAATTTTATATTATCCGCATTTTCACGAATAATGTGACGGTCATGCTCCCTGTGGGCAACACGAAAAATATCGGCCTGCGCGGTCTGTGTACACCCACCGAGGCGAGGCAGGTTCTGGCCTCTCTGCGCGAACGCGGCGTCTGCGCCGGCTACGGAGGGCAGAACTGGAACCGCCGCTACAGAGAATATTCCGAACGACTTAAAAGCCCTTCTCTGCTGGATGTGGGGCATGTTCTGAAAGAGCTCCTCCTGATCAGCGGGGAAAAAGAATTGTCCTTTGGCGAGCGTCGACTGCTGGAACAGGCCATGAGCCTGATCACCTCTGAGCTTTCCCATGTTCTGGGCCGAGAGCCCAGAGAAATCAAGGCGGAAATCGAAGGATACTACGCTGATGTTCTCATCAAAGAAACCCCGTCCCAGGAAATGAGAAATATCTGAACAGATACAATGCCTTATCCTTGAAAACACTATTTATTTAACTTTTAACCACGCCGGTTTATATTTGTCCGCTTGCAATCGTTTTAATATTGAAATTATATCTTGAACTTTCTTTGGATCACGTTGGTTACAGCGTTTGACTGTGCGCATGACTTGCATTTACTCCTTAATAAAGGACCTCAGCCCGCACGGACGTTCAAGTATTTTCCAAAAGAAATTGCTTCAGGTACGGCCCCGCCAAAGGGTAGGTCGAGAAATTCAAGAGCGTAGCCCTGCGCCAGAGGATATCTGGCCGGGGGGAGAATTTCCCCTCTCCTCCCCTTCCCTACGCCTGTATTTTCCGAATTTCTCACCACTTCATACAGACGCGCCAGGACTTTTGCCTTGCGCGGGCCGTTTTCTAGCGGTATAGACCACGTTTTCCAGTCATATCCCAGCCAAACACCTGTCATCTTCCTTACATTATGCGGAAAAAGAAAACCTCATCTGACCTACTTGTGGAAGAACCTGGAATGAATCTATCGGAGCTAAAAACCCAAAGCATGCTGGATCTCATGACCCTCGCGGAAGGGTATGAAATTGAGAATGCCAGCGGCATGCGCAAGCAGGAACTTATTTTTTCCCTGCTGCAGAATTGTGCCTCCCAGAACGGTGCCATCTTCGGCGATGGCGTTCTGGAGATTCTGCCTGATGGATTCGGATTTCTGCGCTCACCTCTGTGTAGTTACATGCCCGGACCTGACGATATTTATGTTTCTCCTTCACAGATCCGCCGCTTCGCCCTGCGCAAGGGAGATGTGGTTTCAGGCCAGATCCGGCCCCCCAAGGAAGGGGAACGCTATTTCGCCCTGCTCAAAGTCAATGAAATCGGCTTTGAGCCCCCAGCCAACGCTAAAAACCTTGTTCTCTTTGATAATCTCACGCCCATCTATCCTAATAGGCACCTACGCATGGAAAATGGGGAAAAATCTCTTTCCGGCCGCGTCATTGACCTCATGGCTCCCGTGGGGTGCGGACAGCGCGGCCTCATTGTCGCCCCCCCCCGCACCGGCAAGACCATCCTCCTGCAGACAATGGCCAATGCCATCAACGCCAACAACCCTGAACTCTATCTGATTGTCCTGCTAATTGACGAGCGCCCTGAGGAAGTAACCGACATGGAACGCACGGTGCATAATGCCGAAGTAGTCTCCTCCACCTTTGACGAGCCGCCGCAACGCCATGTGCAGGTCTGTGAAATGGTTATGGAAAAGGCCAAGCGCCTGGTGGAACGCAAACGCGATGTTGTGATTCTGCTGGACTCCATCACCCGGCTGGGCAGAGCCTACAACGCCGTTACCCCATCCTCTGGCCGGGTTCTAACCGGCGGACTGGATGCCAACGCCCTGCAACGCCCCAAACGATTTTTCGGCGCCGCCCGCAACCTGGAAGAAGGCGGCAGCCTGACCATAATCGCCACCGCCCTCATTGACACCGGTTCACGCATGGACGAAGTGATTTTTGAGGAATTCAAGGGAACGGGCAACATGGAGATCTATCTGGATCGACATCTTTCCGACAAACGCGTATTTCCGGCCATTGACATCAATCGCACGGGCACGCGCAAGGAAGAACTCCTGATGCCTGAGGAAACTCTTAACAGAGTCTGGATCCTGCGCAAAATTCTGGCCCCCATGGGACCTCTCGATAGCATGGAATTCCTCCTGGACAAAATGCGCGGTTCCAGAAGCAATGCGGACTTTCTCAATGTCATGAATAAGTGAGGCCCGACCATGACATCTTCTCCAGCCAGGACCGACGCCCTGGTGCTTGCCCGCCTGGAAGAGGCCGCCGCGCGCGTTGCCGGGTGGGAAAAGGAGGCTGCTCTGGCCCTGTCCCCCGCTGGCGGCCAGGATACATACCGCCGGCTGATGCGAGAAAAGGCTCTTTTTCTGGCCGGCCTTCCGGAAGTCTTTGCCCCTCTTCTGGCCGGCGCATCCATGGAAATCAGCGCCCCGGCCGCCGCAGCTCTGGAACGCTTCGCCCAAGGCGCCGCCCAGGCCCTGTCTCTGGACTCTGTTTTTTATATGTCAGCCCTGCTCTACCCCGAAGACCACGTTGCCGGAGAACCGAACAATCTGGAACGCCTGATCCTGGATCTCCAGACCGCCCATACAGTTTATCATCAGATTCTGCACAGCCTGTATCAGGGCAAAGAAGCTTTTCTGGTCACCAGGTGCTGTACAGGTAAAATGGATAAAACCGCGTATGCCGGAAGTCTGCCTCCGGAAATAGCGCAAAACGGCAGGCTTACCAGGGATGAGAACATGATGACCCTGGTGGAACGCTTCCTGCCCAAGACGCGCCTGATCATTTTCGGTTGCGGCCATATCGCCGTGCCTCTGGCGAAAATCGCCGCCATGCTCCAGTTTGATGTCACCGTGTTTGACGACAGGCCGTCCTTTGCCAATGCCCAGCGCTTTCCGGAAGCGCGGGAAATCATCTGCGACTATTTTGACAACGCTCCCCGGCGCCTGACCATCCGGGACGGCGATTATGTAGCCATTGTAACCCGGGGACACAGGCACGATCTGGAATGCCTGCGCCAGGTCCTTCAAGGGAAGTTCCCTTACTATGTGGGGATGATCGGATCCAGGCGCCGGGTGGCCATTGTCCGCCGGCAGATGCTGGAAGAAGGCTTTGCGCCGGAGCGGGTGGATCGTCTGCATGCCCCAGTTGGGCTTCCCCTGGGCGCCGTGACGCCGGAGGAAATCGCCCTGTCCATCGCGGCGGAAATAATCCGGGAAAAACGTCTGGGTCTGGGGGATACGCCTGAAAAAAGTCTTTGGACAAGGGCAGCCCACGCGGACATGGAGCTTCTGGAATGGTTGGCCGGCGGGGAAAAGGAGCAGGCCGCCCTGATCACAGTCCTTTCCACAAAAGGGTCCACTCCCCGGGAGGCAGGCGCCAAAATGGCAATCTGCCTTGATGGACGCTCCATCGGCAGCATAGGCGGCGGATGCGCCGAAGCCGGCGTCATAGGGGAGGCGCGTAACGTCATCCGCCACGGGGGTTACTGTGTCAAAACCATTGATTTGACAAATTCCGCGGAGGAGGACGGCATGATGTGCGGGGGCGTGATGGAGGTTCTTATTGAAGCCGTGCCAGATGGGTGACGGCCCGGCGCGGTCTGCC
The DNA here is from genome assembly GCA_031276785.1 of Desulfovibrio sp. Lineage (GTDB taxonomy): Bacteria > Desulfobacterota > Desulfovibrionia > Desulfovibrionales > Desulfovibrionaceae > Frigididesulfovibrio. The sequence continues at coordinate 609 of JAISMK010000103.1, read as the reverse complement.
CCGCAAGAAACTGATTATTTCGGCTCATTGCCGGGTGTGCGGTACGAAGGGTTCTTGCCGGGCACAAATTCCACCGTGCGGTTTCGGCCTTCGCTTTTGGCCCGGTACAGGGCCTTATCCGCAGCATCCACCAAGTTGGCCCGAAGCGAAGAAAACCAGCCGTCCCATAAGGGGGCCGTCCCCACGCTGATGGTCACGCGCAGACCGGACTCCACCACGTTGCCGCTGGAATCACGCAACAGAAGGCTGGATTTCTCCACGGCCTTACGTACGGACTCGGCCACCATAGCCATCCGCCTGACGACCGGACCCTGTAGGATAATGCCGAACTCCTCGCCTCCGTAGCGGGCGGCCAGAACTTTGGAATCCTGCGTCTGTCCCAAGGGTTCAAGAACCTTGCGGACCTGCGCAGCCAGGGTTCTCAAAACCTGATCTCCCACCGGGTGCCCATAAGTGTCGTTGAATTTTTTGAAAAAATCCACGTCAAAAATTATCAGCCCCAAAGGAGCTTTGCTCTTTTCCCATTCGGCCACAGCTCCTTCCAGATATTCGTCGAAGAAACGGCGATTGGCCAGACCAGTCAAACTGTCCTTGCGGGAAAGTGTCAGC
>JAISMK010000078.1 GCA_031276785.1 Desulfovibrio sp. | reverse complement strand
GAACCGCCAGATTCGCCTATAATTGGGCATTGAAGGAATGGGGCAGGCAGTACGGGGAATGGAAGAAGGACAATGCCCTTCCGAAGCCCTCGCAAATGTCGTTGCGCCGCCAATTGAATGCAGTAAAACGAGACCGTTATCCTTGGATGCTGGAAGTGACCAAGTGCGCTCCGCAGCTTGCCATCATGCAGCTTGGCGATGCATTCAATAATTTCTTCGCCAAACGCGCCGGGTACCCCACATTCCGCAAAAAAGGCATCCATGATCGCTTCAGTCTTTCCAATGACCAGTTCCGTGTGACAAACCGCCGCATCCATCTTCCTCATCTTGGTTGGGTGCGTATGCGCGAGATACTGCGCTTCTCAGGCAAAATCATGTCCGCTACAATCTCCCGTATTGCGGACAGATGGTTCGTCAGCATTACCGTTGATGCCGATATTCCCTGCCCCCTAAAAGCTGAAAACCAAGGCGCGGTGGGCGTGGACTTAGGCATTCTGGCGCAGGCGACGCTTTCAACGGGAGAAAGGCATTCCGGCCCAAAACCGCATAAAGCCTTGCTGCGTAGATTGCGGTTCCTGTCCAGACGACTGTCTAAAAAAGAAAATGGCTTAAAAAACAGAAGCAAGGCCAAACAAAGCCTTGCCCGGCTCCATTCCCGCATTGCGAATATTCGCAAAGATGACCTGCGCCAACTCACAACTGATATCACCAGACGCTTTCACACTATAGGTATTGAAAACCTGAATGTGAAAGGCATGATGCGAAACAGGCATCTTGCCCGCTCAATTGCCGATGTAAGCTTTTTTGAATTTCGCCGCCAGCTGGAATACAAAGCTGCCATGCGTGGTGACATTGTGATTGTTGCTGATCGCTGGTTTGCAAGCAGCAAGACCTGTTCCTCTTGTGGAAACGTGGTAGAAGTTTTGCCATTGTCTGTCCGTGAATGGATGTGTCCGGCATGCGGCGCAAAACACGACCGTGATGTGAACGCCGCGATCAATTTGATGAATATGGCCGTGAGTTCCACGGTGTCAGCCTGTGGAGAGGAAGGCTCTGGCCTTGGGCGCAAGCCGAAGGCGAAACCGGCCTCAATGAAGCAGGAATCCAACAGTAAAATTGCCGCCTAAGTTTGTTTGGGTTTGCTCAATTTTGCGTAGGTTTGGGAGAACGGTGATGATGATGAACCCGACGAATTATATCAATTTTCGTTTGATTCTTCGCGTGTGGTTCCCACTGCTGTTGAAAACCGCCCAGTGAATGTCGCCGTCCGCTATCTCATCCGGGCAAGGCAGTGAATTTTTTCTTCGGCTGGCTTCAAGGTGTTGACAAGTAGCTACATTGTGGCTATTATATGGCAAACGGAGAAAAGCCATGCAATCACAAGATACCATAGTTCGGGCGCGGATTGATTTAGTCACAAAAGAGCGGGCCGCCAGCGCCCTGGCCGACATGGGCCTGTCCCTGTCCGATGCTATCCGTCTCCTGTTGTTCCGCGTGGCCGAGGAAAGACGCTTGCCTTTTGCGGTCAAAGCGCCCAACAAGGCTACACGGGAAGCTATGGCCGAACTGGAAGCTGGCGGCGGGAAAGAATTTGCCACTGTAGCCGATTTGATGGCGGATTTAAATGCGGACGATTAAGCGAGCCTCTAACTTCAAAAAAGACTTTAGGCGCATAGCGGCTAATCCGCGTTATGCCGGGGATGTGGGGCCGCTTCTGGAAAATGTGATTGCCGTTCTGGTGGATGGCGAGCCGTTGCCGGAAAGCTGCCGCGACCATGCCCTGGTTGGAGACTGGAAAGGACACCGGGAATGCCATATCAAGCCCGACTTGCTGTTGATTTACAGGACGGAAGAGCCGGGGAAGCTGCGCCTTGTCCGCCTTGGTTCACATTCGGAGCTTTATAGCCGGTAAATTTCTCAAAAAGGACCGTTTGTGAGATCCTATGCCTAGCGTTTTCAAGCGTCAAGAAAAAGTTTAAGTCAAGACTATCCCCCGCACACGCGGGGATGTACCCCACTTCTCCCCCCACTCAAGAATAGCCATAGGCTATCCCCCGCACACGCGGGGATGTACCCAATTTTTAAGCAAGCGTTATCAGCAAGAAGCACTATCCCCCGCACGCGCGGGGATGTACCCTAGGTAGGTGGATTATCCCGTATAATATCCGGCTTCCTTCTGATGGCGCACGGCCAGCACAAGGATGTGATCGGCGTGAACCTCGTAGACCATCACATAACCGGATGCGCCGAAGGGTTTTCTTGGACACTAAAATGGGGAAATTTTCCGGCGTGCTGTGATTCCTGAAAAAATCGACTATAGCCGTATCACGGAGTACCGTTAAGGACGTTTTGTTGTCTTTCGCGGTCGGGCCGGAGAGAGAATTTCCAGAACCTGTTCCGCCCTGTGGCGGTAGGTATGTTTTTCCAGGATTACTCCCCGCCAGTCGGCGATTAGGGCCTCCCGGCCGCCGGGATAATCCTCCGCGCGGCGGGCGGCCCGGCGGATGTCTTCCGGGGAAGAGAAGCGCACCGGGCGGACCAGATCCCGGGGGAAGAGCGCCAGGCCGGGGCTTGCGTCCGTCAGGCAGACGCCCCCGGCCATCCAGACATCGAAGTGCCGCTGGTTCAACCCAGAGGGCAACTGCAGGCTGGTCAGGCTTAAGGAAAAACGGGCCGCCGCGTAGATGCCGGGCAACCGGGCGTAATAGTCCACCGGGGGGCGCAGGCGGGCAGTTGGAGGCAGAAGGCCCTGCCAGCCGGCGTCGCCGAAGATGTCCAGCCCCGGCCCATCCCCCCTGCCGGCCGCCGCCTCCAGGCACAGGGCGCGCCAGGCCAGGGAGCATTCCTCAGCCCCCAGAGCCGGGCGCCTGGCCTTCTTGCCGGGCCAGAATACGGCCCGGCCTCCCAGCGGTTCCTCCAAGGCCGCAAGACGCTCCTCCCACCAGGCGAAATCCGGCCGCCCGCCGCCGGACAGCAATCTCACGGCCTCTTGCCGCAGATCCTCAGGCAGGCTGCGGCCGGCGAAAAATTTCTCCTTGCCGGGGAAGGCGGAACGCCCCACAAAAACAAAAGGGGCAAGATCCGCCGGGGGAGGGAACACGGCCCCGCGCCGGGGATGGGGGAGAAAATGGGCCGGGGACGCGGCCAGGGGCAGATGGACCGCCCGCTCCGCTCCATGGCCTTGCAGAGCGGGAAGAAAGGAAGCATCGGTAACAAAAAAGGGCAGGGTCTTCCAGCGCGCGTCGCGCACCCCTGCCAGCAGATTCCAGGGATTGTCCACGCACCAGACCGCCGCCTGCCCGCCGTGTCCCTGAAGCAGCTCCAGCGCCTCCCCCATTCTCTCCAGGCCGCTGAAATTGACGCTGAACAGCAGGGCCGGGCCGTCCTCCAGCAGGGGAAGCAGGGCGTCCCGCGGCTCCCGGAGAGCCCGGGGGAGGAGGCGGGAAACCGGCAGGCCAAGGGAGGAAAAGGCCAGATCCAGCTCCTCCCGGAGTAGATCCGACCCGCTGCCGGGTATAATGACGCGGCGAAAAAAGGCCATGCTTCTCTCCCTGGCGCCGTTCAACTTTGAGGCAACGCTGATTTATTCCGTTTGGACTGCGTTGCCCGTTCTTTTTGCGGAGGGGCGGACGGAAGAGTCCAGCCCCTCCGCAAAAAGAACGTTTTTCGCTTGAAATGCTTGCTTAACGGCGGGCAAAGCCCGCCTGCTGTACGGTTGGCGGCGGGTTTTTTTTTAGGTATGCTGGCCCGGACGCCCGTGTCCGGGCTCCGGCCGCTCCGTGAAAACATACCGCGATCACTATTTCCTCAAGGCCAGACGGGAACACTACCCCGCCCGTTCCATCTACAAATTGCAGGAGATGGACAAACGTTTCCGTCTCTTCCGGCCTGGCATGCGCGTTCTGGACCTGGGGGCGGCTCCCGGCTCCTGGTCTCTGGGAGCCGCGGAACGGGTGGGGCCAAAGGGTCTGGTCATCGGCGCGGACATCCGGCCTCCGGCTACGCCTTTTCCTCCCCAGGTCCGCTTTCTGCGGGAGGACATCTTCGCCAAGACCCAGGCTTTTGCCGACATGATCCGGGAGGAGGGGCCCTTTGACGTGGTGCTGTCCGACATGGCCCCCAACACCACCGGCCACAGGGCCACGGATCAGGCCCGTTCCGCGGCCCTGTGCGGGGAAGCCCTTGCCTTGGCCGTTTCATGTCTGATAAAAGGCGGCAGTTTTGTGGTCAAGGTCTTCATGGGGCCTGAGGTCAAATCCTACCTGGAGAGGCTGGGCGGTCTCTTTCAGCAGGCCCGGGCCTTCAAGCCGGCAGGCTCCCGTCCGGAAAGCATGGAAACCTTCGCCGTGGCCCTCGGCTTCCGGGGACTGCCCCCGCCGGCTGCCGGGCCGCTGCCTCAGCCTTCCCTCCCTTCCCCTCCGGGCTGAAAGGGGTTGCCCTGGCCGTCCTGCAAAAGAAGTTTCCCTCCGGCAGGAAGCGCGGTACAATCTCAGGGGGACCGCTAGACCAATTTCGCTTTGAGATGGTTGCTTAACGGCGGGCAAAGCCCGCCTGCAAGCATTTCGCGGCAAGGATTTCGCAGGCAAATCCTGGCGGAGCGGCCCAACTTTTTCAAAGTTGAACTGCTCTAAGGGGCATCCTGTCCGAACGCTTTTTCCGGGAGGCAACCATGTCCGGTCACAGTAAGTGGAAAAATATCCAGCACCGCAAGGGGCGCCAGGACGCCAAGCGCAGCAAGGATTTCACGCGCGCGGCCCGGGAAATCATCATCGCGGCCAAGTCCGGCGGCAATCCCGAATACAACGCCCGCCTGCGCGCGGCAATCGCCCTGGCCAAGAACGTCAGTCTGCCCAAGGATCGCATTGAGTCCGCCATCCGCAAGGGCACGGGCGAGGAGGCGGGCGGGGATTTCCAGGAAATCGTTTATGAAGGGTACGGCCCCGGCGGCGCCGCCGTTCTGGTGGAAGTGACCACGGACAACCGGAACCGCACGGTGGCCGAGATCCGCCATCTCTTCACTAAAAACGGCGGCGCTCTGGGGGAGGTGGGCTGCGTCGGCTGGATGTTTGAAAAAAAGGGCGTCCTGACCTTCTCCATGGATCTCCACAGCGAGGACGCCCTTATGGAGATCGGCCTGGAAGCCGGGGCCGAGGATATAGTGGAGGGCGACGGCGTTCTTGAGGTACACTGCGGGCCGGCCGCTTTTGACTCCCTCCGCCAAGCCTTTGAAGACGCCGGAATTGCCTGCTCCGAGGCCGAAATTACCATGCTGCCCCAGACGACCCTGAGCGTGGACGCGGAAACCGGCCGCAGGCTGTTGCGCCTGGTGGAGGCTCTGGAAGACAACGAAGACGTTCGGAATGTTTACGCCAATTTTGATATTCCGGACGACGTTCTGGCGGAAATGGAATGACTTCCCCCTTTTCCCCCGGCGGACCCCGCCCCTGGAGGAGAAAAAGATCCCCGGGCGCGGCGGAGCGCGAGGCCCCCCCTCCCGCCTCTCCCGGGGCTAACGGGGAGGGGCGCCCCTCTTCGGGCCGGACGCCTTGTCCCGCCGGGCCGGCAATGGAAGAAGATGCGCTGGGCCAGCGGAAGCCGGCATCCCTGACCGTGCTGGGAGTGGACCCCGGTTCCCGCTGCCTGGGCTGGGGGGTGGTGCGGGAGAACTCCGGAGTGCTTTCCCTGGTGGACTGCGGAACCATCCGCCCCAAGGGGGACAGCTTCTCCCGGCGCCTGGGGGATCTGTTTCTCGGTCTTTCCCTGGTGCTCAGGCGCTACTCCCCGGCCGAGGCGGCCATTGAGAGCGTCTTCAGCCACAGGAACGTTCTGACGGCCCTGAAGCTAGGACAGGCCAGGGGCGTGGCCGTGGCCGCCTGCGCCGCCAACGGCGTGCCGGTGACGGACTATGAGCCCGCTCTGGTCAAGAAAAGCCTGGTGGGCGCCGGGCGGGCGGAAAAAGCGCAGGTCAGCTTCATGGTCGGCCGCCTGCTGGGGCGCAAGCCCGACTGGTCCGCCGATGCCGGCGACGCCTTGGGCTGCGCCGTCTGCCACCTGAACATGCGGCGCCTGTTGCGCCTGACCGCGGCCGGAATGTAATTCCGCGCCGGTATGGCGCGCCAGGAGGGACTCGAACCCCCGGCCCACTGCTTAGAAGGCAGTTGCTCTATCCGGCTGAGCTACTGGCGCATGAGACTGTGCATACAGAAGACTCCCTGGGCGGGTCAAGGCCCCGTTGGACTGCTCTGCAAGGATTTGCTCCAAATCCTTGCCGCGAGATGCTTGCAGGCGGGCTGTGCCCGCCGTTAAGCAACCAGCTCAAAGCGAAATTGGTATAATGAAAGAAGCCGCATTGCCCGGCAGCGCCTCTTCCCCCTTGGCCGACTTCGCCTCTTTGGAGCGATACCTGGACAGCCTGGGACTCTTTCGCATAACTCCCGGCCTGGAACGCATCAGAGACGTTCTTGGCCGCCTTGAGCTGATCCGGCCGCCCTATCTCCTGGTCCAGGTGGCCGGCACCAACGGCAAAGGCTCCACCACGGCCATGCTGGCCGGCCTGGGGCAGGCCCACGGGCTGCGCGTCGGGCTGCACACCTCGCCCCACTTTGTCCATGTCCGGGAGCGTATCCGCATCAACGGCGCCCCGGTGGAGGAGGATCTCTGGGTTCGCCTGGCCAACGGCCTTCTGTGCGCCGGCGGAGAGAGCCTGTCCTATTTTGAATTCATCACCGCCCTGGCAGTCCTGGCCTTCGCCGCCGCCAAGGTGGATCTGGCGGTCATGGAAACCGGACTGGGCGGCCGCTGGGACGCGACCACCGCCCTTGCGGCCGACGCCCTTTTGCTGACCCCCATCGGCCTGGACCATCAGGCCGTCCTGGGAGCCGGCCTTACGGCCATAGCCAGGGACAAGGCCGGCGCCATCAGACCGGGCGTCCCCGTGTTCAGCCTCCCTCAGGAGCCGGAGGCCTGGACGGAAATCCTCCGCGCCGCCCGGGCCAAATCCTCCCCCCTGATCCTGGTGGATCCGGGGGAAGACGCCCGGACTCCCGCTCTCCCCCTGCGCCTGGAAGGCCCGCACCAGCGCGCCAACGCGGCCCTGGCCCTGGCTGGCTGGCGGATGCTCCGGCCAGGCGGAGAAAGGCCGGCCAGGCAAAGCGTCTCCCCCTTTCCCGCCTCCCCCCTGGAAAGGCGCGGCCTGGCCTCCGCCTGGCTGCCCGGACGCCTGCAGTCCGTTCCCCCCCTGACGACTGCGGCCTGTCTGGCTCTGCCCGCCGGCCATCCGGCCCGGGTTTTCCGGCCTTCTCCTCTGGGCTGGCCCCCCCTGCTGCTGGACGGCGCCCACAACAGCCATGCCTTCGCAGCCTTGGAAAAAAGCCTGTCTCAGGCGGGCATCGCCCCGGCGGCCGTCATTTTCGCCTGCCTGAAGGACAAGAATCCGCGGCTGATCCTGCCTCATTTGCGCGCCCTGGCCGCAGGCCCAGTCTTTGTGCCCCCCCTGGAAAACAATTCCCGGGCCATCGCAGCCCACATCCTGGCCGGAGAGATTAAGGCCGCTCCCGTGTCCTCCTTGGAGGACGCCCTGCGCCGGGCGGCCGCCGCCGTGGCCGCCAGTCTGCCGGAGGCCTTCGGCGGCGGCCGGGAGAAGCGCCCCATCCTGCTGTGTGGCTCCCTGTATCTTCTGGGAGACTTTTTCGCCCTGCGTCCGGATTGCCTGGAACCTCCCCCGTACAGCGCACTGCTCTCCCTTGAAAATACAGAATAAATTCTTTTCGTTCTTTTTCCTTGAAATTTCGCCTCATTCCGCTATATCCAAAAATATTCTGCCTCTTTTCCGCCGCGTCTCACGGCCCCGGCACCCGCCGGAACGGCTCCGCCCCCCGGCAAGAGGAGGAACGTCCCGCGCATGAGAATCCCTTTGCCCCTTCCGTGGAGGTCCGGCCCGCACGTCCGCGGGCTATGGATGCTGTGTTGTCTGCTGGCGCTGTTGTCCATGGGGGTTTTTTTTCTGAACAGCCTTCCCCCTGAGGATCCGGACGCGGACGCCATACTGTCGGGGGGGCTTACTCCCGAGGAGCTGGCCGCTACAGGAGAAGACGCCCCGGAGGGCGATGCTCTGGACCAGGATCTCTCCCTGGCTCTGGAAGAGGAAGAGAAGGGCCGGCACGCCGGCCTCATCGGCACCGGGGATACGGCCGGCGGCCTTCTCCAGACATGGCTTCCCCCCAAGGATGTCCATGCCCTGCTGGCCGCCTGCGAGCCGGTGTATTCCCTGGACCGCATCCGGGCGGGGCAGCCCTATCTGGTCCACATGGACGGCGATGTCCTGACCCGTTTTGAATACGAAATTGACGGCGACAGGAAGCTGGTGGTTTCCCGCCCGGATGGAACTTTCGCCGTGGCTCTGGAGGTTATCGCCTATGA
>JAISMK010000072.1 GCA_031276785.1 Desulfovibrio sp. | reverse complement strand
GGAGATGCCCCCCGCTGGCTGTGCGTCGGCCGGAACGAGGCCGGCAATGAAGCCCTCAAAAGCTTGGCTGGGGCAAGGGATTTGCTTTTTGAAACCGTGGATCACCCCGGGCCCACAGCCTTGGGCCGGGTTTTTCCGGGCGCCCCCTGGGACGATGCCGCTGTGCGCTCGGCGGCCGCCTTTGCCGCTTCCTTTTCCGGAAAGGCCGTCCGGCACTGGACAACAACCGGACGCGGCATTGCCGTACGGATCTTCTCCGCCTCGGGCGGGATCTGCGTATTGTCCGTAAACCAGGTCCGGCGGGAGGCGGGCTGGAAGGAATATGCATGGACCACGGCCAAGGAGGAAATCCGCGCCGAAGCCCGGGCCAGAGCAATTGAATTTTGAAATGGCTATATATTCCCGGCAGGAGCTCTGGGGCCGCGAATAAGATGACGAAAAATTCACGCCTGGCGCATCGCACTTTTCGGCCCATTGCCGGTAAAGATCAAATAAAAAAGGATATTATCCTCCTCTTTTATTGTGGCGGCTGAGTAGTTATAAGAGTTTAATTTTGAAATCGCACATATTATGTCTTTTTGATCAATTCCCGCCCCTGTTCTACCTGATGGCGCAATCTCTCAGGGTAGAGGCGGCGGGATTCTGGCCGGCTATGCGGAAACGCTCCAAACGGGCGGGCGGCAGGTTAAGCAGGATAATCTTCCGGCTGTCCGGCTGGTAGCCGGCCCGGCGGAAGGGGGAGGCGGCCCACAGGGCATAGGTGAATTGAATGATGCAGCCCTCCTGGCGCATGACGGAACGCACCTGGGCGATGATGGAGGCGCGGGTCTGCTTGGGCAGACTCATAAGGGGCAGGGAGGAAACGATGGCCGCAATGCGGGCGTCCGGCGGCAGATAGGAAGACAGTTTGGCCGCATCCCCCTGGATGATGGTCAGATCCGGAAATTTCCGGCGCAGGATGGCACAGAAACGAGGGGAGTATTCAATCACCAGCAGGCGATCCCTGGCCACGCCTCTGTCCAGAATGGCCTGGGTAACCACCCCTGTGCCGGCCCCGAATTCCACCACCAGCCCCGGTGTTTCCGGAATAAGGGCGGCCATTCCCCGGGCCAGAGACTGTCCGCTGGGGCAGATGGCGCCCACCTCCCGAGGAGATCGGACCAGTTGCGAGGCGAACCAGATCAGGCCATGGGCTTCCTGGCGCAGGCGCGGCAGAAAAGGCGCGGATAAATGCCGCGGCTGCCGGAGCGAACGCAGACGGCGCCGCAGGGTTCCCATAAAGGAGCTACCGGGTGGTCCGGACATGGCGCCTCCTTGCCTCTTGCAATGCTTTGCCGTGCCGCGACATACTGCCGCGTGTAGCTTGGACCGGGCAGGAAAATACTCCACACCGGGATGAATGTCCACGCGGTTTAGCCTGCGCCCCAAGGCCGGATGATTGCAGAGGAGGCTTACGGCCGCGATCTTTGTGCCGGCATAGGGTTTTTGGACCGCAAAATGAGGGTGTTCAGCCGGAAGGGTTCCAGTGCCCGGCGCAGTTGGCTCACGTCATCGGGCGTGCCTTGGAACCGGATCATGGTCTTGTACCAGGTGGTTCCGGCGCTGCTGACGCTTTTCTCCGTGGAGGCGTTCAGTCCGGCCTTTTTGAGCCGGTCCACCAGAGCCTGGCAGGGCGCTGCGGCTTTGTAGGCCGCCACCTGGTAAATGTAGACATAGGCTTCCCGGGGCGGCGCGGCGGGCGCGGAAGGCAGGGGTTGGGACGCGGGCCGGGCTGCCGTTTCCGGGGATGCTGTCCGGGGAGAGGATCCCTTCAGGGTCTGGCGGTAGCCCATGTCTCCTGGTTGAATAATGGCCGCGTCCTCCGCCGGGTCGGCGTCCGCGGACCGGTCGGAGGCGATGACTGCCGGGGCGACGGCATTTTCCGTTCTGGGCATCAGGCGGTCCAGTTCCGGGATATGGGCTTCCGGCGCGTACCCTCGGCCCAGAAGCACGCCAAGGACAAAAGACCAGGCGATCAGGATGCCGATGCCGGCCAGAGAGCTGATCAGCCGGGCCGGGGTCAGAGAGAGTGTGAAGGTGCGCCTGGCGAGGGGAACCTTAGGGGGTGGTGAAGATCGTCGGTCTTGTCCCTGGGCTTGCGTCATGGCATGTTTTTCTCCGGCCTACATGCTCTCCGGCGCTGTAACACCCAGCAGGCCGAGACCGTTTTTTAGGATGATGCCCGCCGCACCGGCCAGGCGAAGACGCGCCGCCGCCAGATTCCGATCCTCCGTCCCCAGGATTGGACAGACGGCGTAATAGTGGTGCAGGCGCCCGGCCAGATCCATCAGGTACTGGCTGATGAAGTGGGGAGCGTGCTCCCTGGCCGCTTCCTCCACCACCTGGGGGAAACGGTCGAAAAGACGCAAAAGAGCCAGTTCTTCCTCCCTGGTCAGGAGGGAGAGATCTCCTTCGGGGTTTAAATCGCGGTCCCGCGCCCTGCGCCGCACCGCCTGGATCCTGGCATGGGCATATTGCACATAATAGACCGGGTTGTCCAGGGTGCGCTGCCGGACGAGATCCAGGTCAAAATCCAGCTTGCTGTCGCTTTTACGCGACAGGAAAATGAAGCGGGCCGCGTCAGTGCCCACTTCCCGCAGCACGTCGGCCAGGGTCTCAAATCTGCCGGCCCGGGTGGACATGGCCACCTGCCTGCCTTCGCGCAGCAGGTTCACAAGCTGCACCAGAAGGACGTCAAGAGATCCGGGCTGTCGTCCCAAGGCGGCGACCGCCGCGCGCATACGCGGTATATAGCCGTGATGGTCCGCTCCCCAGACATCCACTACAAGATCGAAGCCCCGGGCGTATTTGTCGGCATGATAGGCTATGTCCGAGGCGAAATAGGTCAGGGATCCGTCCGATTTACGCAACACCCGGTCTTTGTCGTCGCCCAGGGAGGAAGTGCGGAACCACAGAGCGCCGTCCTGTTCATAGGCCCAGCCCTCCAGGCGCAAAATGTCCAGGGTCTTTTCCACAGCGCCGGAGCGCATCAGGGATTCCTCCGAAAACCAGTGGTCATGGACGACCCGGAAGGTTCCCAGATCTCGTCGAATGCCGGCCAGAATAGTCTCCATGCCGTGGGCGCGGCAGACCTTAAGGCCTTCCTCTTCGGGAAGATCCGGCAGTTCCGGCCGCAGCCGCAGGAGATCGCGGGCGATCTCGACAATATATCCACCCTGGTAGTAATCGTCGGGAAAGGGGGAGTCGTCCGCCCCCGCCAGCTCCAGCGCCCTCTTCCAGATAGAAAGGCCCAGGGTGCGCATCTG
>JAISMK010000006.1 GCA_031276785.1 Desulfovibrio sp. | reverse complement strand
CGTTAGTACGCTGTAAATTTATCCGCAATTTTAAATATTACAGCGTACTAGTCTATCCTGAAAAAAGCCTTGGGCCTTTTTCAGGAAGGCGCGCCAGCGAAAGGCGGCTCTGTGCGCTTGCGCCGCCAGAGCAATTTCAAATAGAAATTGCTTTCATGAATCTCCGCCGGGAAAAATTCTTGGAGAGCCTTGACGCCATTGGGCCGCCGGGGTAACTTTCGTTGGATTTCCGGGTGAAAATCAGCGGGACGATATTTTATGTTCGACAGTCTTTCTGACAGACTCAGCGATGTCTTCCGCAAACTCGGCGGACGGGCGCGCCTGGATGATGCCGGCATTCAGGATGGCCTGCGCGAGGTGCGTCTGGCCTTGCTGGAGGCTGACGTCAACCTCCGGGTTGTCCGGGAGTTCACCGAAAAAATGAGGGAGCGGCTGCTTGGTCTGGAGGTGGCCAGGCACCTGAACCCGGTTCAGCAGGTGATCAAGGGCGTTCATGAGGAATTGACGACCCTTCTGGGCGGGGAAGACAGGGGGCTGGACCTTTCCGGCCCTGACCCGCGGGTGATTATGATGGTTGGCCTCCAAGGTTCGGGCAAAACGACCTCCACTGGCAAGCTGGCCCTTTACCTGCGCGGCAGGGGACGCCGCCCCTATCTGGCGCCCGCGGACGTTTACCGGCCCGCGGCCATTGAGCAGCTAACCGCCCTTGCCCGGCAGTTGAACATGCCCGTTTATCCGTCTTCCGTTCTCATGAACCCGGCGGATATTGCCGCAGCGGCTGTGGAGGAGGCCCGGATCGCCGGCCAAGACGTCGTCCTTCTGGATACGGCCGGCCGTCTGCATATTGACGCCGATCTAATGCAGGAACTGGTGACCATCAAGGAGCGGGTGCGCCCGGCGGAAATTCTGCTTGTGGCCGACGCCATGACCGGACAGGACGCGGTCAGCGTGGCCGAGGCCTTTGCCGGCGCCCTGGACATCACCGGGGTGGTGCTGACCAAGATGGACGGCGACGCCCGGGGCGGGGCGGCCCTGTCCATCAAGTCCGTGACCGGCCGGAACATCAAGTTCGTGGGCGTTGGCGAACGCCTGACGGAACTTGAACCTTTCCACCCCGAACGGATGGCCGGCCGTATTCTGGGCATGGGAGACATGCTTTCCCTGATGGAAAAGGCCGAGGAAAGCATTGAACAGGAGGAGGCTGAGGAACTGGCGGACAAGCTCCGCAGGGCCGCCTTCGATCTAGAGGATTTCCGCCTCCAGATGCGGCGCCTTAAATCCCTTGGTCCGCTGGAGGGCCTGCTCTCTCTCGTGCCCGGCATGGGCGGCCTAAAAAAGGCCTTGGGCGGCGCCGGCCTCCACGAGCAGGAGATGGCCAGGAGCGAGGCCATCATCAATTCCATGACCCCCCAGGAGCGCCGTTGTCCGGAAATCATCACCGCCAGCCGCAGGCGGCGCATTGCCTTGGGCTGCGGCATGCAGCCAGCCGATGTGCACAGGCTGCTGCGGCAGTTTGAGGACATGCGGGGCATGATGAAAAAGATGTCCTCCGGGGGCGGCCGGGGTATGCCCCGCCTGCCGGGCGGTCTTGGCTCCATGGGCGGCCCCCCCTGGTCCGGCCCTCAGGCTGCTGGCGGAGGAGGGGGAGTATCTGCGGAAGAGCAGAAAAAATTGCGGCAAAAACGTAAAGAGGAGCGACAGCGCAAAAAGCGCCAGCGCCGCTAGTACGCGGACGCCCGCCGCAACTTGCCTCCCGGGCACGAGGCCGTTGGCGGAAAGTCCTTGCCCTTTGCCGGACAAACCCTGTAGAATGGAATTATCAGGAGATTGACCCATGGCTGTAAAGCTCAGACTGACCCGTACAGGTAGCCGGAAGCATCCCTTTTACCGGATTGTGGCCGCAGAGGCATCTTCCCGCCGTGACGGGCGTCCCTTGGAATACCTGGGATACTACAATCCCATGACCGACCCTGCCACAGTGGAAATTGACCGGGAAAAGGTCGGCAAGTGGCTGGACCTTGGCGCCGAAGCCTCGGACACCGTGCGCAGCCTGTTGAAGCGCTAAGATTGGTCTTGGCTGAAAGAGGGGGCGGATATGTCATCTTCCCGCTCGGCGGCCGGAATCCGGAGAGGCTCCTATGCTCAAGGAACTGGTTGAGTATATTGCAAAAGCGCTGGTGGACAAACCTGAAGAGGTTCTGGTCACCGAGATTGGCGGCGAGCAGACCGTTGTCTATGAACTGCGCGTGTCCAAGGACGATCTCGGCAAGATCATTGGCAAGCAGGGGAGGACCGCCAGAGCTATACGAACCATTCTGGGGGCTGCTTCCATCAAGCTGAAAAAACGCGCCATGCTGGAAATCTTGGAATAATCCAGTCTTGCCCCGGCTGCGGCCGTCCTTCCCTCGCGTGAGGAAGGCAGTCCTGTGGCAGCGCCGGAGCGCGTAAGGTGATGCCGTGTCCCGCCCTGCCCCTCCGCCGGAAACCAGTCCTTCCCCCCACCCGGTACTCGGGCCAAAGCGCGTCTCACCCGGTTTGACGCCTCCTTCGGATTTCGCGCAGTCTCCCTCCGGCTGCGCGGAACTTATCTCCATAGGCCATATTCGCAAGCCCCATGGAGTCCGGGGAGAACTCTGTCTCACCCTGGAGACCGAAGACGCTGGCCTGGTGAACGGCACAGTGTATCTGGCCCCGCCGGGAGGAGACCCCGTAGCCCACACTGTGCGGCGGCTCCGCCCAGCCCCTGGTGGACATCTGCTGCTGACCCTGGCCGGGGTGGACAGCCGGGACAAAGCGGAAGCCCTGCGCCGCTGCCGACTTCTTATCCACCGAACCGCCCTGCCCCCGCCGGCCGAAGGAGAAGTCTATCTCTTCTCCCTGCCGGGCCTGCGTGTCCTGGCCAGGGAGGCGGAGGGACAGGAAGAGTATATCGGCCGCATCGCCTCCGTTTCCAGCCATGCCGGGCAGGAGATTTGGACTATTCTGCCCCCCCAGGGCAGGGAGATCCTTTTTCCCGCCGTGCCGGATTTTGTGCTGGGCATTGATCTTGACGCCGGCCTGGTCCGCATCTCCCCCCCGCCGGGGCTGATTGCCCTGTATCTGGGAACCTGACTTGCACATAGCCCTGATCTCCATTTTTCCGGAATTCTTCTCCGGCCCCCTGTCCAGCGGCCTGATGCGGCGCGCCAGGGAGGCGGGAATCCTTTCCTTCTCCTTGCACAATCCCCGTCAATGGGCGCACGACCGCCACCGTACCGTGGATGGCCGGCCCTATGGAGGCGGCCCGGGGATGGTGATGCTGCCCGGGCCCCTGGCCGGCGCTCTGGCCTATCTTGGTTTCGGCCGGGATCAGGCGCCTGGGCGCCTGCTGCTGCTTTCCCCGGCTGGTCGCCCCATAACCCAGGCTCTGGCCCGCAGCCTTGCGGCTGAATCTTTCCTGACCCTGATCTGCGGGCGGTATGAAGGCGTGGACGCCCGTCTGGCGGAACTTTTTCCTCTGGAGGCTGTCTCCGTGGGCGATTTTGTCCTCCACGGCGGCGAAGCGGCCGCCCTGTGCCTGGTGGAGGCCGTGGCCCGGCTTTTGCCGGGCTTCATGGGAGATGAACAGTCAGGCGAAGAGGAAAGTTTCTCCCGCGGTCTTCTGGAATACCCCCACTATACGCGGCCCGAAGAATTCCAGGGACTGTCCGTGCCCGAGATTCTGCGTTCCGGGGATCACGGACGTATCGCCGCCTGGAGGCGGCGCGCCTCTCTGGAAACAACCCGGCGCCTGCGCCCGGATCTCCTGACCACGGCCCCTCTGGAAGAAGAGGACCGGGACTTGCTGCGCTCCCTGCCGCGCCTGGGCCGCAACCTTTACTGCGGCCTTGTGCATTATCCTGTTCTTGACCAGGAGAAAAATTCCGTAGCCGTCTCTTTGACAAATCTGGACATTCACGATATAGCCCGCATCTCCTGCACTTACGGTTTGGGAGGCTACTTTGTCCTGACCCCTCTGGAAGACCAGCGCCGCCTTCTGGAAGAACTTGTGCGGCACTGGACTCAGGGACGAGGGAAAAAGCGCAACCCCCACCGGGCGCGCGCCCTTTCCCTGGTCAGGTGGTTTGCCGGCATTGCCGAGACCGTTGCCCACCTGGAGGCCGTGACCGGCCGCTCGCCCTTGGTGGTGGGCACCACGGCCGCTGACGAAGATCCGCCCGTCCTGACCCACAGGCGTCTTGCGGAAATACTGGCCGAACGTCCAGTTTTGTTGCTGTTCGGTACTGGCCACGGGCTTGCGCCGGAAGCGCGGGATCTCTGTCATGCCTTCGCGCCCTCTCTGCGCCGGCATGGTCCATATAACCACCTGCCCGTGCGGGCGGCGACCGCCGTTACTCTGGATCGCATCCTGGGAGACTGGCTCTGAACCCCGCCCGTAGCATTTGCAGAATTACATTGCTGTGACGGCGGAAGCGCAACTCCGCCGCTGTAGGGTCAGGCGCAATTTATTTTGGCATTCAGGCGCAGTACTGGTGATTGGGCGCAGCGCAAGCCGGACGTGCAGTTCAATTTTTTAAAGTTTAAGGAAGCACTGATTAAATGGATTTCGGAAACGCTGAGTTTTTTCGTT
>JAISMK010000089.1 GCA_031276785.1 Desulfovibrio sp. | reverse complement strand
TTACAGCGTACTAACGCCGGGCTTTAAGCCCGGCGCGCCGCTGCAGGCGGCGGAGCAAGCCGAAAACCACGCTTTTCGGCGCAGCGATCTTACCACTTAAAACGCAGTTTTAAGTGGTATATGGTAATAGTCTTTGGCAAAGAGTCCGGATGCCCGCATATATACGTCGCCAGCCTTGGTAGGGCAGCGCCCTGCTGGATTACGCTCTTTCGGTCCTTATCGGTTCATCGGCGTTTACCGCTGGCGTCCACGCCGTAAACGGAAAAACTGTTCTTTGCCAAGACGATGCCGATGGTGGTAATAGCTTTCATGGGATGGCCTCCTGCAAGGTGTTTTTGTTGTAAAGGATGGCAAACCAGACCAATTTCGCTTTGAGATGGTTGCTTAACGGCGGGCCAAGCTCGCCTGCAAGCATTTCGCGGCAAGGATTCGCAGGCAAATCCTTGCCGAGCAGTCCAACTTTTTTAAAGTTAAACTGCTCTAGCGGCATAAGGAAACGCTGATTCGTTCTCCTGCGGGGGCGTTGCCCCCTGAAACTCCCCCGGCAGGGAGAGCCTTGACCTGCCGAATTCGCCAGCGCCCGCGGATGCGCGCGGGACGTACCGCCAAGGGAGGATCTGTGCATTTCGCCGTTTCCGGAGTGGAGGTCTTTCCCCTTCTGCCTGTGGCCGTGGCCTTTGTCCTGGCTTTTTTCTGTTCCATGGGCGGCATTTCCGGGGCCTTTCTGCTGCTGCCCTTCCAGATGTCCTTCCTCGGCTATACAGCGCCCTCGGTCAGCCCCACCAATCATCTGTACAACGTAATCTCCACCCCGTCCGGGGTTTGGCGTTTCCTCAAGGAGAGGCGCATGGTCTGGCCTCTGGCCCTGGTGGTGGCCGCGGGCAGCGTCCCCGGCACTCTGGCCGGGACGGTCCTGCGCGTCCTCTGGCTACCGGACCCCGAAATTTTCAAAATTTTCGCCGCCGCTGTCCTGCTGACCATCAGCATCTGTCTGGTCCTGGAGCAGATCCATGCCCGCCGATCCCCGGCCGTGGAACCGCCGTCCGATTTTGCCGTTGTCACGCGCGAATTCTCCAGCCGCCGCATCGCCTATGACTTTCAGGGCGCGACGCACAGCGTCTCCGCTCCGGGTCTTTTCTGCCTCTGTTTCGGGGTGGGCGTGGCCGGCGGCGCCTACGGCATCGGCGGAGGAGCCATCATAGCCCCCATACTGGTTTCCGTCTTCCGTCTGCCGGTGCATACCCTGGCCGGCTCCACCCTGCTGGGAAATTTTCTGACTTCCCTGTCCGCGCTCTTTTTTTTTCTTGTTCTGGATCAGTTCCATCCCGGCACAGCCCCGGACTGGCCCCTGGGCCTTCTCTTCGGACTTGGGGGATTTCTGGGCATTTACTGCGGCGCCAGGGTCCAGCGCCATGTGCCGGCAGCCCTGCTCTCTTTCCTGCTCCTGCTGATCCTCCTGGGCACCTCTCTGCGCTATGCCGTGGAAGCCTTGCGGCCCTGAGTCCCTGTAACGGTTTATGGGCGGGCGGCGGCGCTCCGCGCTTGTCCCCCCGGAGCGATTTCAGAGTGAAATTGCTCCAGGCAACTTTTTTGGGAGCTTGCTCTGGACTTTTTGCCTTGAGTATGGCTTGATCCCTCTCCCCGGACGGACAGGACCGCCCTCCGGCAACGACAACCTCCGTGAGGGTTTCCCTGTGGCGAACACGCTGACCTGGTATGGTCATTCCACTTTCCAGATCATTACTCCGGGCTGCTCCCTGGTCATTGATCCTTTTTTCTCCGGCAATCCTCTGGCGCCTTGCGGCTGGGAGGATATTCCCCCTCCGGATGTGGTTCTGGTGACTCACCTGCATGCAGATCATGCCGGCGACGCCGTTGTCCTCTGCCGCCGCTTCCAGGCGCGCCTGGGGGCCGTGGTGGGCATGGCCGAGGCTCTGCCCGGCATCCCCCGGGATCTGATCCTCAACGGCCCGGGCTTCAACATCGGCGGCACAATAGTGGAAAAGGGCGTGGCCATTACCATGACCGAGGCCACCCACACCAGCGAGGCGGGCGTCCCCACAGGATTCATCCTAACTCTTCCGGACGGCTTTACCCTCTACCACGCGGGCGACACCGGCATTTTCCCCGGCATGGAACTCTGGGGCGGACTGTATCCTCTGGATCTGGCCCTGCTGCCCATCGGCGGGGTTTTCACCATGGATGCCCGGCAGGCCGCCCTTGCCGCCAAACTCCTCAAGGCCAGGGCTGTTGTGCCCATGCATTGGGGCACCTTCCCCCCCCTGGCCCGAGAGACAAGGACCTTCGCCTCCCTGCTGGCCCAAACCGCTCCGGACTGCCGCCTGGAGGTCATGAAACCCGGCCAGAGCCTTCCCCTGGCCCCCTGCGTCGCTGCTCCGGCCGGCGCGCTCCCACTCTCAGGACGCAGCCCAGATGACTTCCTTCGCTGACCTCGGCCTTTCCTCCGACATCCTGCGCGCCATTGCCGACATGGGGTTTGAAGAGCCTTCCCCCATCCAAGTTCTGGCTATCCCTCCCCTCCTGGCCGGTAAAGACATTGTGGGCCAGGCCCAGACCGGCACGGGCAAGACGGCGGCCTTCGGCATCCCTCTTCTGGAAAGGCTGCCTCCGCGCCAAACCCGGCCCCGGGCTCTGGTTCTGTGCCCCACCCGGGAACTGGCCATACAGGTGGCGGAAGAGCTGGGCAGGCTGGCCGCGTACAAGCGGGGCGTCCGCGTCCTGCCCGTCTATGGCGGCCAATCCCTGGAACGCCAGTTCCAGGCTCTGGAGCGAGGCGCCCAGATCATCGCGGGAACGCCGGGCCGCATTCTGGACCATCTGGACCGAGGCAGCCTTTCCCTGGACGAAGCGGCGACAGTGGTTCTGGATGAGGCGGATGAAATGCTGGACATGGGCTTTTACGATGATATTGAGTCCATCCTGCGTCGAACCCCGGAAGGGTGCCAGAAGGTTCTGTTTTCCGCCACTATGCCGGGTCCGATTCTGGAACTGGCCAAACAATTTCTCCCCGCCCCTGAAATTCTCAAGGTCATCCCCAAAATTCTCACTGTTCCTTCCATTGAGCAGACCTTCTACGAGGTCCGGCCGGACCAAAAGCTGGACGCCCTGTGCCGGGTGCTGGACGCCCAGGGACTGCGCAAGGGCCTGGTGTTCTGCGCCACAAAACGCGGTGTGGACGATGTTGCTTCCCATCTCCAGGCCAGGGGTTACCTGGCGGAGGGCCTGCACGGGGATCTGGCCCAGGCTCGGCGCGAACGGGTCATGGGACGCTTCCGCGCCGGGACTCTTGAAGTCCTGGTGGCTACGGATGTCGCGGCCAGAGGCATTGACGTGGAGGATGTGGAGGCGGTGATCAACTACGACATTCCGCACGACGTGGAAGACTATGTCCACCGCGTAGGCCGGACTGGCCGGGCGGGCCGGGGCGGCAAGGCCTTTACCTTTGTCGCCGCAAGGGATCGCTACCGGCTGCGGGAAATTATGCGTTTTACCAGGGCTCGCATTGAACACAGCCCCCTGCCCACCCTGCACGATGTGGCCGCCCTCAAAACAGACCGCATTCTGGAAGAGGCGCGCGCCGTCATGGAAGCCGGCTCCTTGGAGAGGTACACCTCCCTGATGGAGGATTTTATGGAAAAAGGGGCCACCGGCATGGATATGGCGGCGGCCCTGCTGAAGATTCTCCTGCGGCGCGATATTGGCCCGGACAGCCGGAGGGAGGTCGCCGGGGAAGACCTCCGCTTTTCCGGACCAACGCAGGTCCCGCGCGGGGAGGACTCGCGCCCGGCCCCGCCCTGGGCGCCCCCCGTCTCCCGCCCGAGGGGAGGCAGAAAGCCCGGCCCCCCAGGGACGCGCCATTCCTCTCCCCGGGTCCGCCTGTCCTTTAACGTGGGCAGCAGGCTCCGGGTAACGCCGGGAGATCTGCTGGGAGCCATCGCCGGTGAAACCGGCATTTCCGGACGCAGTATAGGCGCCATTGAAATTCACGATAATCTCTCTTTTGTGGATGTCCCCGGAGAACAGGCGGATGAAATCGTCCGCATCATGAATGCCGCCCACATCCGCGGACTGCGGCTTTCCGTCCGGCGCGCCGGGGATGGACTTAGGACAAAGCGCGCCTCCGGCGAAAAAGTCCCGACCTAGAGCAGTCCAACTTTTCAAAGTTAAACCGCTCTGGGTTGATTTTTAGGCCGGCCTTGGATAAAAGGAAGAGTCTCGGACAAGCGAGCGGCGGGAAACAGCATTTCCAGGCGGCGGCTT
The DNA here is from genome assembly GCA_031276785.1 of Desulfovibrio sp. GTDB lineage: Bacteria > Desulfobacterota > Desulfovibrionia > Desulfovibrionales > Desulfovibrionaceae > Frigididesulfovibrio. Next base: position 20,160 of record JAISMK010000089.1, on the reverse strand, counting down.
TTTCCGTAACTGTCATGCGCGGATTCATCTTCTTTTTCTCCAGCATACGAATAAAGGATGAAATGTATGTCCAACGCGCTGGAACCCCGCATGCCCGCCGTCAAACAGTACCAGGACAAATTGCCCAGGCTGGCCATAGAACCAAATGCCCGGATCTATGTCCGGCTGAATCCCATGAGCCAGAACGGCCACCCTTTGCAGGGCGAATTTCTGGGCATGTCCCACTATGAATTTATTCTGTTGCGCCTGCCCTCCGTACCCGGCCTCCTCGACAAGCTCATCCCCAGAACTTTGATGGAAATCCGCTTTTTGCTGGAAGGCGCCGTCAACACCTTCACCGCGGACCTCCTCTCATACTCCGTCAAGCCCGCTCTGATCCTCTACGCCTCCTACCCGGACAGGATCAGCATCATCAAGACGCGCCAGCACCGGCGTCTGATCTGCGCCCTGCCCGTTTCCCTGAACACCTCGTACGGCGATGCCCGGGGCCTTGTCTGTGATCTGAGCCAGGGCGGCTGCCGCGTCACCTTGGAGCTGACCGGCCAGTCCGGCCTGCGGAATCTGAATGTGGGGGAAGACGTAGTCCTGCAAATGCCCCTTAATGCCGGCGGCGTTCCGGCAGGCGGCACCTGCGTCGCCCGTAAGGTGGAAATCGCGGGATCGCGGCTGACCTTAGGCCTGTCCTTCAACGAGGGACAAAAGGAATTCATATCTGAAGTAAACGAGTACCTTGACCTGAATCATGCCCTGATCGCGTAACTCTTGTAAAGCGGGCATCCTTCCTCCCGCCGGGTTTCAGGTGATTGTATGAGCCAGGATTTGACCGGCCTTCGTCGGGGTATGGCCTCCGTCCCCATCGACCTGAAGAGGGGCAGGCTTCTGCCGGCCGCGAAAGCGGTCCTGGCCGCGGCCAAAGCCCTTTCCCGCATCCCCATGATCAAGCATGAGCAGGAGGAGTTCTACCACATGCTGGGCGAAGCCTGCGCTCTCTTGCAAGCCTGCCGGCAGGTGCGCGAGATTTTTCCCTTGGCCATCACCTACGCCCCCAAGGAAGAAGCCTCGCTGGTCAGCACCTTGGAGGAACTTGTCGCCATTCTGGAGGCGGAAACCCAGAACGGCGCCCGGGACATTCTGGACAGCCGCCAGAGCGTTTTCAACCAGGGGAAATCGGAGCTGGCGGAGGGGAACTCCACAGCCGCCAGGGCGACCTTCAGCGCCCTTGTCCGGGAATTTCCCGAAGACGCCCCTCTGATGACTCAGGTGGGTGAAGCCTTTATGGACGGCGGCCTGTACGAGGACGCCTCCCACTACCTGGGCCTCGCCGCCGCCCTCTCCCCTCAGTCCACCCACGTTCTCAACCGCCTGGGCATCGCCCTGCGCAAAATGGGCCGCTTTGACCTCGCTGAGGAAAAATTCCGGTCCGCCCTTTCTCTGGATCCCAAGGATCCCAACCTGTATTTCAACTTGGGCCGTCTTTATCTGGACGTCAGGCAATGGCAGAGCTGCCTGGAATGCGCCGAAGCCGCCCTTGCCCTGGACTCCTCCTTCACCCAGGCTGCTCAGATGGTCGCGTACTGCAGCCGGATGCTCAAAAGCTAGAGTATTTTAACTTTCAAATTATCTAAAAATAGTTCAGACTCTGAGCCATGAGAACAGCAAGTTCCGAAGTGCGTTTTATCGCCGTCAAGGCCTGTCAATCAGGTGTTCCCAGGCAGCAGGTCGCTGATATTGTCGGGTATCATTTGAACAGTATCAGCCGATGGGTACGCGAGTTTGAGCGGGATGAGCGGCTTGAGGCGCGACCACGTGGACATCGGGCTTCTATTTTTTCTGATGAGGAAATCAAAGAGCTTATTGAATTGATCAAGAATAATGCGGACATAACTTTGGAAGAAACACGGGCGCACTTTGCAAAAAATTGTTCATTAAATGCAATTCATAAACATATAAAAGTTCTTGGCTTTGTCTTTAAAAAAAACTCTGAAGGCAAGCGAGCAAAAGCGCGAAGACATTGCCCAAGCCAGAGTCGGGTGGAAAGACTTTCAGGAGGGCGTTGATGCGAACCATTTCGCGGCAAGGATTTGCAAACAAATCCTTGCAGAGCAGCCCAACTTTTTCAAAGTTAAACTGCGTTGCTTAACGGCGAAACGCGGTTTCGTCCGCGTCCAGGGGATATCCTCTGGGCGTAAGCATGCGCGGACCGGGGATGATGCGGGTTTCGCCGTTGCCGATGACCAGGATGGTCAGCATGTCGGCCTCACGGGGATCGATTTCGGCCAGGGGAGCAATCAGGACGCGTTGCCTCGGGCGGAAGGCGTTGCGGACGATGCCCGTCGGGGTTGAGGGAGAACGCCGTTCCAGGGCCAGCCGGAGAGCCTCTTGCAAGGGGGCGGTGCGGCGGGAGGAGCGGGGGTTGTACAGGACAAGGACAAAATCGGCGGCAAGGGCGGCTTCCAGGCGGCGGCGGATGCGCTCCCAGGGGGTGAGCAGATCGGACAGGCTGACGCAGGCGAAATCATGGGCCAGAGGGGCGCCCAGAAGAGCGGCGGCGGCGCAGAGGGCCGGGATGCCGGGAATGACGCGCAGGGGGAGGAGGTCCGGATGCAGGCCGCGTTTTTCCAGACATTCCAAGGTAAGCCCGGCCAGGGCATAAATGCCGGGATCCCCCGAGCAGACCAGAGACGTGGGGGCGCCGCCGCAGGCGCTTTCAATGGCGGCTTCCACCCTCTGCCGTTCGGCGCGCATCCCGGTGGCGATTATATCCTTGCCCGCCAGAAGGGCCTTGGGCAGAAGGTCCAAATATCCCGTGTATCCCGCAAGAACGGAGGACTCCTCCAGACAGCGCAGGGCGGCGGGGGCCAGGAGGGACGCGTCTCCGGGGCCGAGGCCGATCACATGAAGAGGAGCGGGATTGGGGACCTTATTCTTCATGGGAGTAACTACGGAGAGGCGGTGCGCAGGGCAAGGGCGACGGTGATCCCGGGGAAGCGCTGCTTGGGGCAGAGGAGTACGGCCTCCCGCGTCCGGGCAGAGCCGGGCGCCGTTGCCAGGCCCTGCGCGGCGGCCAGGGCTGCCGGCTCACACACGCCGCGCAGGCCGAAAACTTCCCAGGCCTTGGGGGAGGGAGTGGGCGCGGGCAGGCCGCGCAGGGTGTCCGGGGAGAAGATCAGCAGGGGCAGGCCCATCTCTGCGGCCACCCGGACCAGTCCGGGCTCCTCCGCCTTTGCCTCCACGGAGGCCAGAGCGGCCAGAGATGGCCGGGCCAGATTGCAACGGGCCAGGACTGCCTCCACGGCCCGCCGGAGGAGAGCGGCCGGGATGCCGCGGCGCAGGCCGATGCCAGCATAGAGTACCGGAGGGTGCAGGACAAGGCAGCCGGGAGCGGGAGGGAGAACGGTCGGCGTGACCACAACGCAGGGGGGAGAAGGGAGGGGCCGGTCCAGAGGGACAAAAAGAGGATGGCCGGCCAGGCCGAGCCAGTCCTGAGGATCGTGCAGGCCCACGGCGCGCCCGGAAAGGAGGGCGGCGGCCACAGGGACGAAGGCGGCGGCGGCGGCCGGGGCCAACCCCTTTTCCCTGGCCAGGAGATCCAGGGCGGGAAGGCCTTCCAGGTCCGTCGCCGTGGTAATTACGGGAACAGCGCCCAGCAAGGCGGCGACCTCCGCTGCCCGGGCATTGGCGCCGCCCAGGTGCCCGGACAGAAGGCTGATGACGAAACGGGCGCGCTGATCCACCACCAGGACAGCCGGATCCGCGCCCTTGTCCCGGAGCAGGGGGGCCAGACAGCGGACGGCGATGCCGGCGGCGGTGATAAAGATGTGCGGATTGTACAGGCGGAAGTTTTCCGCCACTTGCGCGGACAGGCTGCGGAAAGGGACACTGCCCGCCGGCCCGGATAAGGTGGCAGGCAGAAACAGGATCCCTCCTCCTTCCGTCAGGCGCAGGCCGATCCGCAACCCCTGCGGCGTAAGCGCATATACGGCTGCCTGGCCCGGCCCGCCCCGGCCGCTGTTTTCCCTTCCGTCCGTATCCGCCCGCCTTCGGGACATTTTTCGGCTCTTAATATGTACGCGAGCATCCGCATAAATTCTCAAAGACTATTTTCCCCTTGACCACAGGGTGGGGGTATATATGCTCTAAAGGCGCAAAAAGGCGTCAGGGAGCGGCGGCTTCCCCATTCAGCAAGGAGACCAGCTCTTCCCGGATGACCCTGGCTGCGGACAGGGCGGCCATTTTATCCAGATTTCCATGCAGAGAGCTAAGGGCATTTCGCAATTCCTCAATCTGGGCGGCCTGCTCCGTCAGACGGGACTGCTGCTTCTCAAGGAGAACATTTTTTTCCCGGATTTCTCCCCTGAGATCCTCCAGGCCGGTTTCCATCCGGAAGAGGGCTTCCCGCACCGGGGCCAGACCTGGGTCCTCCTTCTCCGGCATCCCGGGAGCGGAGGAGGAGGGGGGAGCGGCGGCGAGAATATTCTCCAGAAGAGTGTCCAGTTCGTTAAGATCCACCTCGTCATAGCGGGCGGCCGGCGGAGGGCAATCCTGGTCCGGCTCCGCCGGGGCCGCGCTTTCTGCCGCCGGGGCCGCAGGCAACGCCTCCGGAGCCGCGCTTTCTGCCGCCGGGGCCGCGCTTTCTGCCGCCGTGGCCGTCGGAAGATCCTGCCCGAAAAGGGTTTCAATGTCCGGAAGGGAGGGAGGCGGCTTGGGGATGTCCGGGGCGAACAGGGATTCCATGTCGGGAAGATCCGCGACCAGGAGCGGATCCGGTTCTTCCCGCCCGGTCTCAGGCTCGTCCAGAAGCCGGATTTCCGGCGGAAGGCTTTCTTCCCGCGGCAGTGAGGGTCTGTCTTCGGCACGGGCCGGCGCAAGAAGGGCCTGGGCGCCATCCCCGCCCGGAAGCGCCGGGGAGGATGCCGCCTGGGCCGGAGTGGAGGACGCCGGCCTGGAGAGGGAAGCCGGCGGAGGGCCGGAAGCCGGATCCAAGGGCACATAGGGCGCCGCAGTAGGGGGGGGTGCCGCCGGAGGGAAGGCTTGCGCGGTCTGATCCTGAAGGATGGGAATGGCATCCAGATCCGGAACAGGGGAAGGCGGTGTCTTCGGGGCGGCGGGGGCGGGCTGGGGGGAAACGGCGTTCGCCCCCAGAGAGCTCATCAGGCTGTCTAGGTCGTCCATGCCGGGCATATTGAGCGTTTCATCGGGGTCCACGGCATGATCAACAGGAGTGGGATCGGGAAACGGGACCGGCCGGGCGGCAGAAGAGGAGTCGGCGGCATCCAGGGCTTTTTCCGCCTCGGCGATCTGTCCGAGCATGGCGTCAAGATCGGCGCCGAAGTCCACGGACGGCGCCGGCACCGGAATTTTTCTGCCGGGTTTGACGACTTCCAGAAGATCGACAATCTCGTCGTCGTCGTCCGTATCCACAGGATCCAGGGAGGACGAGGTCGGGTCGTTGGGCATAGGCGGAGGTCCGGATAGGGTTTACCGGCCCCTGTCGCGGCAAAGCGCGGGGAAAGCCGGGCCTGCATATTGGCTGTAAAGATAACCATACCTTGTCGGATATGGCAAGCCCCGGATCTCTGTCCGAGTTAGAACTCTTTTATTTTTGGAATAAGCATCAAATTTTCTTTGCCCTCCGCGGTTTAGAGCATTTCAAGCGTAAAATGCGCTAAAGTTCCAGCAGAGTGGAGGCATCGGCTATCTGTACGCCTTTTTTCGCCAGCATCTTTTCGGCGAAGTCCACGTCCTCCACGCGGAGAATAACAAGGGCGTTGCCTGCTTTCCGGGTGATAAAGGCGTACAGGTATTCCACGTTCACGGCAGCGTCCGCGAGAATTTGCAGCACCCTGGCCAGGCCTCCCGGCCTGTCTTCCATGAATGCCGCAAGGACCGGGGTTACGGAGACAATATAGCCGGCGGCGCGCAGGACTGTCTGCGTTCGCGGCGCGTCATTCACAATGAGGCGCAATACGCCGAAATCCGTGGTGTCGGCCAGGGACATGGCCCGAATATCAATCCCGGCGGCGCTCAGAGCCTCTGCCACTACCGCCAGCCCTCCCGGGTGGTTTTCCACAAAAACGGAAATTTGCTCTACAGGCATCGGAACTCGCTCCTTTCATAGTTTGCGTTTGTCAATGACCCGGACAGCCTTGCCTTCACTCCGGGCAATGCTGCGCGGGGCGACAATCGTCACCTTGGGCGATATGCCCAGCATGGCGCGCAGAGAGGCAACCAGCTCCTTTTCCCTGGCGGCAATTCCCTTGACGGTGTCGGAGAACATCTCCTGCGTCATTTCCACCTGCACCTCCAAAGAGTCCGTATGGCGCACCCTGTCAAGGAGGATCTGGTAGTTGGCGGGATAGCCGCAACGCAAGAGAACGGTTTCTATCTGGGAGGGAAAGACATTGACTCCCCGGATAATGAGCATGTCGTCGCTGCGGCCCAGGATCCTGGACATTTTGATCAACGTTCTGCCGCAGGAACACTTCTCCCGGCTGAGAACGCAGATATCCCTGGTCCGGTAGCGGAGGAGCGGGAAGGCCTCCTTACTGATGCAGGAAAAGACGATTTCGCCCTTGCTGCCTTCCGGCAGAACCTCTTCCGTTTCAGGATCGATGATTTCCGCCAGGAAGTGATCCTCGTTGATGTGCATTCCCGTTTGCTCGGAGCATTCAAAGGACACGCCGGGGCCGGAAATTTCCGTCAGGCCGTAGATGTCGTAGGCCTTGATGCCCAGCTTGTCCTCAATGTCGCGGCGCATCTCCTCGCTCCAGGCCTCGGCCCCGAAGATGCCGGCCTTCAGCTTGATCCGATCCCTGACGCCCATCTGGATGATGGCCTCCGCCAGATAGGCGGCATAGGAAGGCGTACAGCACAGGATGGTTGATTCCAGATCCAGCATGAACTGGATCTGCCGCTCCGTATTGCCCGAAGACATGGGCAAGGTCAGGGAGCCCACCTTGTGGGATCCTCCGTTCAGGCCGGGGCCTCCGGTAAAGAGGCCATAGCCGTAGCAGACATGGACCACGTCATCCTTGCCGCCGCCGGCGGCGATGATGGCCCGGGCGCAGCTTTCATCCCACAGGTCGATATCGTGCTGGGTGTAGAAAGCCACAACCCGCGTGCCCGTCGTCCCGCTTGTGGACTGAATGCGGACCACGTCCGACAAAGGCAGGGCCAGCAGTCCGTAGGGATAGGCCTTGCGCAGGTCTTCCTTGGTCAGGAAAGGCAGTTTAGGCAGGTCTTCCAGAGAGCGGATGTCGCCGGGCTCCACTTTTTTTTGCCGCATCAGCTCTCTGTAGTAGGGGACACGGTCATAGGCATGGCGCACCGCGCGTACCAGCTTTTCCGCCTGGAGAGCCTTCAATGTTTCCGGCGAGGCGCACTCTATGTCGGGATGGTAGTATTTCACTGTTGCTCCATCTTGCGGGAAGGTTGTTTGCCGTCAGCCAAGGATTTCAGATATGCCGCAGGAGGCTGGAAAAAGCAATGCCGGGGCGGGCGCTGAACGCCGCCTACCGCCCCTTCAGGCGCAGGCGAAACCGCGTTTCGCCGTAAAGCGCCGCAGGGAGCGTTTAAAAAGTAAAATGTTCTAGTGCCATGTACCACTTAAAACTGCGTTTTAAGTGGTAAGATCGCTGCGCCGAAAAGCGTGGTTTTCGGCTTGCTCCGCCGCCTGCAGCGGCGCACCGGGCTTAAAGCCCGGCGTTAGTACGCTGTAAATTTATCCGCAATTTTAAATGTTACAGCGTACTAGAGATAGGATGATTGAACCGGCATGAAAAAAGAGCTGCCCATTATTCATTCGATTACTCTGGAGAGGCTATCCGGCGCCGCTGACCAGACGGATTCCTTCTTCGCCGTCCACTTCCCGGACCAGAACATCCACCCGGTCTTCCGGCCGCGTGTCCAGAGCCAGTCCCACATAGTCGGCGCGAATGGGCAGTTCCCGGTGCCCCCGATCTACCAGGGCAAGAAGCTCTATCTTGTCCGGACGGCCATGATCGGCAAGAGCCTCAAGGGCGGCGCGCACCGTGCGCCCGGTAAACAGCACATCGTCCACAAGAATCAGAATCCGTCCCCCCACGGCAAAGGGAATCCGCGTCTGGCCCACGGACGGCTTGGGACCGCGCACGGTCCAGTCGTCCCGGTACAGGGAGATGTCCAGACGGCCCAAGGGCACGGCGCGACCCAGCTTTTTCTCCATGCGGCAGATCAGGGCGGAGGCGATGTTCACTCCCCGACGCTCAATGCCGATAAAGGCCAGGGAAGCGCAATCTCCATGACGATCCAGGACGGCCGCGGCCAGGGTGTCCAGCAGCCCGTCCATGTCCTTTGCCTGCAAAATTGTGTGCGCAACTGCCATGTTTCACCCTTTTTGCGCTGAAAGACGGCCTGGTTTTGCCCGCGAATCCAGGCGGAGCATCTCCCGCGTTAATTGTCCCGGAGCAATTTTATTTTTAAAAATTTCTCCGGCGACCGCACGGACGGCCGCCCGCCGCTAAGGAGCAAACGCAATTTGTTCGCGTCGATAAGCGCCGGAGCGGGCGTGGGCCAGAGGAAATCAGACGTATAATATAAAAGTTAAAGTACTCTACATGTGCGCTGCTCCAAATAATCCATAGCCTGTTTGCGGGAAACTGACAATTCCCGCCGCCTTGCGGCTGGCCGCAAGACCGGCCCGTTATTGGGGTAAGTCTTGTTCCAAATTCAGGCCGCCAAAGGGGTATGTTCCCGGATGTTCCAGCGGCAATATTGACAAAATACCCGCCGGCGCAGTAGAAAGATCAAGAATGATCCGGGCTCCTTCTGCCGCGCCGCAGCGGAGTAATGCTCCCGGCTGCAATCCCGCTCCAGGGACCAGGCAAGTCCCTGCGGGCGTTCCGGTGTGAAGCGCCTTGGCGTCGGGCGGGCTTCGGTCCGGCGCAAAACCTGAACGGACGCCCTTCGGAGGCCGCCATGCTGGAAATTACCGAAAACGCGTGCAAGGAACTGGACGCCTTTTTTGATGGCAAGGAAAGAACGTCCATTCGCGTCTATCTGGCCTCCGGCGGATGCAGCGGTCCCCGGCTGGCCCTGGCCTTGGATACCCCGACGGAAACCGATACCGTTTTTGACGAAAAAGGCTTTTCCTTTGTCATCAACAGCGATCTCTGCTCTGCGGCCAAGGCCATCAAAGTGGACTTTTCCTACATGGGCTTTTCAGTGGAATCGGAAATCCCCCTGGCCGTCGCCGGCGGCGGTTGTTCCTGCTGCGGCGGCTGCCCGGCCTGATTTGCGCTCCTGTGCCGGCCGCGCGGAAAAGCGCCGGGGAAAGCCTTTCCCCCCGGTGTTTTTCTCTTTGAGCAACGCCGCTGCAAAGGAGGCTGCATGTCCACCCTGCGCAGAATTACCTGTACCCTGCCTCCCGGCACCGCCTCTCCGGCGCCGGATCTGGTTTGCGCCCATCTGGCCCTGCATGCGCCTCACGGATGGGAGGAGCAAACTCCGGAAGGCGGAGGGACGCGCTATATCATCCATTCCGGCCGCCCGAACTTCTGCTCCGATCTGGCGCGAGGTCTGGCCGGGCTATTCCCAACCCTTGTCTTTCAGGAGGAAACCGTAAAGGAGGAAAACTGGCAGGAAGCCTGGAAGGAATTTTTCACTCCGGTGGAGGCCGGCCGTTTTCTGGTCCTCCCCCCCTGGATGAGGGAACTGGACACAGCCGGCCGCATTCCCATCGTCATTGAGCCGAAAACCGCTTTTGGCACCGGGCATCACGCCTCCACAGCCCTCTGCCTGGAAGCCCTTTCCCGACTCTTCGTCGACGGGCGGATCAGCGCGGGCATGCGGTTTCTGGATCTCGGCACGGGCACGGGCATTCTGGGCATTGCCGCCGCCCTGCTGGGGCTGAACGGCCAGGGCCTTGACATAGATCCGGTGGCTGTGGATAACGCCATAGAGAACGGGAAGGGCAACGGGCTGTCCTCCGCCCGCTTTCTGGTGGAAATGGGCGGCCTGGACGCGGCCCGGGGGCCGTGCCGACTGATCCTGGCCAACATTCTGGCCGGGCCGCTCATTGATCTGGCCCCGGGCCTGTCCGCCCTGCTCTCCCCGCAAGGGGGAGCGCTGATTCTCTCCGGCATTCTGGAAACACAGGCTGAGGCCGTGGCGCGGGCCTATACGGCCTGCGGCCTGCCCCGGCCTTTCCGCCTTGCCCGGGAAGAATGGACCGCTTTGATTTTCACATGACACGGAAGCGGGATGCGGGCGCCGCCCGCCGTAAAACCCTGATGGCCTATTTTTCGGCCATGTCCGCTCACTTTGGCCTCTGCCGCTGGTGGCCCGCCCAAACGCCCTTTGAAGTGGCCGTGGGGGCGGTACTGACCCAAAATACCGCCTGGACAAACGTGGAAAAGGCCCTGAACCGTTTGCGGGAGAAAAAAGCCCTGACCCCGGACGCCCTTTTCCGCCTCCCTCGCCGGGACCTGGAGGAAGCCCTGCGTCCCTCGGGTTTCTATCGCCTGAAAGCCGTCCGTCTTTCCAATCTTCTCGTCTGGCTCGCCTCTCTGCCGGGGTGGGACCCGGAAGACGCCTCCCTGGTCCCTGCCGGCCGCATGCCCACGGAGGTTTTGCGCCCGGCCTTGCTGGCGGTTTCCGGCATCGGCCCGGAGACAGCGGATGCCATTCTGCTCTATGCTTTTTCCCGGCCCTCCTTTGTGGTTGACGCCTATACCCGGCGCATTCTCCACCGCCACGGACATCTTCCGGCGGACTCATCCTATGCCGATCTGCGGAACTTTTTCATGGACGTCCTGCCTCCTGACGTTGCCCTGTTCAACGAATATCACGCCCTCATCGTGCGCACCGGACACTCCTTCTGCAAAAAGGGCGCTCCGGACTGCGCCCCCTGTCCGTTGGGAAAATTTTGTGAACCTGCCGACTGATCCCTGTCCCGCAGGCCCGCGCCGCGCCCTTGCCCTGGCCCTGTTCCTTGGAGTGACGCTGTTTTTAAGCCTGTTGCCGGCGGGTTCGCCCGCGGGAGCCCAGGCCGATACCTCCCTGGCCCGCATGGAAAAGGATCTGGCCCGCGAACAGGTCCGGGCCGCCGCCCGCAGAGAGAGCCTGAAGCGGATGACCGACCAGGAACGCCGGATCAACGCCGAACTGGCCGAAGCGGAGGCGCGCGTTCTGAAACTGGAATCCGGCATTGCAGACCGGCAGAAACGACTGCTGGAACTGGCCAGACATGATGACGACTCCCGCAGGGAATATGAAGCCCTGCTGGAGGAACAGGGCCGCACGGAAAAGGTCCTGGCCGGCGCCTTGCGCCTGCTCTGGGAAATCACCGGCAAACGCCTGCTGACGGGCAGCCGCGACATGTTGGACTGGGCTGAGGTGGACCGGGAATATGCCTGGACCCGGCGCCTCTACCGGCGCCTGGAGGACTATCGCCAGGAGCTGGACGCCAGGGAAACCCGTCTGGCGGAAGTGCAGGGCCGGCGCCGGAAAATTTCCCAGGAAATCCGCCAGAGCCTGGGCGCCGTAAACGAGGAGAAAAACGCCCTGCTGCAAACCCGCGTCGCTTATGAACAGCGCCTGGCCGCCTTACGCCGCGAACGCCGGGATACGGAAACGGAATTGACTGAAATCCTGAAACTTGTGGACAGCCTGAACCTGAAACTTACCGAAGCCGGAGCCGACATTTCCCGGCTCAAGGGGAAGCTCCCCTGGCCCGTGTCCGGCAGACTCCGGCAGCATTACGCCCCTGCGGCCTCGCCCCCCTCCCGCGGCCTTGGCTTTGCCACAGAGGAAAGGGCCGAAATCCGGGCCGTGGCCGCTGGCAAGGTGGTCCACAACAATGTTCTGCGCGGCTTCGGCACGGTCCTGATCTTGCAGCATGGGGAGGAATATTATTCCCTGTATGCCTTCTTGGGGGAAAGCCCGCTCCGGGTGGGGGACGAAGTGCGCATCCGCCAGCGCCTCGGCTCTTCCGGCTATTACCCGGCGGTAAACGGTTCCGGCCTGTATTTTGAATTGCGTTTTAAGCAAAAAGCCATTAACCCGGAACAGTGGCTTGCGCCAGCATAGAGCGGCCGGCCATGAAACGTGCGCCATATCCCGCCCGGCAGGGCTTTGCCCGCGCATTCCGCGGCTTTTCCCCGCGCACAAAGCCCCAGCAAGAACCGCGTCCGGGCGCGGAAACCGGGAGGCCTCCCATGCGTTTGTATGTTCGGATCTTTTTCGCCTGCTGCCTGCTGCTCTCCTCTCTCTCCCCGGCGGCCGGCGCGCCGAAGGAAGGCAAATACGATGCCCTGAAGAGATTCACCGAAACCCTGAATCTGGTGCGCAACAGCTATGTGAAGGAGGTCGGCACTGATGATTTGCTGAATGGCGCCATCAAGGGCATGCTGCAGGAGCTAGACCCCCATTCCACCTATTTGAACAAAAATGATTACAAAGAGATGCAGGAAACAACCTCCGGGAAATTTTTCGGTGTGGGCATAGAAATTTCCACCGAAAACAATCAGATTATAGTTGTTTCTCCCATTGAGGACACCCCTGCCTTCAAGGCCGGCCTGCGCGCCGGGGACGTCATTCTGGCGGTGGACGGCCAGCCCACCCAGGATATGACCACTCAGGAGGCTGTCTCCAAGATCCGGGGGCCCGAGGACACGGAGGTGGATCTCCTGATTCTGCACAAGGAGGACAAGGCCCCGCTCTCCGTACGCATCACCCGGGCCGCCATTCCCCTGATCAGCGTCAAGACCCGCTTTCTGGACGAAGAGGGCTTTCTCTGGGTCCGCCTGACCCGTTTCAGCGACCGCACCACCGAGGAATTGTCCGATGCTCTGGAGCGCATGGCCAAAAAAGCCTCCATCAAGGGCCTTGTTCTGGATTTGCGCAACAACCCCGGCGGGCTCCTCCAACAATCCGTGGCTGTGGCGGACCTCTTTCTCTCCAGCGGCGTTATAGTCAGCATGCGCGGCCGCGGCGAGGAGGTGGTGCGCAGCTACGACGCCCGGTCTTCCTCCCGGGATATTGATTGCCCCGTGGTGGTGCTGGTCAATTCCGGCACTGCCTCGGCCTCGGAAATCGTGGCCGGTGCCCTGCAGGATCACAACCGGGCAGTCATCCTGGGCGAGCGGTCCTTCGGCAAGGGTTCGGTCCAGGACATTGTGCCTTTGAGCGACGGCACGGCCATCAAGCTCACCGTGGCCCTCTATTACACACCCAGCGGACGCTCCATCCAGGCCGAAGGCATCCAGCCTGATCTTGAAATTCCCTTTGAGCCTCCCCGGGAGGACAGCGATCCCCCCCACCGTTTCCTAACCCGGGAAAAGGATCTCTCCCGCCACCTGGAAAACGGCAAAAAGGAAACCGTCCCCAAGGACAGCGCCAGGCATTCCCCTCTGGTGGAGGAGGAGGTCAAAACCTTCCTGCGCAATGACAACCAGCTTCGCCTGGCTTGGCAGATGGTCCGGGGGCTGCCTAAGATCAGCGAAGTGCAGGCCGGCCGCTAAGCCCTTGTCCGCGCCGCATGGTTCCTCCCCAACGGACAAGATCGCCCCGAAAGCCGGCTCCGGGCAAAAAACGCGTTACCGGAGGACGCCGACGGGAACAAAACGGCTTTCCCTGGCCGGCGGCCCTGCTGGCCGGCCTGCTCTTGGCCGTGGTCTGCGCCTTCGGCCTCAGCCATGTTCTGCCCGGACGGCGGACGGCGGAAGCCCCGGCCGGCGATCCTGTTCCGCCCCGCGGGGTTGAGGCGCCGCCTCAGGCCCTGACCCGGGAAGAGCAAACCGCCGTGGCCAGCGCCCTGGCCGATCTGCAGGAGGCTCCCGCGCTTCCTCCCCGGGAAGGAAGCCGGCCCCTGATGGTCATTGTCATTGATGATCTGGGTGAAAGCATGTCTGCAATCCGCCTCCTCCTCTCCCTTGACTACCCCGTGACCTTCGCCTTCTGGCCCCACGCCGGCCATGTCCGCCAGGGAGCGGAAGCCGCCCACCGGGCCGGCCGGGAAATCCTCATCCACTACCCCATGGAACCAGTGGGCTACCCCCGCGTCTTTCCCGGCCCCCGAAGCCTTCTTTCCTCCATGCCCTCCGAGCGCATTGCCGGCCTGGTGGAAGCGGGCATCGCCGCCGTGCCTCACGCCGTCGGCCTCAACAACCATATGGGTTCCCGCTTTACCCAGAACCGGCGCGGCGTCTCCAGCGTCATCCTGACTCTCAAAAAACACAATCTCTTTCTGCTGGACAGCGTTACCCACAGGCGCAGCGTCTTCGCCGATCAGGCCCGCCGCCTCGGTATTAGGGCTTTCCGCCGCGATGTCTTTCTGGATGACACCCCCGGCCGGTCCGCCGTTCTCAGCGCCCTGAGACAGGCGGAAGGCATCGCCCTTAAGCGCGGAAGCAGCATCGCCATCGGCCACCCCCTTCCGGAAACCCTGGCCGCTCTCCAGGAATGGCAGAAATCCCGCAATTCCGCCGTGCGCCTTGTCCGTCTGCAAGACTTACAGGACTTTGACCGCCAATCCCTGCGGGCATTACATCGGAATTTAGCCTTTTCCGGTCTTTTGTTCCAGAGTCAGCCTCCTCGGGCGGGCGACGGCGGATCTCAGCCTGCCTCGCCGAAACAATTTAATAATGAAATTGCGCTATGAATACCGCAACCCTTCCTGCCCAAGACCAACCCCGCGGCCTTTTCCCCCGCGTGGCCGCGATCTGGGCGCAGCTTCCCGAGCAGACAGCCTCCGCCTTGCTTCTTTCCGCCGAGGGAACGCTACACCTAGGCCGGCAGGCCGCTTTATTGCTGGAGCGCACGGGCGAGCGGACCAATCCCGTTCTGACGTCTGTATTGGCGGATATCGCTCTGGCCGCCTGGGAAACATCGCTGCTTGACGCCGGGGCCGCTTCCGTTGTGCGGCAAATTCATGAACAATACCCGTTTCTTGGCGACCAGACAGCCGCATTTGTCAATATATGCACTGCTTTGCGGCCCCGCAACCCCCAATATGCCATAGAGGCCAATGCCTGTCTCAATGATGGGGATATTGATTCCGCCAAAAAACTGATTGCGCTCTATGGCGCGAAAGAACAGGGCAATCTGTTCTGGCTGCGCTTTGCGTCCTTTTTGGGGATTCACCTGGGTGAACTGGACTGGTATGAGGGCTGGCTGAAAAAGTTGCCGCCCTCAACGGCTTTCGCGCCGGTATTTCTGGCGGATTACGCCTTTGCGCGCGGAGATTGGTCCAGAGCGGCGGAGCTTTATGCCCGGGGATTTGACCGCACCTCCCTGCCCACCTGGCTGATACGCGCGGGAGAATGCCGGCGCAGACTGGGCGAACGCGAAGCCGCCAGCGTCTGCTGGCGAAAAGCGCTGGGAATGCGCCCCTGGCAGAGCAACCTGCTGTTCCGCCTGACGGATCTTGAGCGCGGCGGAGATCTTCCCGGCAGCCCGCCCGCTGGCAGGGGTGAGGTCTTGCTGTATTCATGGAATCATGCTGATGACCTGTATAGGACATTGGAGGCGCTGGCGGCCTCGCGCCTTGGCGAATGCGGCCTTACAGTGCTGAATAACGGCAGCTCCGACCATACGCGGGATGTTATTCACTCCTGGCAGGACCGCCTGGGCGGACGCATGCGATCTATCGCCCTGCCTGTCAATGTGGGCGCTCCCGCGGCCCGCAACTGGCTGCTGGATCTGGAAGCGTCCAAAGCGGCCGACTGGGTGGCGTTCCTTGATGACGACGCCCTGGTTCCGCCTGACTGGCTGGAATACTTCGGCGCCGCCCTGAAGCAATGCCCTGAAGCTCCCATAGTCGGCTGCCGGGTCGTGGATATGGCGGCCCCGCTCTACATCCAAAGCGTTGATCTGCACTTTACATCAGGAGACAGGCCCGCGGCGGAAAAAAAGGAAGGCGGGGCCGGCGGCGAAGTTTCGCCTGGAACGTATCCTATGCTTGGTTCCACCCACTTGACCATTCCTGACTTCGGGCAATACAGCTATCTGAGGCCGGCTGTTTCCGTAACAGGCTGCTGCCACCTGCTGACAAGAGCCAACCTGGACGACATCGGTTTTTTTGATCTGCGCTTTTCTCCATCCCAGTTTGATGACCTGGAGCGCGACCTGCGTTCCTGCGCCAAAGGGCAATATCCTCTGTACCAGGGGCACCTGTGCGTGCGGCATTTCAAGCGTAGCGGTTCCCTTGCCGGACTCTCCCCCTGGCAGCAAGCCAACGTCAAAGGCAACTCCGTAAAGCTAACGGACAGCTATCCTCGGGAACAGATGAACGAGATCTGCGACAAGGCCCTACGGCGTCTGAAGTCCGATTTTGAAAACCGGTTGGGAGTAATTTCCAAGTGATACCAAGGCGCATTCAAAAGGGTTGTATGCGGAAAGGCGCGCCCGCTCCGGCGCTTTACGGCGGCAATCAATGCCGCCTGCGCCTCCACGGCGGGCTGGAGGCCATGCCTTCAGCCGATACCAATTCGCTCTCTATGGCAGTATGGCGACACAATCAAATTTTAGATAGAGCGCTTTCAACCTTCCCCCTGCATCGTCAGTTGTGAAATGCCAATCAACAGATTTTGCGTTTAGAGCAGTTTAATTTTGAAAAAGTTGGACTGCTCTGCAAGGATTTGCCTGCGAATCCTTGCCGCGAAATGCTTGCAGGCGGGCTTTGCCGCCGTTAAGCAAGTATTTCAAGCGTAAAATGCTCTAGCCTGTAGAACGCGGGAAATGATCAGGGATATTTGCCGCCAAGAAGGTGTGAAAATTTTTAAAGGACATATATCCAGAAATCATAATATATTATTCCATTTTTTTACGCAACAATTTTGCCATGCGTATTTGTACCCATCCATATTATGGATTGATTTGCGTAACCATGCGGATGTGCTTCAAGTCTCAAAAAAATCAGTCTTTCCTTGAAGTTACCGCCGGCGCAACAGCATCAGGGTGATGTCGTCGTGGGGCGGCCCTCCTTTCATGTGAGCCAGGAGGTCCGCCCTGACGCCTCCCAGGTGCGCGGCCGCGGAAGGCGCCGTAATGTGGCGCGCCAAGGATGCGGCCAGCCGCTCGGCCCCGAAGAACTCGCCTTCCTCCCGACCGCCGCGGGAGGGGCCAAGCGCCTCTTCCGCCCCGTCCGAATAGAGCAGCAGCGACTCTCCGGACAGAAGACGGCGGGAAAAAAGGGAATAGCCTTCCTGGGCGCGGATGCCCAGGGCCAGCTCTCCGGGCCAGGGATGGCTGAAGACCTGCCCCGCACCTTCCGGGGCGGGCCGGGCCAGCAGGGGAGCGGGATGTCCGGCTGCGGCCCAGGCGAAGATCCCGCTTTCCTCCTCCAGAATTCCCACCAGCATGGTCACAAACATGGCCGCGGCAAAGGTGCGCAGCAGGGCATCGTTGACCCTGGCCAGAGTCCCGGCCGGATTCAGATCCTCCAACAGGGCTTCGCGGGTCAGGGAAACCACTCCGTTCATCAGAATGGCCGCGGGAATGCCCGTGCCCGAGACATCACCCACCACGCAGCACAGCCGGCCTCCGTCCAGCGGAAAACTGTCGTAAAAATCTCCGCACACTTGGCCGGCCATATCAATGTGGGCAAAAACCTCCGTGCGCGGCAGGACGGCAAACCGAACCGGCAGCATGGATTGCTGAATGGATCTGGCCAGAAGGAATTCCCCCTCCAGGCGGTTCCTATCCCTGGCGCTTAGCAGAAGGTTGCGCAGAGTGGTCCGCAAGGTCAGCCGAGCCTTCTCAAAGGACAGGAGCATGGCGCCTATTTCATCAGGACGGCCTGGCGCGGGCAGGGGAGTGTCCAGGTTGCCGTTGGCCATCGCTTCCAGGGCAACCGCCAGATCCTTCAGGGGTTGCAGAGTCCGGGAGGCAGCGCGCCATACCAGAAAGGCGAACAGGAGGCACCCTGCCGCGGCCAGGAGAATCAAGGCTACGGGAAGGGAGGGATCGCTCACGCCCAGGGACTGCGGCGGAAGCAGCAAACCCAGGCGCCAGTCCGGGATTCGCATAGGGCGGTACAGGACTGTCAGGGGTCCTTCCAAAGAGCCGGAGCGGAGCATCACGCGGCCCGCCTCCTCGGTCAGCGTTCGGGATCCCGTTCTTCCGGCCAACATGGCCCGGCCGATCTCCTCCAACGCAGCGTCGCCGGAAAGCTCCGAGACGAAAAAAATGTTCGCCGGGCTGAAGTCTCCGCCAGCGCGGGAAGAGAGCAGGACGTAATCCCCCGCGGCATTCATCAGAAAAGGCTCAGCCCCCGGCAGGGAAGATAGGGTTTTGAACAGGTTTTCCAGATCCGCCATAAACAGCAGAACGCCCACCAGGCCGCTACTCTCGGAGTCCGGATCGGCCCAGGGCAGACAGAACAGCATGGCCGTCCGGGAAGGGAGAGAGAGGTGGAGCGGCAGGAGGACAGGCCCCTGCCAGGGCGGATCCTCGGGGCGCGGAATCCGCGGCGGGATCTCCTGCAGGAGCGGCCGCAGGGAGAGAATGCCTTCCCTGCGCGCCAGCAGCCATTGTTCCGGCCTGGCGTAGTCTGCGTACACCACGGCGCCTGCAGGAGGGTACAGCAGCAAAGAGAGGATTCCCTCCAGCCCCACGCCCCCGGCCTGCTCCGTAGCAGTACGGCGCCCGCCCAGAATACGGGCGGCAAGGCGCACATCATCCTGCAAACGCAGAAACATATGCGAAGTCAGCAGATCCAGGGAGTGCATAGCCTGGCGGCCGTGGATCCAGACCGAATACTTGCGTTCGCTGTGTACGGCCTCTACGCACAGAGCAAGGGCCGCCCCGCACAGAGCAACTGCGGTCAGCCCCAGAAAGACGGCCTGCCGCAGGGCCAGACTGCGGCGCCACAGGCCCTTAAGGCTCAGGGGCGAGCGCAACCGCCGCCCGTTCTCCCCCTTGGGCCTTCCGTCCGCCTGCGGCCTGGGAGAAACACCCTCTCCCAGGGGAAGAAAAAGAGAGAGGATATTCTTTCTCTCCAGACGCTGATGCACCGGGCACACGGCCAGAAGGCGCACCAGGGAAAGGCCCCTCCCTCCCCGCGTCGTCTTGGAGGGGCTTGCCCCCAGAGGCTCGGCGGCGTACTCCAGCGGATTGAAGGCCCGGCCGCTGTCACGGAGCTGCAAAAACAGGTGCCGCCCTTGGGGCCAGGGAGGCGTCCGGTCCGCATACGGGGCTCCGGCCGGGGCAAAGGCTCCTTCCGGCGGGGCTACCCCCGGGGCGAAGGGATACAGGGCCAGAAACAGTTCCGCCCTGACTTCCCCGGGCGTCGGGGAAAAATCTTCAGGAGAAGCGGGTTCGGCATGGAAGGAGATATTGAGCAGCAGCTCCTCCAACACAAGACGCAGAGAACCGAGATCCTCGGCGGCGACCCCCCTGCCCCTGGCCCATTCCTGCGCCAGAGCAAGCACGGTCTGGATGGTTTTTCGGCTGACCGCAAAGCGGAAATTCAGCGTGGCCTCCTCCAGCCCCGGAGAATCCGGGATGGCCGCGGGGGGCGGCGCCGCCGGTTTTCTGTCTTCGCTCCCAGTGCCCATGCCCATGCTCTCGAAGGATTCGCAGGCAAATCCTTGCAGAGCGGTTCAACTTTTTCAAAGTTGAACCGCTATAGCCTGCCATTGCGTAATGGCATTGACGCTATCAAGAAACGCGACCTTGTTGCGCGTCCTGGAAACAGAGAGGTGTCCCCATTGTTCGGACAGGAATTAGCGGTTTTTAGCTTGCCTTTTCCCTTATCAGGCTGCCTTTACTGACACCTGCATTATTCCCTAAACATATTCCATTCTCTCGAAACATGCGGTGATGATATGCCTGCGCGAACGAAGGATCGAAATTGCTCCTTTGAGTTCTTTTTTCAGGTTCCTGATGTCCTGACAACTGACATTCTTCAAACACACACATTTCAGGTATTGCCAAACACCCTCATTTGGGTTCAGGTCTGGCGAATATGGCGGCAAGCGCTCCAGATGGATGCGTCCTTGGCTTTCCTCTGAAAGAAACCTCTTGAGTTCCTTGCTGCGGTGGATCGGGGCACCATCCCATATTTCAGTCTGAGTGGAGCAAAATTGGAGCAAGTGGAGCAAGCCATCACGGCTTTTCAAGCTGACCTGACCTTTCATATTCCTTCAAGCAGTGCGGCGATCTCCCTTGGCGAAGGCAACT
>JAISMK010000172.1 GCA_031276785.1 Desulfovibrio sp. | reverse complement strand
AGCCATTGTCGTAAACCCTCTTTTTGCAATTGTTTCAAAATATTATATAGAAAACTATTGCAAAAGTATAATACTTTTTGAAACTATTGTCCGACAGGCTCCTAGAGCATTTTACGCTTGCAATGCTTGCTTAACGGCGGGCAAAGCCCGCCTACAGGCATTTCGCGGCAAGGATTTGCGAACAAATACTTGAGAGCAGTCCAGCTTTTAAAAGTTAAACTGCTCTACATAGGCGGAAGCGCCTTTTCTCGTTGCGCCAGCGCGTCCCAAGCGAATTTTGCTCTTCAGGCCGAGCCGCCGCCCTCCGGCAGAATTCCTCCTCAGCCCCAGCGGTACTGTACGCCAAAGGAGGGACGGGGATGATTCCACTCCATGGCGCCGGGCTGATGGGCCGTAGCCACGCGGCAGGTTCCGCACTCCAGGCATCCGGCGAATTCAAAGGCCAGATTTCCCTTCTCATCCAAGGTATAGAGCCCGGCTGGACAGACCACGGTCAGAGCCTTGATGGTGTCCGCATCCATTTTTTCAGGATGGATGACAATATGAGGGTTGCCTTCGTCCACGATAAATTTGTTGATGGAGAGTTTTTGCGCAACGTTCATTACAGTGCCCTCGAACCTTTAAGGCCGTCCATGAGCAGGCCGAAGGGTCCAGCTTTAAAGATTTTGGGAAGAGTTTTTCTGATGATCAGTCGCGAGGGGCCTGAAACGCGGAAAACATCGGCCAGGGCGTTGGCCGCCAGTTCCGGATATTCCTTGTACAGGCGCTTGGTGTGCTCAATTAATCCGGGAGCGCGCTTGTGCGTCTTCATGTCCTTGAGCACATAGCTGTTTTCCAGGCGGGATACATAGCCGGAAAGGACGGTATTGGAAAAATCACCCTTTTCTTTGGCCTCGATCACGGTTTCTGCGGCCAGTTGCCCCGAGGCGATGGCATAGTCCATGCCCCGCACCGTGTAGGCCAAGTTCAGACAGAAGCCCGCTGCATCGCCCACAAGAAGTACATTGTCGCGTGTCAGTGTGGGAATCATGTACAGGCCGCCCTCGGGAACAAGGTGGGCGGCGTATTCCACCAGTTTGCCCCCGGACAGTAGCGGCTTTATAGGCGCGCTCTCCCGAAAGGCCTCCAGCAAATCCGGCAGACGGGCGGCGGAGGTTTTCAGGCCCGCCACTGTCATCACCAGACCCACGCTGACGGTGTCCTTGTTGGTATACAGGAAACCGCCGCCAACCAGGCCTCCGGAAGGGGTGCCGGCGAAGAGCTGGGCCATGCCCTCGCCGTCGTTAAGGCCGAAACGCTCGTTGATGGCTCCCTTGGGAAGCTCCACAATTTCCTTGCAGCCCACAGCCACCTGGTGGGGTGAAAGCTCCTCCTTCATCCCGGCTTTCTGGGCGAGCAGGCTGTTCACCCCATCGGCCAGAATAACCACTTCGCTGGTCAGTTCATCTTCCCCGGCCCGCACGCCGATCACCTTATCCCCGTCCCGTAGCAGGTCGTCTGCCACAGCCGGACAAACCACATCGCACCCCGCCTCTTCCGCTCTGGCGGCAAGCCAGGGGTCAAAATTGGCCCGCATCACGGTATAGGAGGCACAGGAAGGATCCTTGAAGCGCTCGGAGCTAAAATCCACAGTAAAACAACTGTCCTCGGTCATCATGGAGATACGTTCCTTCACGACCTTCCGCTCCACAGGGGCGGAATCGGCAAAGCCCGGGATGATTTTCTCCAGGCTGTGGCCATAAAGGCGCCCGCCGGTGACGTTCTTGGAACCGGAGGCTTCACCGCGCTCAATGACGAGGACGCTGAGTCCCGCTTTGGCCATGCAGTACGCGGCGGTACTGCCGGAAAGGCCCGCGCCCACAACAATGGCATCATAATCGGCCATAATTTTTCTCCTTTGCAAAAACAGCCCTGCCGCGGGAGTGCCGCCAGGCGGATTTCTTCCGTCGCCGGCGGCACTCCCGAACGCATAAGGCTTTAACCGTTAACCGCCTTCAAAAGAGCGGGAATAACCTCTTTCCAGTCGCCGACAATGTAGTAATCGGAATTCTGGTGGAACAGAGCCTCCGGATCCTTGTTGACGGCGACAATGGTCTTGGCGTCCCGCACTCCGTACAGGTGCTGGGCCTGGCCGGAAATGCCGATGGCCAGATACAACTGGGGCTTGATCTGTTGCCCGGAGATGCCCACATAGCATTCTTCCGGCATCCATTTGAAAAATTCGGCAATGGGGCGGGAGCAGGCGACTTCCGCGCCCAGAGCCTTGGCCAGGGTGCGGGCGTGCTCCAGATCCGCCGGATCGGAGAAACCGCGGCCAACGCTTACCACGCGGGCAGCTTCGCCGATGTTGACGCTCTGAGCCTCCTTGGGTTTGCGGGCGACAACGGCCGGCGCTCCGGAGCAGATGGGCAGGGTTCCCACCGCTCCGCTTCTGGATGCGTCGGCAGGTGTCGGCTCAAAATCCTTGGCGCCCATCGTGACCAGAACCGTCTGGGCCGTGGTGGAGGAGTTCTTGGCCGCCAGACCGCCGAAAACCATAGTGTTGCCGCTGACGGAATCACCGGAAAGAGAGATGCCCTTGCCCTCGGAGAAGCAGGGGGCATCCAGCAGGCCGGCCAGCATGCCGGCCACATTGCGGCAGCGCCGGCTGGTACTCAGCAGAATAAGAGCGGGCTTGTCCGTCTTGGCCTTTTCCGCCAGGGCTGGGGTATAGCCCTCCCACATGGCGGCAGGGGGAAGGGGGAGAGAAAAGGCGGAAGAGGCGCCGTGGGCGATGGCGCCCTTGGCGGCGGCTTCATCGCCGTTGATAAAGGCCACAATGTTGGCTTCTTTGCTGATGGTTTGGGCGCCGGCAATCAGCACTGCGGCCCAGGGAAGGTCTTCGGCGATTACCCAGATGTCACGCATAATTTGCTCCTTACGCATTCGTGAAGTTACACGGATCCAGATGTTCTGTTTTTGAAAGGCCGCCTTCGGCGCTCAAGGGCGAAACGCGGTTTCGCCTGCGTCCG
>JAISMK010000170.1 GCA_031276785.1 Desulfovibrio sp. | reverse complement strand
AGCCATTGTCGTAAACCCTCTTTTTGCAATTGTTTCAAAATATTATATAGAAAACTATTGCAAAAGTATAATACTTTTTGAAACTATTGTCCGACAGGCTCCTAGAGCATTTTACGCTTTACCTACTGCGGCTAAACCCTGCCGCCATCCCTGCCGATAGGAAGATATGGCCCGTTGGGCCGGAACGGCTTTGGCATCATCCTTGCTTGATGCCGGAGGGCAAGACCCTGTGCCGGGCAATTTTTTCCCGGAGCGCATGGTGAAATAGCCGGGACTGCCGGAAACAAGCTCAAGCAGACAAAGCTTCGGGCTTTGATGCGCCGGCGTAGCCAGGAAGTTCAAACGTTCTGGAGGGGGCGGAGACATGGCGGAATATCTTTCAGGACAGATATCTTTCGGCGGCCTCACGGAGGATACTGATTTCGCGACTCTTCTGGATCAGTTGAAGACCATTGAAATGCGCAAGGCCAACCAACTGGCCCGCTGGAAGGCGGACTGGCAGGCCCGCATTGACGGCTTTCAGTCGGTGCGCACGGCCCTGTCCACCCTTCAGGGACAGCTTCGGGCCATGAGCTCCACGGACAGCTTTCTGGTCAAATCCTCAGTCAGTTCCCAGGCCGGCGTGGCCACAGCCACTCCAGGCCACGGCGCCAGCACCGGCGTCTATTCTCTGGAAGTCAACCAACTGGCCAGCACCGCCTTCGCCACGCTGGAAATTACCGGGGCGGACAAAAGCACCAAGGTCACCGGCGCCACTCAGGGCGAGCTGATCTACAGCTACGGCGGAACCACCCGCACCGTGACCATACCTCCGGATACGACTCTGGAAAGCCTGAAGAACATCATCAACAGCGACTCCCAGAACCTCGGAGTTGTGGCCCAACTGATCGCCAAGCCAGGCGGCATGTTTCTCCAGATCCGGAGCAAGGAGACCGGCGCCGGCACGCTTTCCGCCAGCACCTCCGGCTGGGATTCCTCGCTGACAATGGGTCCCTGGGATCTCCAGCCCGGCGCGGACGCGGAGATCCGCTGCAACGGCTGGCCTGCCTCGGGCTGGCTGTCTTCCGCCAGCAACACCCTGACGGATATTCTGGATACTGGCCTGACGGTGAATCTGTACTCCATCGGCTCAACCACTATCTCCGTGGGAGTTGACACCGCCGCCGTGCGCAAGAATGTGCAGAATTTTGTGGATGCCGTGAACGCCTTCCGCAAGACGGTCGTTGAACTGACCAAGGTGGACGACAACAAGACCGTGTATGAGCCGGAATATGCCCAAAGCCAGAACGAGATGCAAAAAGGGGCC
Organism: Desulfovibrio sp.; assembly: GCA_031276785.1. Taxonomy (GTDB): domain Bacteria; phylum Desulfobacterota; class Desulfovibrionia; order Desulfovibrionales; family Desulfovibrionaceae; genus Frigididesulfovibrio. The sequence goes on along the minus strand of JAISMK010000170.1, from coordinate 4,022 downwards.
GTACTCACTGGCAACTACGGGGTGCAGATGATCACCTCCCGGCTGAAGTCCATCATCTCGAGCCAGGGCCTGGGGTTTTCCAATCTCCATGACAATGGCGGAGTGATGGAGGGGGATATTTTTGCCTCCCTGTCCCAGATCGGCATCATGACCAACGCCGATCAGGGCAGCGAGATGTACGGCCTGCTGGAGATCAACACCGGATTCATGCCCTGGGTGAAAACCCTGGATGAGGCTCTGCAGGAAGACCCTCTTGCCGTGGCGTCCCTCTTTGCCTCCAATAACGAGGGGAAATCCTTCTCCTCCTCTCTGGGCCATGTTTCCAATATTGAGGGAGTGACCAAGCCGGGAACCTATACTGTGAACTATGACGTGGCGCCAGGCGGCACAGTCACCGGCACCATCAACGGCAAGGCTTTTCAGTGGTACCCCTCGGAACACCAGATCGGCGTTTACAGCAACACTCCGCCGCCTAACGACGCCGACGGCCTGGTTCTGGAGATCTACGACCTGACGGTAGGCTCTCATTCTAATCTTACGGTGGCCGTGCGCCAGGGCAAAGTCAACGAATTATTGTCCCTCATGGAAGGATCCCAGGGCATTCTGGGATCGGAAGGCACTCTGGCGGTGCTGGAGAACAATTATAAGAACATCATCAAAAATATCGACCAGAAGCTTATGGACGAGGACGAGCGGCTCATCCGCTGGGAACGGACCACAAAGGCCCGTTTTGTCCGTCTGGAAACCCAGATTGCCCGCTACCAGCAATTGAACAAGGACGTGAAGTCCCAGATTGCCCAGCTTGGCCAGAAATCCGATTCCTGAACCCGGCGGCGCCGGCCGCCCTCCCAGAGGAAGGAAAGACTATGCACAGAGCCGCCCATGCCTATCTGCAGACCCGCGTCACCACCACCAGCCAGGGGGAGGTTCTGCTTCTGCTCTATGACGGCGCCCTCACCTACCTGCGCACGGCCAAGGAACGCCTTGCGGCCAACGACATGGCCGGTAAAGGCAATGCCATTTCCCGGGCCATGGATATCGTGGAGGAGCTTTCCAATACCCTGAACATGGATGCCGGGGGAGCCCTTTCCCAGAATCTGCTGGATCTGTACGGGTTTTGCAATAAGAGGCTGATCCAGGCCAATATAAAGAAAAAAGCGGAAATTCTGGACGAGGTCATCAAAATTCTGTCAGGGTTGCGGGCAGCCTTTGCTGTAATTGTGGATCTGCCCGAGGCCGTGCGGGCGGGAGAACAGGTGGCCGCGAGCCGGAAAGCGCGGCCCATGGAGCCTTCCACATTCCGTCCGGGAATGTCTTCTCCCGGCGCGGCGGCTCCGGGGGCCGGGGCGCGGCGGCAAAGTGTGTATGCCGGGATACTCAATTCCCCTGCTCCCGCGGAGGCGGCGGAAGCAGACCGGACAGTGTCCGGTACTGCCCCGGAGGCGGAGGATGCGGCCGGTTCTTCGCCCGCCGTCCGTCCGTCCGGACAGGCCCTGTATACCAGGATGGCCCGGCAGTTGTGACCGTGCCGGGCGGCGGGAAAGGATCCGTCTCTCCCGCTTGATCAAAGGGCCGCTCCCGGATACAAGCAGGCGAACAGGATCCACGCTCTCCTTTGCCGGGTATGCCCTATGAATATCCGTTGCCCCCGTTGCGAGTACTCCCGCACCGTCAGCACAGCCGCCATTCCCGCCACGGCGGAAACAGCCGTCTGCCCCAAGTGCGGGCACCGTTTCCGCTTCCGCGCCCTGGAGCCCGACTTCCGGGCGGAAGCTCCAGCAGATCCTTCACCCGGCGGTCTTTTTCTTCCGGCCAACCAAGGCCCCCGCGCCGACCCGGATCCGCGGGAGGAAACGGCTGCCTGGGCAGGGCAGAGGGAACGCCAGATGGATCGCCATCCGGCCGGATCGGATCTTGAGGCCTCGAAAGACGCCCCGACGCCCCACTGCCTGCCCGGAGAAGTCCCGGTGGAGGAGCGGGTGGAACGGGATCTTTTGCTGCTGCGCCAGGAGGAAGAGCGTCCCATGCGGGATCTGGGGCGGCTGGAGGCGGATTTCCCGGATCATAACGGGGCGGCCCAGCCGGACTTGAGCGGCGGCACGGAATTCCTTCCGGACCCGGACGCCCCCCCCCGGTCCGGGGAGGGGATCCCCTGGGAAAACCCGGCCGCTCTGGGCTGGTTCCGGTCTTTCACGCGCACCCTGAACGAAGTAATGTTCAACCCCCCGGCCTTTTTCTCCCGTCTGGGATCGGGGGGATCTCTGGCCCCTGAGTATCTTTTTTTTCTGATTCTCGGCAGTATCGCACTGATCAGCGCTACGGCCTGGACTCAGGCGGCCCTCTTCTTTCTGCCCCACTTGCAGGAGGATTTTCCTCCGCGCGCGAGCCTGCCCCTCCTGATACTCGTGGCCCCCATCGCCCTTGGTCTGATGCTGCTTTTTGTGGCCGGCGGCATCCGCCTTCTGTCGCAGCTTCTTGCCCCGGAACCGGCGGACTTCTCCCTGGTGTTTCGGGTCGTCAGCTACGCTGTGGCCCCCTTTATCCTGAGCATTGTCCCCTTCGTGGGTCCGGTGGTGGGGGCAATCTGGTTTCTGGCGGCTCTCCTGGCGGGCTGCCGCCACGGGCTGGGATTGTCCTGGCGGAGGGCCGCTGGGGTGTCCCTGCCGCCGGCTCTGTTGTTCATCTACGGGGTGATTTGGTTTTTTTTGCTGTAGATGCCATCGCCACGGAGAGCGCCGACTGCTTTGGATCCCTTCAATCGCGCGAGGACGCCATGCCACACCCTTTCTTTTCCTCCCTTGCCGCGGCGGCCGCCATCCTGCCGCTCCCGCTCCTTATTCCGCTTTCCGGCTGTGCCACCTTCCAGGCTGTGGAGGAGAGGACTGATCTTAATTTTACGGAAAAAGTCGTATTCTATCAGGATCAATGGGTGCAGCGGAGGCCGCCCGAGGTTTATGTCCAGCCCAGGGAGAAGGCCGCCTACGCCCCAACCGCCCTCTTTCTCCCTTTTCGGGTCACCCAGGCCGTGGAGGACCCGTCCATGATCGGTTACACCACGGCCAGGATCATCTGGCAGACCTGGCTGAGCATGAGGATTTTCCCGGCCCTGGAATTCACCGGGGACGCCGTGCCCTTCCGGCGGGACAGGGCCGTGGAACTGGGCCGCCTGCGCAATGCGGACGTGGTCATAGGAGGCTTCGTCACTCACGTCTACGCCGGGGGAACGGCGGGAGATTCCCAGTTGGCGGTGCAGCTTGAGGCCTACGACACGCGCTCCGGCCAGATGATCTGGTCCATGGCCCAAGGCGGCCTGATGCCTGCCTCCAGAACCACCGACTTCATACTTTTTGCTACCCGGACGCGGATGCCCGCCAACCCACTCCAGGCCATAGCCAAGGTCCTCGCCATTGATACCGGAACCCTGCTCCAGAACTGGATCTCTTCTCCGCCCCCCCAGGACCGCCTGCGACAGTTGGATGAAACCGCCAGAGACGGCCTCTTCCGTGAGCGCGATCCGGTTCCCCCGCCTCGCCTGCCCGAGGAAGGACGGCGGGAAGGGCCTCCCCGCACGGCCTTTTAGAGTAGTTTAACTTTGAAAAGTTGGACTGCTCTGCAAGGATTTGCTCGCAAATCCTTGCCGCGAAATGCTTGTAGGCGGGCTTTGCCCGCCGTTAAGCAAGCATTTCAAGCGTAAAATACTCTAGAGCAGTTCAGGCGAAAGGCCGCACGTTACCCAGGTGAACGTGGCGCAGTTTTTCTCCGGCCAGAGTGGCGAAACGGCGCAGCAGGGAGATGTCCGTGGCCGGGGCGGTATAGGTGTGGGCGGGAAAGTAGCGGGAGAGGTGGAGAGGGATGTCCGGGGAGAGACCGGCAATCCAGGCGATTTCCTCCAGAAGATCCTCTTCGGAATCGCTGATTCCCGGTACCACCAGAGTGGTAAGCTCCACATGCGTTCCAGCCTCCATAAAGACGGAGACCGCGTTCCGGACGATATCCAGAGAACCGCCCAGTGCGGCATAGGT
>JAISMK010000181.1 GCA_031276785.1 Desulfovibrio sp. | reverse complement strand
ATTTCCGGCGGCAGGCCAGGCCCACACCGCATCCAGGGCATAGGCGCCGGTTTCGTGCCCAAAATTCTCAATCGGGCCATCCTTGATGAGATTATGCGGGTGACCAATGAAGACGCCATCCATACCGCGCGGGCACTGGCGCGGCAGGAAGGCATTCTGGCCGGCATTTCGGCCGGAGCCGCGCTCTGGGCGGCCAGAAACATCGCCGCGCGCGCTGAAAGCGCCGGTAAAAATATTGTGGTTATCCTGCCGGATTCGGGTGAACGCTACCTTTCCACCCAACTCTCGGCAATGGAGGAATAAAAATATGCCGCAACGCCAGCGTCTGCTTTTCTTCTTCAGTTTTGTCCCCGTAGCCGCCTGTTTGTTTCTATCTACGGCTTTTGCCGCCGACAATGCCTATACCAACAGCCTCGGCATGGAATTCGTCCTCATCCGGGAAGGTTGCTTTCAGATGGGCTCAAATGTCCTGAATGACGAAAAGCCCCCGCACCGGGTGTGCATAAGCAAACCTTTTTATCTGGGCAAATTTGAGGTGACGCAGGAGCAGTGGGGAAAAATTATGGAGGAAAACCCCAGTTGGTTCAAGGGGGGCAACCTGCCTGTGGAACAAGTGTTCTGGGGGCAGGCCCAGGAATTTATCCGGCGCCTGAACCGCAAGGAAGGCCACAAGCTCTACCGCCTGCCCACGGAGGCGGAGTGGGAATATGCGGCCAGGGCGGGCCTTTCCGGCCCTGATTCTTTATCGGCGGACGGCGCTGCCCTTGATCGGCTCGCCTGGTATGCGCAAAATTCCGGCAATGCCACGCACCCTGTGGGGCAAAAGGAACCTAACGCCTGGGGGCTGCACGATATGCTCGGCAACGTCCACGAATGGGTCCAGGACTGGTTTGAGGCCGGATATTACGCGGACAGCCCGCCCACGGATCCGACGGGTCCTGCTTCCGGGACCTTACGCGTCCGAAGGGGAGGCAGTTGGGGCGATGACGCTAATAATTGCCGTCTTGCCCGGCGCGCTTTTGACGTCCCGGACAGCAGCGCCTGCGGCGCTCCGGGATGCCGTTTCGGCGATCTGGGTTTCCGGGTGCTGCTGGCTGTGGAATAGGGCAGTTCAATAAGCCCAGGCTGACGAGGATCGCGCCCACAGCGTAGATGCTTAAGGATATGCACGCTTCGGTAAGAGTAGGGCTGTAAGCGGCCGTTTGTCCCAGGGGCGTCAGGGCGAACCCTCCCGGCAGGAGCAGATATCCTTTGTCGAGCCAGAGGGAGAAAAGGAGGAGGACCAGGGCCAGGGGCATCAGGACCGGATGGGCGCGGCCGGCGGGAAAGGCAAGGAGGAGAAAAGAAACTATGCCCAGGCCGGCGCACCAGGCCGGGATGCCGGACAGAGCGGTCAGGGCGGCGTAGGGGGCGGTGAGCGCGGGCATTTGGCTGTAAAATACGCTGAAGCAGTTGAGGGAAAAAAAGAAAAGATTAAGCCCCATGCTGTAGGCTATAAGTTTAAGGATCAGGCCCACGGCCTCCGGGTCCGGGGAAAAGCGGAACACCCGCCTGCCGGCGAAGCAGATGAGCAGAAGCAGCGCCGGGCCGGAGCAAAGGGCCGAGGCCAGAAAACGCGCCGCCAGGACGGAGGAGAGCCAGAACCCCCGCGCGGCCAGGCCGGCATAGAGAAAGGCGGTGACGGTGTGCAGCGCCAAGGCCCATAAAATCGACAAGGTGAGCAGCCCTTTATGCCAGAATGGAGGAGGCGCGCCGTATTCACGCCAATGCCGGCGGATCCGGGCGGCAGCCAGCAGCAGCAGAACATAGCCCGGAAGGATGAGCGTGTCCCAGAATATTATGGAACCGGGATTGGGATGGAGAAGGATATTCCAGATGCGCGCGGGTTGCCCCAGATCCGCAAGTAGGAACAGACAGGCCGCAATTACGGCGCCCAGCGCCAGATACTCCCCGGGTAGAAGAAAGGCCCTGAAGCGCTCATCGCCATGAAAATGAAAGGGCAGCAGGAAGACGACGCCGGAAGCGGCCACGCCCGCCAGAAAGGTGAACTGGCCTATGTAGAGCCCCCAGGCTACATCGTTGTTCAGGCCGGTGGGACAAGCATCCAGGCCGGACTGCCGGACTAAAAGATACATGCCGGGGACGGCCAGGCCGCACAGGAGCAGCAGCCAGAGGGCAAAGGGAGAAAGAATCGGCCGTCGCGCCGCCATGTCGGACTCCAGTAAGTATTTTCGCCGCAGCCGACAGATAAAAATTGCAGGAGGCAATTTTTATCTGGAATCCGAATAATATATTATCTAAAAATGCGCTACAGAATATAGTATACGCCGGGTTGGGTGCCCAGCTCGGGCTTGCGGCGCAGGCTGAAATTTTCCGTCAGAAGGGCGCTCACGGGGGAAGAGGGATCTTGCAGATCCCCGAAGACAATGGCTCCCTCCGATACTTCCACGCACAGAGGAGGCAGGCCTGCCGCCAGACGCTCGGCGCAGAAGGTGCATTTTTCCACAACGCCGCGCGTCCGCGGCGGGAAGGCGGGATGAACGGCCGCAAGGCGCGGTTTCTCAAAATTGAAGCTGCGGGCGCCGAAGGGGCAGGCCGCCATGCAGTAGCGGCAGCCGATACAGCGGTGAAAATCCATGCCCACAATGCCGTCCTCCCGGAGGAAGGCGGCTCCTGTGGGGCAGACCCGCACGCAGGGCGGATTGGCGCAGTGGTTGCACAGGATGAGAATCTTGCGGGAGGAAAGTTCGGCCGGCATAACGGGAGGAACTTGATCCGTAAAGACGGAGGAGAAGTCCTGCTGCCGGATCCAGGCCATCTGCCGGGGGCCCGGGCGGGAGAGGACATTGTGGAAGGCATGGCAGGCGTTGATGATGCTCTCGCGTAGTTCAGGCCGGGCCAGCCGGCGGGTATCCATAACCAGAGCCCAGCGGCCGGCGCTGAGGGCGCCGGGCGCGGCCAGATATTGCCCGCCCGCGGCGGCGGCGGGCGGGGTGGCCAGGGCGGACGAAGCCAGAAGGAGAAAACGCCGCCGGGACAGGCTCATTCCGCGGCCTCCGCAATGACGTGGCATTCCCAGCAGGAAGGGGACGCCAGCAGGGAAGCGTGGCAGGAATCGCAGAAAGCGGACTTGCGGGTATGGCAGGAGAAACAGGTTTTTTCCAGGCTGATCTCCCAGGCCCTCCCGTCCAGGGCGACATAGCGGCGGGTATTTCCCCGCACGGCGGCATCCCGCCAGCCGGCGAGCAGCGCCATGTGGGAGGAGGCCATGAAAGCGCGATCCTCGACGCAGGATGATCCCTTTTCCGCCAGGGGCGGAGCAAGGTCGGGGAAAGCGCTGCCCCTGGCCCGGAAAAAAGTACAGGCGGCCAGGGCGGCAAAAACCGCTACTCCCGGCAGGGCGCGTCGCAAGCCGGGGATCACAAAAAGGGCTCCGCCGGATATCCGGGCGCCCCGGGCAGGGGCTCCTGGCGCAGATTCAGGCGCCGCTCCCCTTCTCCGGGCAGGATAAGGGCGTTGCCCAGCAGCTCATGCAGGCCGGCCACACGGACGCCCGGCGCCCAGTATTTGGCCAGCGGCCGCAGGGAAACCCGATCAATGGCGCAGATGCAGGCCAGGGTGTTCACCTTGTTCCGGCGCTGCACGTGGCGCAGGGCATGGCCGCGCGGCAGGCCTCCCTGCAGGCGCAGGGACAGAATTTCATCGCTGTTCAGGCCGGCGCCGCTGCCGCAGCAGAAGGTGCGTTCCCGGATGGTGTTTTCCGGCATTTCCACGAAATGGGTACAGGCGGCCCGCAGAACGGCGCGGGGTTCTTCCAGAAGACCCATGGCTCTGGCCGGATTGCAGGAATCGTGAAAGGTCACGATGAGGGATTCGTTGCGCCCCGGATCCAGGCGCAGCTTTCCATGGTGGACAAGATCCGCGGAGAATTCCGCGATGTGGATCATCTTGGCGGAGGCGGCATGGCGGAACACCGTGCCGGTGACCGGGCTGCGGGGGGTTTCCAGCCCGGCCGGGGCCGGGCCGTTCATGCTGTCCATATACTGGTGCGCCACCCGCCACATGTGCCCGCACTCGCCGCCTAGGATCCAGCGCACGCCCAGGCGTTCGGCCTCCGCGTAAATGCCGGCGTTCACCTTGCGGGCAAGGCCGGCGGAGGCGAACAGGCCGAAATTGCCCCCTTCCGAAGCCCGGGTGGACAGGGTGTAATCCAGCCCTACGGCCTGGAACAGCATCAGATAGCCCATAAAGGTGTATATGCCGGGTTCGGCGTACAGATCCCCCGAAGGGGCGACAAAGAGCACTTCATGGCCCTTCTCGTCACAGGGGGGGTTGATGTTGACCCCTGTTATGTCCCGGATATCCTCGCACAGGGTCCGCACCGACTCCCGGAAGACCTGCGGCTGCAGGCCCAGATGGTTGCCGCTACGGGCGCAGTTGGCCACCGGCTCCAGAATCCAGTTGATGCCCAGACCCAGTTCCAGCAGGAGTTCCCTGGCGATCATGGTGATCTCCGCCGTATCAATGCCGTAGGGACAGAAAAGGGCGCAGCGCCGGCATTCCGTGCATTGGTAGAAGTAGGCGAACCATTCCTTGACGACGGCCGCGTTCAGGCGCCGCGAGCCGGCGGCCTTGCCCAGCAGCCGTCCCGCAACGGTAAATTCCCCGCGATACACGGAGCGGAGCAGTTCCGCCCGCAACACCGGCATGTTGCCTGGATCGCCGGTTCCCAGGAAAAAATGGCACTTGTCCGCGCAAGCTCCGCAACGCACGCAGATATCCATGAAAACCCGCAAGGAACGATATTTGCGCAGGCGATCCCGGAAGGCGGCCTTCAGAATGGCTTCCCAGTTTTCCGGCAGGCGCCAGTCCTCATCCGCGGGATTCCAGTCATGGGGATGGGGAAGGCCCAGCCCGGCCACCGTCTCCTTCCCTGCCGGACGGCAGAAGGATCCCGGGGCAAAGAGCGGGCGGCTTTCCCCCCCGGTTTCCGCCGGCGCCAGAGGGCAAGGAGTAAAAAGCGGATGTTCAGCCATGTCCGCATCTTCCGGGATCCAGCTCAGGCTGCCCGGCGCATCCGACCGGCCCGGCCTCCGCAGAGGCGCGCTGAGCGTATTCCGCGCGGTCGGCAGGCTGGTTCCAGGGGTTAGGATGGCGCCGCTGCCGGGAGTTATTGGGCATGGTCCGCGTGGGGGACAGGAAGACTCCGGCCATGTGCATGAGTTTGCTGAAGGGAAAGCAGAATAGCAGGGCGGAAAAACAGGCCAGATGCGCGAAAAGGGCCGGACTGCCGCCCACAGGCGCCGCGGGGCGCAGGGAGACGATGCTCAGGACAAAAGCCTTGGCGGCGGCGGCGTCCCCCTGGCCGCCGTGGCGCAGGAACAGGCCGGTGGCGGCCAGGGCCGCCAGGAGCAGAAGGGGGAAATAATCCCCGGGCAGGGACAGGAAGCGCAGCCGCGCATCCCAGAGCCGGCGGCCCAGCAGAAAGGCCAGAGCCAGCAGGAAGCAGACTTCGCTTACAAAGAGACGGGGAAACCCCACCTGAAAAAAGCCGTCCAGGGACTGGAGCAGGGTAATGCCCCGGGGCGCCGGCTCCAGAGCCAGGCGCAGGTGGCGCAGGGCTATGAGCAGGAGGGCATAGTGGAAAACAAGGGCCGCCAGCCACAGCCGCGGGTCCGGCCGGTAGACAAGCCCGCCGCTAGGCGCCAGGAGAGCCCGGGAATTGCGCAGCAGGGAGCGGAAAGAAAGAACCTCCACCGCCACCCTGCAGGCGGCCCAGAAAGGCCCCGGCGGGGCCTCCAGCCTGCTGGCCCGGATCCAGTCCAGGGATTTTTGCTGCCCGCCGGTCAGGGCGAGGGGGAAGGGCAGGGGAGAAGCGGTCCAGAGCAGGATCCTGCCCCCGCAGCCCACCAGAAAGACAGCCAGGGCGGACAGGGGCAGAACCACGCCGCACAAATAGGGAGCGGCCGGGCCGGCATGCCACCCGAAAAGCCCGATTGCCAGGACCGCCGCCAGGGAAAGCGTCATGGCCTTCCTCCTCCGGCTTTCCGCGCGGCGGGAGGTACGGGCGCCGTCCGGCGGCCGGCTTCCTCCGCCCGGATGGCCAGGAGCGTTTCCCGGCAGCGCACATAGCTCCCGAAGGCTTCCAGAATCACCCGGTCAACGCGCGTCTCCGCCTCCCGCAGATCCCCGGCGGCCGGCCCCCCCTCCCCGCAGGAAGGGACAAATTCCCGCAAGACGGCCTTCATGGCGAAAAAAGCTTCCACGGCCTCTTCCGGACTGGGGGTTTGGACGGCCCGCAGCCGCATCCAGTCCTCCAGGGCCTCGGCCAGGGCCTCCCGCTCTTCCGGGCCGGGGCGGGGAGAGGCCAGAACCCGGACAAAGGCGCCGGCCATCCGCCGGGCGCGGTCGCCCACGGGATTGGCAAAGGGATCTGCTAAAGAAGCGATAAAGGCCGCGGCCTTAGGAGGGTAGGCGGCATACAGGCGCTCCAGCCAGCGCCGGGCGATTTCCTCCCTGCGCCGGGCAAAAACAGGCCAGAGGGAGGCCTCGGAGGGGAGGATGCGCCGGCCGCTCATCAGGGATCGCAGGGTTGTTCCGAACCTTGGGGACAACTGTTCAGCGCGGACAAATCCTGCAAAAAATCCAGGGCAGGAGACCTGGCGTCCGGTACATCCGCCGGCCCTCCCTCCGCCCCGGACGGGATTTGTCCGGCCCGGCCGGGCAGGCCGTTAATCAGAATCAGGGGCAGGCTCACGGCGCCCTGGCGCAGGGCCAAGGCTTTGTTGCGCAAAAGCTGGATTTCCAGAAGCAGGCGGCTGGGAAAGGACAGCTCGGGCAGAGGCTCGCCGGGATCCCGGCTACGGGCGACCGCCTGCTCCATGGGCACGCGGGCGGCCAGCAGGGCGGAAAGGCGTATAATGGCCTGCGTATCACCCTCTCGTTCCCAGATGGGATACAGGGCCACCTCCGGGCCTATGGCCACCAGGGCGTCCCGGCAGGCCGGACAGGAAGGAGAGAAGAACAGGCGAACTTCCTTGCGGGCGGCGTTGCCCAGAATCAGGTGCGGGACTGTTTCATTGACGGCCAGGGCCACATTGCCCAAAAAAAGGCCCAGCCACAGAGTCAGCAGCAGAAATTGGGGAGGGGCATCCAGAAACCAGCCCCCGGGCGTGGGCCGGGCCGTTAAGGCGGGAAGCCCGAAAAATACCGCCGCCACCAGGCAGTTGACGCAGGGACCGGTGAAAAACATGAGCAGGAGCAGGAGGGCGTCCAGGAACAGGGCCAGCCGCGTCAGGAACCAGACCAGCCGCCAGGAGCCGCGCAGGCAGAAAACCGCCAGCAGGAAAAAATAAGCGCCCCCCGCCCACCACAGGGAAATGCCGCCCGGCCCGGCCCCGCGCAGAAACAGGCAGCCGGAGGTGGCGCACAGGCCGGAGGACGCGCCCGTGCCCGAGGGGAAGGCTATATATCCGCACCAGGCAAGCCCGAGAAGGGCATAGAACAAAACTCCCCAAGGGATGGAAACGGGCTGGGCATTTCTGGTCATGAACGGATCCTCCCGGACAGGTCCGGTTTCCGGTTGGTCTGCCCTTTCTTTTATGGCAGATAGGCCGTAAGGTAAAGGGCATGGTCAGTATCCGGAATGTCCCCGCCGGCCCGCCGCCCCATTGCATCCGCCGCAGCTCCCGCGCCAGGAGGATCCTGCTGCGCGTCCTGCCGGGGCGCGGCCTGGAGGTTGTTTTGCCCGCCAGGGCCGACCCCGCCTGCGTGCCCGATCTCCTCAGCCTCAACAGCGCCTGGATCGCCAAAGCCCTGGCCCGCATGCCCGCCCCGCTTCCCCCGGGCCGTTTCCCGCCCGCCTCCTTCTTCATCAAGGGCGGCAAAGAGGAGATTCTTACCTCCTGCTCCTTGGCCGCCGCGCCACAGGACCCTCCCGGACCGCTTCCTTTGCGCCGCCACCTGCTTGTGCCGCAAGATCCCGCCGCCGCCCCGGCCTTCCTGCGGTCCTGGGTTCTCGGGGAGGCCCGGGCCTTGCTCGTCCCCCGCCTGGACCAGCTGGCCCGTGAACATGGATTTATCTACAGCGGCTCCGCCGTCCGGCTGCTGCGCAGCCGCTGGGGGAGCTGCTCCGCCGCGGGCCGCATCCACCTGAACGCCTGCCTCCTGTTTCTGCCCGAAAGCCTGGTCCGCCACATCCTGTTGCACGAACTCTGCCATACGCGCAGGCTGGATCACTCCCCGGCCTTCTGGCGGCTCCTCTTTGCCCTGGAGCCGGACGCCGTGGAAAAGGACAAGGCCCTGCGCCGGGCCTGGCGGCATGTGCCCGCCTGGATCTTCAACTGACGGCGCTTTTAACCTCTGCTAATGCGATATCCTCTAATGAGGAAAGAATAATGATTACGATAGATGATTTTGAAAATGTAGATATGCGAGTCGGTACAATTATATCAGCTTGTCTAAATGAAAAGGCTAAAAAACCTGCCTATAAGCTAACCATTGACTTTGGTGATGAAATCGGTATTAAGACATCTTCAGCACAAATTACGGTGCTTTACACAGCGGAACAATTAGTAGGTCTGCAAATCATTGCCGTAGTAAATTTTCCACCACGTCAAGTAGCTGGGGTCAAAAGTGAAGTGCTGATTTTAGGTAGCCTTTCAAAACAGGGTACGGTACTACTGCACCCCTTAGAAACCGTTGCCAATGGTGACCGCATTTCTTGAGCGCGCGCACAATAAATTCCCATTAAAATTGCTATTTTGTGCTTATAATATAAAGAGGATGTCACAGCGTGCCAAGGCGGTTGTCAGCAAGTTCCAGGCCCACGGGGCAGTGGTCCGACCCCAGGATCTCCGTGGCGATCCAGGCATCCCGCACGGCTTCCAACAGTTCGTCAGAAACAAAAAAATAATCAATGCGCCAGCCCACGTTCCGCTCCCTGGCCCGGAAACGATAGGACCACCAGGAATACAGGCCGGGAGTTTCCCCACGCACCAGGCGCAGGGTATCCACATAGCCGTGGGCGATGAACTTGTCCATCCAGGCCCGCTCCACGGGCAAAAAACCGGAGGTGTTTTCGTTTTCCCTGGGACGGGCGATATCCACGGGTCTGTGGGCGGTGTTGAAATCCCCGCAGATCACCAGTGGTTTTTCCCGGCGCAGATTTTGGGCGTGCTCCAGAAAGGCGTCATAAAAGCCGAGTTTGTACGCCAGACGGTCTTCGTTCATCTGGCCGTTGGGGAAGTAGACGTTGAGGAAATGAAAGGCCGGAAATTCCAGATGCAGGAGGCGCCCTTCTCCCTGAAAGGCGGCCTGGGGCAAATCGCGGGCCACGGCCAGGGGCTTTTCGCGGCAGAAGACGGCCACCCCGGAATATCCCTTTTTTTTGGCCGCGGAAAACCAGTAGCTGTGGCAGCCCCCGGGCCGGCGCTGGACTTCCGGAATCTGGGCTTCCTCGGCCTTGACTTCCTGCAGGGCGACAAGATCCGCGTTGGTCCGGCGGAACCGGCTCCACTCCTCCTTGCCGCACAAGGCGCGGAAACCGTTTACATTCCATGAATATAGGAGCATATTTCCTCCTGAGGCGGTTTTTTTTGTAATCAGCGGATCTGAAATACTCCCAATGCTGCGCTATGAAAACCCCGATTACGGTAAGCGTTTGCCTCACCGCCCATAACGCGGAAAAATACCTGCCAGGATGCCTGGACAGCATCTTGGCCCAATCTCTGGCTTCGTTTGAGGTTGTCTGCGTAAATGACGGTTCAACTGACTCAAGCTGGAGCGTCATAGAGGAGTATGCCGCAAAGGACCGGCGTATTCGCGGCCTCAACAGGCAACAGAATTCCGGCGTAGGCGTTTGCCGCAATATCGCCGTCCGCGCGGCGCAGGGCGAGTATATTCTGGCTGTTGACGCTGATGACGCTTTGCCTCCGGAGGCCCTGTCCCTTTTGTATTCATGCGCTGCGCGCAACGCGTCCGAGGCTGTTGTCGGCGGCCTGGAAGCAGTCGATCCGGAGGGCGAAGTTCTTTACCGGCACGGTGTGAACAGGGAATACATCAATGTCAATCCGGCTGAATATCCGCAATTGTATATTTACGCCATGGGCTACCACACAACAATCCTTTTGAACAGAGAATTTATTTTGCGGAAAGGAGTATTTTATAAAGAGGGAGTTCTTTGTTCTGCCTACGGATTCTTTTTATTTGAACTTTTTTTCCATTTGACGCATGTTTCATTTATACCGGATATTGTATATAAATATATTCAAACGTCCAATTCAATTAGGCGCTCAAAACATAGCGCTGTCTATTATATAGCTGACTTCAGCGCATATCAATATCTATATGAATGCGCCGCGAAAAACGACAAAATACATGTCGCGGATATTCGTTTTTCATACAGATTGCGCGAATTGTTATCTCATGACCTGCGCAATATTCTTAAAAATTTAACAAGGGAAGAAATATTATCCGTTTTATCGTTTGTTTCCAGTATTTTAAAGACATTTTCCGTAATCCCAAGGCTATTTAAATATACCCTTCCAATGGTTGTCTGGCTACAGCAACCAAGCTATAAAATATTTTTTTATGAGTTACAAAAGGAAAAATTAGATGTCGCCATTGAATGTTACAATAGAATAGCGGCAGGATCTCCAGAGAAATCTTCGTCTCAACAAAAGCCTGTCCTGGAAATACACATGGCGCGGGAGGAACGTGAATTTTTTCTTAAAGCCTTGCGCCGGGCGAAGATATATATTGAATTCGGCTCAGGAGGCAGCACGGTCGCCGCCGCCGCCATAGCCTCAATCTCCGCAATTTATTCCGTGGAATCGGATGCGGACTGGATCCGGCGCCTGCTGAGGGACAGCGGCATCCGGTCCGCTCTAGGCGAAAAAAGATTGACTTTGATCCATGCGGATATCGGGCCCACGGGAGCATGGGGGGCGCCCGTCGGGCGGGAAGGGGAGCGGCCCAGGGTGGAATTATACAAGAATTATTTTTGGGCGCCTTGGGAAAGAATGCCCCGACGCCCGGATATCATTTTGATTGACGGCCGTTTTCGCGTTGCCTGTGCCATAATGGCCGCCCTGATGGCGGAAAATCCGAAATGTCTCTACTTTATCCATGACTACCCGCGGGGCGGCTCCCGAGATGAGATAAGCGGGTACCGCGTTGTGGAAAAATTTTTTGACCTCGTGCGCAGCGTAGAATCATTAAGCCTTTTTAAGAGGAAAAAGGATTTTGATTACCGCGCGGCTCTTCTGGAGTTACATAAGCATCTAGATTCATACGACTAGAGCGGTTCAAGTTTTGAGAAGGGAGGAGAGCAGGCCTGTCAGGGTCAGGGCGTCCGGGCTGCGGACGGCGCGGAAGAGAAAAATCCAGGCCAGGGCGCAGCCGGCGACAAGGGCGGCCAGGAGGCAGGCCAGAAGCATTTTGTTGTCCGGGGGCAGCGGCAGGAAGTGGAGCGGAAGCCCCAGGGCCAGAGCCGGGAGGATGTATGCCAGGCAGCGCCGGCCGGCGGCCGCCAGGAATGCTCCCAACCCCCTTTTGCGCAGGAGGCGCAGGAGCAGGGCGGCGTGTGCCCAGGCCCCCAGGGCCATGCCCAGGGCGATGCCCGGCGCTCCCAGCAAAAGCGCTCCGCCCAGGGCCGCCGCCACGGCGGCCGCCAGGCCCTGTCCGGCGGCGAGAGCGGCGGCCCGCGTCTCTCCCAAGGCGGCCAAGGCGGCCAGCAGGGGCCGGGCCAGGCACATGGCCGGCAGTCCCGGAGCATAGGCTGCCAGACACAGGGCGGTCAGCCGGACTTCCTCCGGGCCGCAGGCCCCGTGTCCGAAGAAGAGTCCCGCCAGGGGCAGGGCCAGGGCGGCCAGGCCGGCCGCAGCGGGCAGGGCCAGAAAGGCGCTGAGGGAAAGGTGGCGCGCCAGGATGGCCCCCAGAGCGTCCCGGTTGTTCCCGGCCGCCTGCTCCGCCAGGCGGGGCATGGCCAGGAGGCCGAGGCTGACCCCGGCAAGGCCCAGGGGAAATTCCAGAAGGCGCTCCGCTAAATACAGGGCGCTGATGGATCCGCCGGCCAGGAAGGAAGCCAGCAGGGTTCCCGCCAAGGCCTGCAGCAGGTGTACTGAGGCCCCGAGAGCAGTCAGGGGGACGCGGATCAGGGCGGAGCGCACCTCCTTCCGGGCCAGGGCGGCCCGGAAGGAGGATGTTCCGGCCGGGTTGGAGCGGCCTGCCAGGGCGAGTTGGGCCAGGCCCGCCAGGCTGAGGCCGAGGCAGAGGAGGATTTCCGCCGCCTCCGGGGAGAGGGCAAGGGCCAGGGCGACCAGGCCCGCCAGCAGAAGGCAGAGGTTGAAGGCGGCGGGAGCCAGAGCCTGGGGCGTTTCCCTGCCCAGACAGCTCCGGTCGGCCAGGGCGAGGCCAGCCAGGAGGCAGAGGGGCAGGTAGGGGAGGCAGCAGAGAAAAAGAAAGGCGGCCCGTTCCGCCGCGGCCGGGGCCAGGCCCGGGGCCAGCAGGAAAATCAGTCCCGGGGAGGCCAGGGCAAGGCAGAGGAGCAGGGGCGCGCTCAGGAGGAGAAAGGCGCGGCGAATGTCCCGGCTCAGGCCGACGGCTGCGGCCAGTCCCTGGCGGGCGGCCGTGTCGGCGAAAATCGCGGCCTGGGCCATGCCCAGGGAGCCTTCGGCCAGCAGGCGGCGAAAGAGATTGGGAATGCGAAAGGCGGTCAGAAAGACATCCGCGCCGGCCCCCAGCAGGTGCGCCAGGAGCATGTCGCGGGCCAAGCCGAGCAGACGGGATGCCAGGGTTCCCCCGGCCACGGCGGCGGCGCGTCTGCCTTCGCCGGAGTTGATCCGCGGCGCGTCCATGGGAGCCGTCCCACCACTTTACCTTCTCTGATCAACGCCCGCTCCGGCAGCAGTCCAATTTTTGCCAGGTTGAACGGCGCTAGAGCAGTTTAACTTTGAAAAAGTTGGACTGCTCTGCAAGGATTTGTCCGCAAATCCTTGCCGCGAAATGCTTGCAGGCTGGCTTTGCCCGCCGTTAAGCAAGCATTTCAAACGTAAAATGCTCCAGGACAGTTTAACTTTGAAAAAGTTGAACAGCTCTAAAGCACGGCGGTCCGGGCCCATCCGGCTTTGCGGGCCGCGCTGTCCAGGGCCGCGCCGCCCAGAGCGCAGATGCGCCCTTCAGGGGCAAGGGCTTCCAGAGCCTGGCCAAAACGCCGGAAATGGTCCGGGCCGGCGCCCAGGATCTCTTCCCGCAGGGTCTGACGCAGCTCGTCGGTATCCCTTGCCAGGGCGCGGCAATATGCGGCGCTGCCTTTGGCATCGGGCAGAAGATAGGTATCCAGCTCGCCGATGGCGCCCACAACGGAGGCGTTCAGCTCCTCCGGGGAGGGAGGATGGCGCCGCAGGTGGGCGGCGGCGGCGTCAAAGACGTCCAGAGTGTCCTGGATGCCGGGGTCGCGGTAAGAAACCATGAAAAAGGCGCCGCTCATGCGGTCCAGGCCGCACTGGCAGCCGTAAGCCCCGCCCTGAACGCGGATTTTTTCCCAGAGATAGCCCGTGCGGAGAAAGTTGAGGATGACCAGAGCGGAGCCGTGCCAGACATAGCCGGCGTCAAAGAGGTTGAGGCCCTTGCCCACATAGTTCACCCGGGCTGGAAGGATCAGGGCTTCGGCCGGCGGCAGATCGAGGCGGGTCCAGGCCGGGGGGAGAAGGCTGCCGGGAGGCAGAGCCCGGACCAGGGCGCCGGCCGGGGCGAGAAGGGCGTCCCTGTGTTCGGGCGGGGCGGTGATGTTCAGTTCCAGACGGGCGCGGGTCAGGAGCAGGGAGCGGAGGGCCTGGAGGCTGTCCAGAACGGAAGGCCAGTCGTTTTCCAGGCGGGGGATGAGGGATCGCAGGAAATCCAGGGCAAAGATTCCTTCGGCCTGTTCCGCCAGATCGGCTGCGGGAGAGCAGGCGGCCCGCAGGCGCGCGGCCACGACGGCGTGTCCGGAGGGAATGAGGCTGTGTTCCAGGCGGGCCTTTTCCTCCAGCGCCATCCGCAGGAAGCGGTCCTGATGGTCCAGGTCGGCGAGGCGCAGAATTTCGTCCAGCAGGGAGAACAGGTCGTCGCGCTTGTCGGGGGCCGCTTTGCCGCTGAGGATAAGACGGCAGACCGGGGCGCGGGTGTCGGTCCGGGTCAGGAAGCGGGCAGCGGCGTCCATGCCTCCGGTCTTGCGGGCTATGGCCATGCTGAGGCCGGTGAAGTCGCGTTTTTCCGTGCCCATTTCCAGCAGGGCGCGGCCGAAGAGGGGCACGAGGGGCACAAGGGCGGCAGGAAGCCCGTCCAGGTTGAAGCCCGCTTCCGCGTAGAGGATGCCTCCTGTGGTCAGGCCGTGGAAATAAAGAGGAGCGCCGTCCAGAGAGAGGATTTCCGTGGGAATGGGGACGTTGCGGGCGGGGAGGTCGGCAATCCGCAGGCGGGGGATGGAGGCCAGGGCCTCCGGAGGGTCCGGGGCGGCCTGGAGCCGGGCCAGGGCCTCCGCCCTGGCGGCGGTTTCAGCCAGGGCCTGTTTGTCCATGGAGGCGGCCAGGGCCGCCAGGCGGGCCTGTTCTTCGGCCTCGCGCCGGGCGTCCAGTTGCGCGTCCGGGGCGAGGATGATGGTTACGCGGTGGGTGTTGTCCAAAAACCAGCGGCGGATCAGGGTTTCAAAATAGGGTTCCCCGGCGGCGAGGCGGGTTTTGACGGCGGCCAGCGGCGCCTCAAAGGCCAGGGGGGCCAGGGGGTCGCCGCCGTGCAGCCAGGTGGTCAGGGCGCGGAGCATGAGGGAAAGTCCCACGGGAAAGCGGCCGGAATTGTTTTCACGCAGGGAGAATTCCACGCTGTTGACGGCCGCTTCCACCAATTCCGGAGTCGGGCCGCTACGGGCAAGATCCTCCAGGACGGCAAAGATGCACTCCTCCACGGCGGCGGCGCGGGAAACATCAACTCCCTTGAGGCCGGCATCAAAGACAAGCTGGCGCAGCTCGGACTCCAGGCCCTGCCCGGCCAGATCCTCGCCCAGGCCTGACTCGATCAGCGCCCGGCGCAGAGGGGAGGCTGGCATTCCCAGCAGCATCTGTTCCAGCATCTGAAAGGCCAGCCCCAGATCCACATCCATCACGTCCGGGCCGAGCCAGTTGACGGTCACCAGGCCTTTGGCCGCTTTTTCCTCGGCCGGCGAAGCGGCATACTGCGCCGTCAGGGTGCGGGGTGCGGACAGCGCGCTTTGCAGGCCGATGGACGAGGCCCGCACCAGGGCGGGATTCAGGGCGGAAAAGGGGGCTAGAACAGCGCCGATCCTCTCCAGGCGGCCGGCCTCCGGGTCGTCCCCCCAGAAAAAGAAGCGGGCGTTGGAGGGGTGGTAGTATTTGCGGTGGAAGTCGCAAAATTCCCGGTAGGAGAGGGAAGGAATGGCCTCGGGGTCACCGCCGGATTCCCGGCTGTAAACGGTGTCCGGAAAGAGGGCGCGCAGGCTGTGGCGGCCCAGAACGGATTCCGGCGCGGAAAAGGCGCCCTTCATTTCATTGTAGACAATGCCTTTGTAGGAAAGAATCCTGGGCGGGGAGCTGACCTCCAGGTGCCAACCCTCCTGCTGGAAGGTTTCTTCGCTCAGCTTTGGGAAAAAAACAGCATCCAGATAGACGTCCACCAAGTGGAAAAAATCCGTAAGATTGGCGCTGGCTACAGGATAGCAGGTTTTGTCCGGATAGGTGAAGGCGTTGAGAAAGGTCCGCAGGGATCCCTTGAGCAGCTCCACGAAGGGCTCCTTGAGGGGATACTTTCGGGAGCCGCACAGGACGGAATGCTCCAGAATATGGGCAACGCCGCTGGAATCCGCTGGGGGAGTGCGCAGGGTGACGCCGAAAACCTTGTTTTCATCAGCGTTGCTTAAGGACAGCAGTTCGGCCCCGGTGGCCCCGTGTTTCCACAGTCGGGCCAGGCTGGCCAGTTCCGGCAGGGACCGCTCCCGGACAAGGACGAAACCGTGCGCGGCGGCGGAGCGCTTCACACCTTGACCACGCTGTTGTCCTCCCCGGAAAAGGAGCAGGGGACATAGGCTTCGGCGGCTTCATCGTTAAACCAGAAACCTGTGTCCGTCAGGTAGCGGAACTGGTAATCCTGGCCGAGGGGCAGATCCAGCTCCAGGTAAAAGCCTCCGTTTTTCATTTGTTTCATGGGGTTGGAACTGTAATTCCAATCGTTGAATTCCCCCACCAGGAAAACGGCGGATGCTCCCCGGGCCTGTTCGTCTGTCACATAAAACTGAACTTTGCAGGCGGCGCGGGACTTTAAAAATTTTTTGGTATAGGACATGGGTTTCTCCTTCTGCGGTTCTGGCGGCGCTCTTGTTGCAAGACAGGAGACAACAACGGAGCGGGACAGGACATGGGGCGCCACGTCCCTGAAGTCCAGTTCCTTTTTATTGCTTGGAACACAAAAAAGTCCACTCATATATAACTTGGAAGCAAGAAAATAATCAAGCCTCCGCGTCCGGGAAGTCTTCTTTCCGGCGGAAAAACGCATGGCCGGAGGCTGGATTTTCCGGGCGGCGGCGCGGCCTTATTTTTTCCGCCCGGTGTTATTCCCCTGCCGCCAGACGCAGGTTTTCCTCAAAAGAAGGACGCAGTTCCTCCGCCCGCGCCGGATCAATGCCGCACAAGCCGAAGACGGAGGCGAAGAGCATGTCGGTGGGCACGGTGAGGGTCTGCACGCCGTCGCTGATCCGGCAGGAGTCTCTGCCGGGCAGCACTTCATAATGGCGGCGGTTTTTTTTCTCTCCGGAGCCGGAGACTATGGAGTAGACATGACGGCCGTTGTCGGCGACGTACAGGCGTATCCGGGTCAGCCGGGCGGTCTGCTCGTCAAAATACGAACTTTCCGCAAACATTTTTCCTTGGAACTGCAATTGCGATCCGTTGTCGCTCCGCAAAACCACTTTTTCCACAAAGGAATGGGTTGTGTCCATCAGCCGCTCCCTGTCAAAGGCTGTCCACGCCGCCCGCCAGGCCGCCGGGACATTCCGGTTTTGAAACGCCGCCCGCGGCGCCGTCCCCCAGAAGGGGGAGCTGCAACTGTTCCCGCCGGCCCTTGCGCTTCCTGGCCCCCGGCCGGGCTTCTTCCCCGGCCGGGGGTTCTCCGGCCTCTCTGGCGAAAAGATCCCCTCCGCCGCAGGCTGTCCAGAAAGCCTCCAGATCCAGACGGGAAATGCGAATCCCCCGGCCCAGCCTGGCGGCGCGCAATGAGCCTTCCTTGATGGCGCGGCGCAACGTTTCCCTGTGGCAGCTGAGCAACGCGGCCGCTTCAGCCAGGGTGTACGTCGCTTTGCCTGATTTTTCCACGCGGATACCTCGCACGCCTACCTTGTTTTGTTCATATCCATAATCGGCAACTGGTGTCAACTGATCTACGCCGGAGATTTTTGCTTGCCGCCGTTTGTCCTCCGCCGGTCTGTTTTCTTGCCGGCTGCTCCGGGGAGGCAACCGGCCCGGACGCGGCGGGGATTGCTTTTTCAGTCTGATCAGGGCAAACTTTGCTGGAAAGTACCTTTCTCCGGACGACAGATCTGTATGAAAAAATTTTTTTTCGGCTCTTTTCTGCGCACGGCTATTTTGTTGATCGCCATCGCCGCCCTGCCGGCCTTTGCCAGCGTTCTTCTGACGGAGGCGGAGCGCAGGGCCGGGTACATTGCCCAGGCGGAGGATCAGGCTCTGGAGGCTGTGGGCGCGGCGGCCCAGGCCCAGCGCATGATCGCGGCGGAAGCCACAATCCAGTTGGCCACCTTGAGCCTGTCCGGCAATCTTGATTGTTCTCCCGCCTTTCTGCGGGAGTTCGTCTCCGGCCTGAACGAGGGCTACTCCGCCCGCGGCGATGTCTTCGTCGTCCTGGAAGACGGGCAGGCGATCTCTTCCGGAGTGGAGCCGGAGCGGCGGATCATGGTTCCGGACCGGAGCTATTTCACCCAGGCCATGCAGAAGGGAGGCCTTGTCTCCGGCGGGGTCACGGCTTCGCGTTTTGACCGGCAGCCCGCCCTGTATTTCGGATACCGCTTTACCTGTTCCAACGGCCGGCCGGCGGTGCTTGCCTCCGGCATCAGGCCCGCTTCCCATGCCCGCCTGCTGCGTTCCCTGTCCCTTGCCCCCGGAGAGCATCTGTTCCTGGCGGACATGAGCGGGAAGGTTCTTTTCGCCCTTGGCGGCGGCCAGCCCGAAATTCCCCGGGACATTCTGGACGGCCTCAGCGGCAACAGCGAATCCGCCGGCCTCTTCTACCTGGCGGGGCAAGAGGGCAGGCAGGCTGTCGCCTTTGAGAGAATTTCCCTGCCCGGAACTGATTCTCCCTATATGCAGGCTGTTTACGTCCTGCCTGAAGCTTCCCTGCTGGCCGGCGACCGCTTTTACTTCCTGCGCGCCATCCTGTTTCTGGTCATAGCCCTGGCCGCCATGGCCTGGGTAACGGCCCTCCTGGTGCGCGGAGCCGTCAGTCTTCCCCTGCGCCGGCTGCTGGCCGCGGCGCGGAGGTACGGACGGGGGGAGTACGATGAAAAGGTCATTCTGCCCCATGCCTGCCGGGAATTCGTAGGCCTGGGCGACGCCCTGAACACCATGGCCGATGCCCTGCGCAAGCGGGAGCAGGATCTCATCGCCGCCCGGGAATCCGCCGAGTCCGCGGTGACGAGCAAAAGCGAATTTCTGGCCAATATCAGCCATGAAGTGCGCACGCCCATGAATGCCATCATCGGCATGGCCTATCTCGCCCTTAAGGAGAATCTCAGCCCGCAGCAAAGGGGCTACCTGATGAAAATCCATGATGCCGGGAGCAGCCTGCTGAACATTATCAACGATATTCTGGAGCTTTCCCGTCTGGATGCCGGCAAGCTCGCCGTGGAAAACATCGCCTTTGACCTTGAGGATCTCCTGGCCCGTCTGCGCGGGCGTTACCTGCCCCAGGCGGAAAAAAAGGGTCTGACCCTCCGCTTTGACCTGCCGCCGGACCTGCCGAGGCAGGTCAGCGGCGATCCTCTGCGCCTGGAGCAGATCCTGGTTAATCTTCTGGACAATGCCCTGCACTTCACCTCCCAGGGCGGCATCCGCCTGGCCTGCGTTTTCCAGGAGGCTGAAGACCTGCGGCTTCAAGCGCGCATTGACGTACTCAACACGGGCGAGAGCATCCCCGAACACCAGATCCGCACTCTGCGGGAAATCTTCGCCGGAGACAGCCGGATCCTGCCGAAAAGCATGTCCGGCGCCGCCAGCAAGGGCTTCGGACTGGCCCTTTCCAACCGTCTGGCACGCCTCATGGGAGGAGAGCTCCGGGTGCAGAGCGAGCCGGGCCGAGAAGTAGTGTTCAGCCTGTTTCTGCCTCTGGCCCTGCAGAGCCGGGAGCGGCGCCGGGAACAGGCTCTGCTGCGCGGCGCCCGCGCCCTGGCCGTGGACGGCAACAAGGAGGATCTGGATACGGTGAGTTCCTTTTTGCGGAATTTCGGCCTGGAGGTGAGCTGTGGGGACGCCCCAAAGGCCGCCCTTAAACAGGTTGCGGATGCCGACGCTTCCGGCCGTCCTTTTGACCTGGTGGTGCTGACCTGGCGCATGCCCGGCATGGACGGGCTGGAGATGACCCGGCAGATCCGCGGCGAGCTGCCCCTGTCCCGCCCTCCCCTGGTGATCATGCTTTCTCCCTATGCCTGGAAGGGCAGCGACGTTCTGGCCGAACAGGCGGGGGTGAGCGCTTTCCTGCACAAACCCGTCAACGAGTCGGTCCTGCTGGACAGCCTGATGAACCTTTTTCGCGCCCGGCTCACTGCCCGGCAGGAGCCGGCGGCCGGCGGGGAGCCTTCCCCGCCGAGCCTGGAGGGCGCGCGGGTGCTGGTGGTGGAAGACAATGAGGTCAACCGGCAGATAGCGGAGGAGATCCTCTCGGAGGCCGGCCTGCGGGTCACTCTGGCCCCTGACGGCCAGACCGCCCTGGATCTCCTGGAGCCGGGAGCGGCGGAGAGTCCCTTCGATTTCGTGCTGATGGATGTGCAGATGCCCGGCATGGACGGCCTTGAGGCCACGCGGCGTCTGCGCGCCCTGCCCGCCCCCTGGGCGGCGGATTTGCCGATCATCGCCATGACCGCCCACAACCGGGGAGAGGGGCTGGACCCTCTCCTGGAGGCCGGCATGGACGATCATGCGGCCAAACCCATAGACGTGGAAGATCTTTTGGCCACCCTGAAACGCTGGCTGCCTCCGCGGGCCGTTGCGGATCCCGGCCGGGCCGCCGGCCTGCGATCTCTGCATGACCTGCTCAGGCGCCAGGATGCCGCGGCGCCGGCCGCCGCCGGGGAAGCGCGGGAGATTCTGAATGCCTGCCTCCTGCCCGGCAGGGCGGAGCGCCTGCTGGCCCGAGTCCGTTCCGGCCGTCTGCGGGAGGCGGCCGCTCTTCTGGAGCGGGCGGATACGGCCCTGCATTTTCTGTCCAAGGATCCGGCATGATTCTGATGAGATCCATTCGCCGCATTCTGGCTCTGATTGTCATACTGGCTATGCTGCCGGCCCTGGCCCTTATCGTCCACTCCGGCCTGGAAAGCCGTGCCCGGGCCAGGATCAAGGCCGAGGAGCAGGGTGCCGACATTCTGAACGCCCTTGCCGAGCATCGCGCCCAGTTGACGGAAGCCACCCGCGCCCTGCTGGCGACCCTGGCCCGGCTGGAAGCCGTTAGCGGCGGCGCCGGGCGCGCCGCCCTGCTGCAAAACATCCTGCGGGAGCATGGCGGGCTGTATGCCAATATTCTCTTTATCAACCGCGGGGGAGAGGTGGAGGACTCGGCCCGGCCTCTTTCCGGGGCGGCGGATATCCGCGGGCTTTCCTGCTTTCTGGAGGCGGAACGCTCCGGCGTCTTTTCCCTGGGCGGCATCAGTCCGGATCCGGTGACCGGGGAAGCGGTCTTTCCCTGCCTTCTGCCTGTCGCCGACCCTGGTCAGGGGGAACCCCGGGGCTATTTCATGGCCTCCGTCCGTCCGGAAAGCGGCTTGGAGATTTTTTCCGGAAACCGGCTGCCCGGACAGGCCCGCATCTATATGCGTTACGGCGCCGGACCCGCCTACCCCTTTCCCCCCGGATCGTCCCCGGCGGAAGATTCCGCCGTGGCCCTGGCCAGAGAGCGGATCGCCGAGGGCGACGGCATCACAGGTGGCGACGGCATCTCCGGGGACGACGGCATCTCCGGGGTTGTCTCCGTGGAAGGCGGCGGGTACCTGTTCCAGTGTCTGCGCCTGGCCTTGCCCGAGGGGGGCAGGCCCTACCTGACTGTGGAGTTTGTCATCCCCGGGACCGCCGCCTTCGCCGCCGCCGCCGCGGATCTGGCCCACGATCTGCTGCTGCTGGCGCTTACGGCCGTTATGTCCCTGACCATCGCCTTTGTCGCCGGCAACAGATTCCTGGCGCGGCCGGTACGGCTTTTGGCCCAGGAAGCCCGCGCCCTGGCCGGCGGGGATCTGGCGGCGCGCTGCGCCTGCCGCGGCCTTGGCGGAGAGATGGAATTGCTGGGCAGGGCCTTTGACGAGATGGCCGCTTCCCTGGAGGCGCGCAACAAGGATCTGGTTGTCGCCAAGGTGTCCGCGGATGCGGCCAGCAGGGCCAAGAGCGAATTCCTCTCCAACATGAGCCATGAAATCCGCACTCCCATGAACGCGGTGATCGGCATGGCCTACCTGGCCTTGAAAACCGATCTGGCGCCCAAGCAGCGCGCCTATGTCAGCAAAATTTACGGCGCGGCCAATACCCTGTTGGGCATCATCAACGACATCCTGGATTTCTCCAAAATTGAGGCCGGCCAGCTCAGCATGGAGCGGGTGGAATTCAAGCTGGAGGATCTTCTGGACAATATCGCCACCCTCATCAGCCAGCGGGCGGAGGAGAAGGGGCTGGAAGTCCTTTTCGGCGTGGACGCCAATGTGCCGGCCGCCATGGTGGGAGATCCCCTGCGCCTGGGCCAGGTGCTGACCAACGTTCTGAACAATGCCGTAAAATTCACGGAAAAGGGGGAGATCATCGTCTCCTGCACCTTGGATGCCGTGCTGGGGGAAAGCATCCGCCTGCGCTTCATGGTCAAGGACACCGGCATAGGCATGACCCGGGAACAGCAGGGCAAGCTTTTCACCGCCTTTACCCAGGCGGACGGCTCCATCACCCGCCGTTTCGGCGGCACGGGCCTGGGCTTGACCATCACCAAGCGTCTTTTGGATCTGATGGACGGCTCCATCCAGATTATCAGCGAGCAGGGCAGGGGAACCACCGTCATCTTTACCGCCGCCTTCGACCTGCCGCCTCTGGATGCCGGCGGCGCGGAAGGGGACAGCCGGGGCGAAACCGTCCGCATCCTGGTAGTGGACGACAACGAGGCTGCCCGGCACATCATCCAGAACATGCTTGTCAACCTTCAGTTCCAGGCCGATGGCGCCTCAGGCCCCGATCAGGCCTTTGCCCTTCTTGAGCGGGCCGATGCCGAGGGCAAGCCTTACCGCGTAGTTCTCATGGACTGGCGGATGCCCGGAATGGACGGCATTGAGGCCACCTACCGCCTGTGTTCGGAATTGCGGCTGTCCGCGGCGCCCGCCGTGTTTCTGGTCACGGACATGGGCCGCTCGGAAATTCAGATCCAGGCGCAGAAAGCAGGGGCGGCCGGTGTGCTGTACAAGCCCCTGAACAAGTCCACCCTCTTTGACGCCCTGGCGGAGATTCTGTACGGCGCTCCGGGGGGCATCCGCCCCCTCGCCCGCAAGCCGGGCGCCGCCGGCGCGCCGGAAACCCCTTCTCTGGAGGGCGTCTCCATCCTGCTGGTGGAGGATAACCCTGTAAACCAGCAGGTGGCCGTGGAGCTTCTTCAGGACGCCGGCGCCCAGGTGAGCATTGCCGATAACGGCCGTCTGGCCCTGGAGGCCATCCGCAATACCGCGGGCATCCCTCCATTTGATCTGGTACTCATGGATCTGCAAATGCCGGAAATGGACGGTTTTGCCGCCGCCGCGGCCATTCGCCGGTACGACATCTACTCTTCCATGCCCATAGTGGCCATGACCGCGCACGCCATGATGGAGGACCGGCAGAAGTGCCTGGATGCGGGCATGAACGACCACATAGCCAAGCCCATAGAGGTGGACAAATTTTTCGCCACCCTTTTGCGCTGGGTGCGCCCTTTGGCCGCGCGCAAAAGCCTGGCCAGAGGCGCCTCCTCCTCCTTGCCCTCGGCCCCGGAAAGTCCGGCCCCTTCGGCCAGCGCCGTGGAAGGCGCCCTGTATCTGCCCGGCCTGGATACGGAAAAGGCCCTGGCCCGCCTGGGCAACAACGAACGCCTGTACATCAAGCTCCTCCAGCAGTTTCTCGGCCATCACGGCGGCACGGCCGCCGAATTCCACGCCGCTCTGGACAACGGCGACGAGGCGGGCGCCCAGCGCATCGCCCATACTCTCAAAGGGCTGGCCGCCTCCATCGGGGCCGGCGCCCTGTCCGAGGAAGCCGCCCGCCTGGAAGCCTGCTTCAACAACGAGGAAAGGGGCAGCGCCCGCGCCTTGGCCGGGGCCTGCTTCCTCTCCCTGGACACGGTCCTTTCCCTGCTGCGGGAAGCCTTTGCCGCCGCGGAAACGCCGCGGGAGCAAGAAGCCAGGGGCGAAGAGGGGTTCTCCCGGGAAGGCAAACTCCGCCTGACGGAACTGCTGCCCCCCCTGGCCGCCTACCTGCAGGATTCCGATGCTGAAGCAGTCAGCTTTGTCTCCGCCCGCGAGGCGGACTTCGCCTCTGTTTTACCCCCTGCCGTCTTTGAGGAACTCCGGAATCAGCTCTCGCTCTTTGACCTGGACGGCGCCCTGGAAACAGTGAAAAGGCTGCTGGCCGAAACTTCAGACACGGCATAATCCGCCTGGCGGCCGCGCTGCTGTCATTCCAATTCCAAGCGCAGGAAGAGGCGAGCGGGAAGATCCGGTTGCGGCGTCCGTACAGGACGCGAGGAAAAGGGCGAGACAACAGATGCAAAAGAGGGGCATGAGTTCCATCTGTTCCGTTACAGTAGTTGTCCCTGCGTATAATGCGGAGAGGTATCTACGCAGAACTCTATCAGCATTATTGCAGAACAATTGTGTCACCCAAATTCTTGTGGTAGATGATTGTTCGACAGATAGCACGATAACTATTGCTGAAGGATATGCGCGGTCAGATGGCAGGGTGACGCTGATGCGTACAGAGCGTAACTCGGGGGCAGGTGTGGCGCGCAATATGGCAATCCCGTACATCACAGGTGACTATTGCGTTTTTATTGATGCGGATGATATCGTTGTTGAACGGGGTGTGGATAAAGCGTCAACTTTGCTGCATACTATGGGTAGTGATTTTTTGGTCTACAAATGGTACCGTACAGACATGTACGGTAGGGCAAATAACAGACGAATGGCGGAAAGCGACGAATTTTTTTGGGCTCATACCTTGCGCGGCAAGCGTATATTGCATACAGACTCCCTGCGACACCCCCAGATCATGCTGACGCTCAACTTTCCTTGGAATGAATACTCCACCGGCTGAAGCCGGTGGCATCGGGTAACAGCTAAAGCTGGCGATTGCGGATGAAATCCGCCGACAACTCGGCTGATTGGCAAAGGTCAGTCTTCACCTTCAACTTTGAAATCGCCATCATCATGGCTTTGTTGCTCAATATAGGCTTTGATTACATCGTCAGTCACATTGCCACTGCTGCAACAAAAATACCCTCTGGCCCATAGGTGACGACCCAAATATTGGCGCCGGAGAGACTCAAAACTGTGGAGCAATTTATACGAGCTTTTGCCTTTCAACCTCTGC
>JAISMK010000056.1 GCA_031276785.1 Desulfovibrio sp. | reverse complement strand
AGAAGGCCAGGTTGTCCAGAAGGCTCAGACCGGGGTAGAGGAAGGTCGCGTGTCCCAGGTAGCCGAAGCGCGGCTCCGGCCCGCCAGTCTCCACCCTGCCGGCGGAAGGCCGGATCAGCCCGGCCATAATCCGCAGCAAGGTGGTCTTGCCCGCGCCGTTGGCTCCTGTGAGCAGAGTAATACCGCCCGCCTCCAGCTCCAGGGAAACATTCCGGAAGACCAGGCGGGAACCGTAAAAGAGGGATACATTCCTCAAGGCCAGGATCATGGGCTTTGTCCCTCTTCCGCCGCCTGGGGTCGCTGCGCCCGCCCCGTTCCCAGGAGCGGGAAGAGGCAGAGCAGAAGGCCCCCCAGCCAGATCCAGTTGATGAGGGGATTGATCTGGAGCATAAGGGCCGCCCGCCCGTCATCTCCCAGCCGGAGCAGGGTAGCGTAGATTTCGTTGCCCAGGCTGAACAGGGTGGCCACCTGGCCGTAAGGCTGGCGGTCAAAGCGGGCGTAGCGGCGGATCTGCGGAGACAGGACTCCCAGGGCGCGCCCCTCCTGGGAAAGGGCAAGGTCCGCCTGGGAAAAGCGGTAGCGCGCTTCCCCGTCCGGGCGCAGCTCCACGCCTTCCGCCTTCAGGGCCGTCAGCCGCACTGAATACCCTCCTCCCAGGGAGGCGGACTCCCCCGGCCCCAGAACCAGGGTGTGCCGCGCCTGGTACGGCCCGGAGATGGCCACTCCCAGGATAAGCAGCAGCAGGCCCAGGTGGGCGCCTCCGGCCGCCGCGGAGGCGCGCCGGGCGAACAGGACGGGGCGCACGGCAAACAGGGCCGCCAGCCCGCCCGCGCCGGCCAGGGAGCTGGCGGCCGCCACCAGGGCCACGGGCTGTTCCAGCCCCAGCCGGAAGAGGAGCAGGCCGGCCAGAGCGAGCAGGATCAGCGTTCCCCGCAGGACGCCGGGCAGAAAGAATCCTTCGTTCCTCCGGCCGGGGAGGAAAAACAGGATAAATCCAGCCAGGAACACCAGGGGAGCCAGACGTTCCACCCCGCCCTCCAGCGGCGCCAGACGGCTGAGCAGCGGGGAGCCCAGGGCCGCCAGCATGAGGGCGGGAGCCAGGAAGGAGCGCGCCCCGCCGGGGGCCAAGGGGCGTTCCCGGCGGAGGAAGGGGCAGAGGACCAGCAGCAGGGCCGGCAGGGTAAACAGGGGCAGGCAGGCGCGGTTATAAAAGCCGGCCCCCAAGGCCGGCAGGTCCAGGGACTGAAAGGCCGCCAGGGGAAGGGCGCGCAGCCCCCGGACCAGGGCCGGGGAAAGGGTGGCCAGGAGAATGACCCCGTACAGGGCCAGCAGCGTCCAGGCCAGCAGCACCAGCATCCCTTCCCCGCTCAGGGGATGGGCCATTTCCCTGTCTGTTCTCCTGGGGGCGGCCAGACAGATGCCGGCGCTCAGCCCCAGCCCAGCCAGGGCGAAGGCCAACAGGGGAGAGCTGACGCCGCTTGCGGCAAAGCTGTGCAGGGAAGCCTCCGCCCCCCCCCTGGTCAGATAGGTGGCGAAAAAGGCGGAAACCGTGGTCAGGGCCATGAGAAAGGCCGAGACTCTGGCCAGCTTGCCGCTCCGGCGGAGGATAACGGCGGTGTGCAGGCAGGCCGTGGCCGCCAGCCAGGGCAGCAGAGAGGCGTTTTCCACCGGATCCCAGGCCCAGTAGCCCCCCCAGCCCAGTTCCCGGTATGCCCACCAGGCCCCCAGAATGATGCCCGCAGTCAACAGGCTCCAGGATCCCAGAATGAAAGGCCGCCCCAGAGATTCCCAGGCCGGCGATCCCCGCCCCACCAGAGTCTGGGCCAGGGCCAGACAGCCCGGGACCACAAAGCCGCCGTAGCCTAAAAACAGCAGAGGCGGATGCAGAATCATCCCCAGAGTCTGCAACTGGGGGTTCAGGCCGAAGCCGTCAACAGGCGCGCTCCGGCCCGGCAGATCCCGCCACGGGGCGAAGGGATCGCTCCAGACGGCCAGCAGCAGCAGGAAGAAGGCCATGACGCTCAAAAAAAAGGCCCGGAACCAGAGCCGGGTTTCCCAGCTCAACCGGCCGTAGGCCGGCAGCAGCCGGAACAGGAGCCCGGCCGCGGCCACGGACCAGGCCCACAGCAGCAGGGATCCGGCCTCCCCGGCCCACAGGGCCGTAGCCCTGGTCACAAGGGGCAAGGACACGTCCGTATGCCGGACCACGGCCGCCAGCCGGAAATCCAGGTGGAGAAAGGCGGAAAACAGCAGACCCAGGTCCAGGGTCAGAAGCGCGAACACCAGCCAGCACGCCGTTTCGGCCGCGCCAAGACAGAGGCCCCTCCTGCGGCGTAAGGCCACGCCCAGCGCCGCCGCTCCGGCGGCCGCCACAGCTAAAAAAAAGCCCCCCGCCAGGAGGTAATGCCCCGCGCTGTACGCCATGTTCATGGGATATTTACAACTTTTAAATCATTATTGATTCAGGGCAATTGATATTTGGACCCGATCCGGCGGCGCAAGCGGCCGCCGCCCGGATCACACTCCCCGTTCCCTGTTCTCTTTCTGATATTTGGAAGGACACTTGGTCATCAGGGTCCGGGCCAAAAAATCCGTCCCCTCCGGAGCGAATCCCCCTTCCACAATCACCTCCGCCCCGGCCTGGAAGGCTTCCGGCACGGCCCCCCGGAAGACAACCCACAGAGCCTTGGCCGCGTCCTCCCCGTCCTTCAGTTGAAAACGCACCCCCAGGCCCTGGGCGAAGGAATGCAGGCCCTCCTCTTGCACTGTGCCGAACAGCCGGACCGCAGCCAGGCGCTCACGGGGCATGCTTAAGGCCTCGGATACAGTGCGGAAATAGGTGCCGTTCTCCGAGGCGCCCAGAAAGACAAGACCACCCGCTCCGGCCAGGAACAGGAGCAGGGCCGCCGCATACATCCTCCTCCCGCGCCCGGCGGGGGGAGGGCTTTTTCCGGAAAAAGCGATCTCATCCATTGCTTGTCCATAGCCCTTTTCCCCGCCAGGGGCAATAGCCTTCCTGGCGGGAGAGGCGGCGCCGGAGCAATTTCATTTTGGAGTTGAAGAGTGTTGATCAGAAAAGCGAAACTGCTCTAAATGGATTTCGGAAACGCTGAGTTTTTTCGTTTGGCAAGGCGCGAGTTCTTTTTGCGGAGGGGCTGGACTCTTCCGTCCCGCCCCTCCGCAAAAAGAACGAGCAACGCAGTCCAAACGGAATAAATCAGCGTTTCCCTAGGATCGAGGATGGGCCTTGTCGTATACGGTCATGAGGTGGGCCAGATTCAGATGGGTATAGCGCTGGGTGGTTGTCAGACGGGCATGGCCCAGCAATTCCTGAACGCTGCGCAGGTCCGCGCCCGCCTCCAGAAGGTGGGTGGCAAAGGAGTGGCGCAGGCCGTGCGGTGAAACCGGCTGCGGCAACCCCGCCCGGCGGCAGAGCCGGGCGATGACGCGTTGGGCTTCGCGGCGGTTCAGCCGCCCGCCGCGCGCTCCGACAAACAGGGCGTGTTCGCCGGGAGCGGCCAGACGGGGGCGCAAAGGCAGCCATTCAGCCAGGGCATCCCGGGCCGCGTCCGTCAGAGGGGCCAGGCGTTCCTTCCCCCCCTTGCCGAGAACCCGCACGGTTTCCGATTCCTCCCGCAGCCTGCCGGCATTGAGGGACAGGGCTTCGGAAACGCGCAGGCCGGAACCGTACAGGATCTCCGCCAGACACACGTCGCGGGCCCGCAGGGCCGCCTCCTCCCCTCGCCGGGGCGGTCCCTCCCCTCCCGGGGCCGGAGAGAGCCTGCCGGCCGCCGTTTCCAGCAGGGCCAGCGCCTGATCCACATTGAGCATGGACGGATGCCGCTTTTCCGTCCGCGGATTGCCTATGCCCTCCGTGGGCAGGGTCGTGATCAGGCGCATCCGGGCGCAGAAGCGGAAAAAGGAGCGCAGGGCGGCAAGTTTGCGCCCCATGGAGGATCGGTTGACGCCCCGGCGGTGCAGATCCGCCAGAAACCGCTGCACATGGCGGCGTTCCACCTGCTCCGGCCCGGACAGGGAAAGTCCCTCCCGGCTCAGAATTTCCTCAAACTGCAGGACATCCCGGCCGTAGGCCCGGGCTGTGGCCGGGGAACAGCCCCGTTCCAGTTCCAGGAAGGCCAGGAACATCTCCACGCTTTCCGGAAGGTCGGCTTGCAGGGAGCGGGGATCAGCCACAGGCCGCATCCTCCGGGCGGGCATAGACGCCCCCCGGCAGGCGCGCCACCAGGCCTCGCACCTCCAGCATCAGCAACAGGCCGCTCAGGCGGGACACATCCAGACCCAGGCGTCGGGAAAGCTCATCCACATGCGCCCGGTTACCCTCCAGGGCCTCCAGGATATCCCGTTCCGGCCGGCCGAGATTATCCGGCAGGGAAGCGGCCCGCCCTTCTCCTCCGGGAACGGGGGCCGGCCGGGGAGGCTTGCTGTCCGAGGGCCGGGGGGAGGTCCGCCCTTTGCCGGCCGGGGAGGTTCCCCGCCGTCCGGAGAGAGGTGTTTGCGGCGTCAGCCAGGGCAGGTCCGCATCCGGCAGCACGGTTTCGGCCCCGGCCGGATCCTCTTCGCGGCGCTGCCGGAAAGGTTGGCTGGGCGCAGGCGCCCGGGCGCGCCGATCTTCTTCTTCCAGGCGCTTTTCCAGAGCCTGCCGCGCCTCCTGGCGGAGCAGGGGGGCGAGTTCCGTCAGGATGTCATCGGCGGAAAAGACCGGCCTGGCTCCCTGGCGGATCAGGGAGCGGCAGCCTCCGGATACGGCGGCCGTGGTGTGCCCGGGCACGGCAAAAACCTCCCGGCCCTGCTCCAAAGCCAGGCGGGCGGTGATCAGGCTGCCGCTCCGGGCGGCGGCCTCCACCACCAGAATACCGCGGGAAAGCCCGCTGATCAGCCTGTTGCGGATGGGGAAATGACGGGGGGCGGGGGGCGCTCCCGGCGGAAATTCGGACACCACCAGGCCCTGGCTCTCCATTTTGCCCGCCAGATCCGCGTTGGCCAGGGGGTAGACGCGGTCAATGCCGGTGCCCAGAACGGCAATGGATTTCCCCGGCCCCTCCAGGCCCGCCAGGTGGGCAACCCGGTCTATGCCCCTGGCCATGCCGGAGATCACCGTTACCCCGGATCGGGAAAGGGCGCGGGAGAAGAAGGCGGTCACGGCGGCGCCCTCGCGGGTGCAGGAACGGGCGCCGACCACACCCACGGCCGGTCCCCGCAGGAGGCCCGGGTCTCCCTTGCAGTAGAGGAGGAGGGGCGCATCGGGGATTTCCCCAAGAATGCCGGGATAGTCCGGGTCGTTCCAGAGCAGGAAAGAGAAGCAGGCGCGGCGCAGAGCGCTCCATTCCTCCCCGGCGGCCGCCCGCCATTTTTCCCGGGCGAACTCGCGCGCCACCCGGCCGGGAACCAGGCTGTCCCAGGCGGAGGGCGAAGACAGGACGGCCTCCACTGCGGCCAGGGCGGAACCGTGATTCCGGGCCAGACGCATGGCCCGTAGCGGACCGATGCCTTCGGCATGGCGCAGGGCCAGGCAGGCCCAGAGTTCTTTTCTGTCGGAGGCACTCAAAAGGGCGAAAGAGGCCACGCATCCTCCAGGAAGCGATCTGGAGCGTCTCTGTTGTTATATTAAGCATCAATCTTACTTTACGCTACGCCAGCCCCGGCGCTTGAATACGCAAATAGACTGCGCTTAACCCTACCGCGGCGGGCGCCGCGCGCCGCCGCCAGAGCAATTTACTTTTTAAATTGCTCTAAATTCCGGCCAGCCGCTTTCTGGCCAAGGCCGCAGGGGCGGAATCAGGAAAGTCATCGAGAAGAATTTGCCAGTAAAAACGGGCATTTTCCTTATCGTTGAGGCGGGCGTAAGCGTATCCCGCCTTGAGCAGGGCCGCGGCGGCCTTGTCGTGCCGGGGGTAAGCCTCTGCCACCCGTTTGAACTGCATTATGGCCAGATCCAGCTTGTCGGCGGCATAGTAGGATTCGCCGAGCCAGTACAGGGCGTTGGGGACAAGGGGGCTGCCGGGGTGGAGCTCCAGAAAGGCCAGAAAAGCCTCCTGGGCGGCCGCCGGCTTGCGTCCCTCATACAGGGCCAAGGCCGCGTCATAGTCCGCCTGGCTCCCGCCGGCCGTAGGGCGGCGGCCTGGGTCCGGACGTGCCGGGGCGGCTTGGGGGGCGATCCGCCTGCCCCCTGCCAGAGTCTGGTAGTGTTCAGGCAACGGGCCGGGCGCGGTAGAAGGAGCGCCGCCGGCTGGCCCGGCGGGCGCAGCCGTCGAAATCGCGGCGGATTTAGGAGGCGGAGAGGCGGCTGGCGCCGCTGGCGGAGGCGAACCGGTTTTGGGAGGCGGAGAGGCGGCCGCATGGGCGGCGCGGCCGGCTCTCGGCTTTTCTTGCAGGGCTGCGCGCAGTTCTCCCACAGCGGCCTCCACCGCGTCCAGCCTGTCTTCCACATGCCCCAGCCTGAGATCCATAACAACGCCATTCCGCTCCTGGGCTTCCAGCCGGCGCAGGCGATCTTCAGCGCCGCTCCCGGCGCATCCGACAAGGACCAGACTAAGGGCGGCCAGAAGTACGGGGCGGAGGGAGCTGGGCATGGAACTCCTGCTGTTGCGGTCTGATTCGGATTCCAGATAAAAATTGCCTCCGGCAATTTTTATCTGTCGGCTGCGGCGAAAATGTGATTTCGCCTTGCCTCTCGAAATGCTTCGCATTTCGGCGTGACATCCTGCCCTCGCATTCCAATTCCAGGTCAAAAATTAAAGCATTTTTAACCTGGAATTGGAATGAGGTATTTCCCGCTGCGGGCGCGGAGCGGAGTTATAATAGGCGAGAACGCTACGGTTTTCAAGAAAAAGACAGAGGCCGCGCAGGGCAGGCTAATCTCCCGGCGCCCTGGGCGACGCCCAAGCCGCACTTGACTTTTACCTTCAAAGCGGGCAGAAAAAATTCAGACTGCCTCTTTTCGCGTCCTAAAAAGGAGTCTTCCATGCGTTTCCTTGTGGTGGACGACGATGTTGAAACCCGGCTGCTGATGCGGAAACTGCTGAGGCCCTTTGGAGATGTGGATGTGGCCGCGGACGGGGACGAATGCATTGCTGTCTTTTCCCAAGCCCTAAAGGATCACGATCCCTATACCCTGGTAACCTTGGATATCCTGATGCCTAACATGGACGGGCAGATGGCCCTGCGCGAAATCCGGGAAATCGAAAAGGAACAGGGCATAGCTCCTGAGAAGAGGGTAAAGGTGCTTATGGTCACCGGTCTGGATGACGCCAAAGAGGTGCATGACGCCTTTTTTCTAGGCGAGGCCACAGGCTATATTGTCAAACCCCTGAACAGGGAAGCTCTGTTGCAGGAAATCGTCAAACTGGGCGTATCCTTATGACCCGGCCTGACCCTGGCGCGGGCGGAGCTGGCTTCCCGGGTACGCAGGTAGGGAGAAAGACGGCATGGCAGACGTGGATCTTCTGGTGATCGGCAGCGGTCCGGCCGGGAGCCGGGCCGCCCGGGACGGCGTTGCGGCCGGGCTGGCCACAACTGTGGTGGAGGCTGGGCTCCCGGGGGGAACCTGCCTGAACACCGGCTGCATTCCCACCAAGTTTCTTCTGGGCGGCACCCGGTTTCTTCCCCTGTGGAAAGCGCAAAAAAAATACAGGACTGCCTCGGGGGATCCCGCCGTGGATCTTGCCGCTCTCCAGGCCAGGAAGGATCGCTTTGTGGCCGGGCTGCGTTCCGGCCTGGAAAAGCAGTTGACGGAGGCTGGGGTTACTCTGTTGCGGGGCAGGGCGGTTTTCGCCGGGCCGCGTTCCGTGGTGGTCAGGATGTCCGGGGGAGGAGAGAAAACCCTTTCCTTCTCCCGTTGCATCGTGGCTGCCGGATCGGTTCCGGCCTCATATCCGGGCCTTGCCCCGGACGGGGAGACGGTGTTCTCCCCGGCGGAGGCGCTGAACCTGAAAAAGGCCCCGGAGAGCCTGCTCATCATCGGGGCCGGGGCCATCGGCCTGGAGGTGGGGGAACTGTTTCACCGCCTGGGAAGCAAAATCATACTGGTGGAAGGGCTGCCCCGGATTCTGCCGGCGGAGGATCCCGATGTGAGTGATGTGCTGCTGCGGCATTTCCGCCAGGAGGGTTGGGATATCCACACGGGCGGTCGCATTGACTCTGTGGCCACGGTGGAAGGAGCCTCCAGGCTGGTCTTCGCCTCCGGGGAGAAACTGGCGGCTTCCCTGTCGCTCCTGGCGGTGGGCAGGCGGGCCAACACAGCCGGCCTGGGGCTGGAGGCGGCAGGGGCCGTCCTGCGCTCCAACGGAGTGCCGAAGACGGACGAATGCCTGCGTTGCGCCGAGGGCATCTACGCCGTGGGAGACTGCAACGGCCGCACTCTGCTGGCCCACGCGGCGGATCACCAGGCAAGATACGCCGTGGCCCACGCCGCGGGACTGGTCAACGCCATGTATGCCCCTCCGGCCATGCCCTCCTGCCTGTACGGAACCCTGGAAGTTATGCGCGTTGGCCCTTCGGAGGCGGAACTCGGCCGCTTGCAGGAACCATTTTACGTCTCCAGGACTCTTCTGGCGGAAAACTCCATGGCCCAAAGTTCCGGCCATGCCCAGGGCTTCGTGAAAATGATCTGGAGCGACAACCGGCTGCGGGCGGTCAGCGCCGTGGGAGCGGATGTTTCGCATCTGGTCGGCGCCTCTGCCCTGCTGGTGGCGGGAGGCACGACCAGGGGCGGGCCGCCGCCGGTGATCTTTTCCCATCCGACACTGGACGAGTCCTTGGAATCCGCTATGGTGGCCCCCGCTGAAGGTGAAGGCGGCACGCAGCCCGCTGCCAGCGCGTAATGAACGGCTTTTCCGGCGGGACGGCTACCGTGCCGCATACCGGAAACGCGCCGGAACGGGCGGAAAATTCCGGTTCCGTCCGGAATCGACGGCTTGTGCTTTTATTAAAAAACGGCTAGGCTGACCAGGACTACCCATACTTGGCCTTTTTTGCAGCCATGCCCGTTCACCTTACCCTCTGGAGGAGCTCATGAAGCGTTTTCCCTTACTAACAGCAGCCTTGGCGATGGCTCTGGTTCTTGCCGCGCCAGCCTTGGCCGCGCCCTCCGTTCAGGGCGCTACGGCCAAAGTTTCCACCTTTGACTTCCTCATTGACTATTCCGGCTCAATGATGTTGAAGCACAAGGCGCTGGACGGCCTCAAGTTTGATCTGGCCAAGACCGTTCTGACCCGTGTCAATGACAAAATTCCGGAGCTCGGATACAGCGGCAGCATCCACTCCTTCGCTTCCGACAAGGAGATTCTATCCCAGCGCGAGTTTAACAGAGCGGCCTTCGGCACGGCTTTCTCCGCTTTGAAGAGCAGGGATGAAGTCTTCAACAGGCTGACCCCTCTTGGCGACGCCATCCGCCGCTGGACCAAGGATCTGTATAGCGGCCTGGCCCGGCCCACGGCCGTCATTCTGGTCAGCGACGGCGAAAAGAATCTGGGCTATGATCCTCTGGATGCCGCCTTGGATGCCGTGCGCGAAAATCCCGGCCTGTGCTTCCATGTTATTTCCCTGGCGGACAGCGACAAGGGGCAGAAAATTCTTGACAGCATTGCCGCCCTGCAGCCCGAATGCAGCGTTTCTGTGAAGGCCGCCGACCTGCTCTCCAGCGATGCGGCGGTGGAGCAGTTCGTCTACGATGTCTTCCTTGGGCGCGGTGTTGTGTTGCGTAGCGTCCAGTTCGCCTTCGACTCCTCCGCCCTGACCCGCGAATCCACCCCTGTGCTGGATGAATTGGCCAAGCTTATCAAGCAGAGCAACGTGCAAATCAGCGGGCATACCTGCAGCATCGGCACGGAGGAATATAACCAGCGCCTGTCCGAGCGCCGGGCCGCCGCGGTTAAGGCCTATCTGGTCAACAAGGGCATTCCCGCCTCCAAGATCTCCGCCCGGGGCTATGGCGAAAGCCATCCCAAGTTCGACAACAGCACGGAAGAAGGCCGCCGCCTGAACCGGCGCGCCGAAATTGACTTCCGTTAACCCTCTCTCCTGAAAAAAGGCCCGGCGACTGCCGGGCCTTTTTTCAGGAACGCAGTCCGGCCGCGCACCCCTGAACGGGCATCTCCCCAGCCCAAGAGAAAACCGCGATGAAACAAATTTTGCCCACAGGCTGCCTGCTCCTTATCCTTTGCTTTATTGTCCCCTTACCCGCCCAGGGACGGCAGGGCAGCTCTTCCCTTCCGGCCGCGCCTGCCAAGGCGTCCGGCGATCAGGTCCAGCAGAAGCTGGACGCCTTCGCCCGACGGACCATCAGCTCCATCAACCGCGCCGTCCTTCCCTCCTCCCTCAAGAAGGAGGTCAGCCGGAATAACGATGGCACCTTTACAGCCCGCTACATTGAGGTGGATCCGGATACCATTTCCACCTCCTATCTGACGCCGGAGGACAGCGCGCTCGTTTCCTACATCGGCTACATGCACTATGTGGAAATTGAATACATCTGCACCGCCCGGGATCAGAAAGGCGCCTTGAACGGCCCCTTTATTCCCCGGAAACGCGCTCCAGTTACGGAAATAATCAAGTATATCAAAGGGAAATGGACGTATTAGAGCAGTTTGACTTTGAAAAAGTCGGACGGCTCTACATCATTTTACGCTTGAAATGCTTGTAGGCGGGCTGAAGGCCATGCCTTCAGCCGATACCAATTCGCTCCCTATTGGTCGCAACTTGGTAGCAAAGTGAACGCCCAAGAACCGTTACAACTCGGCATCACCCGCGCGCTGATCCGGCGCCAGATCCCGCTTCGTCTGTCAAGGCCACAAGATCATAGCTGGATGTTTCGGTAATTTCCGCCTCCACCAGGAGGCCCGGGGCAACGCCGGGGCCGCTGACGTAGGTGACTCCGTCCGCCTCCGGAGCCTGAAACCAGGCCCGGCCCAGGTGCAGGCCAGGCCATTCCCCCTGCGGCCGGTCCACCAGTATGGACAGGCGTTGCCCCAGGCAGGCGGCCAGCAGCTCTCCGCTGATCTCCTTCTGGATGCCCATGAGGACGCTGCGGCGATCCCCGCTGACGCGGGCGCGGACGCGTCCTTTGAGCAGGGCGGCCGGGGTCCCTTCCTCAGGAGAAAAGGCGAAGACGCCCAGATGGGTAAAGCGGATCTCGCGGACAAAGCGGCAGAGAAGGTCGAAGTCTGCTTCGGTTTCACCCGGAAAGCCGACCATGAGGCTGGTGCGCAGAGCCGCCTGAGGAAAAAATTTCCGGACGCGGTCCACAACGGCCCGGGGATCGCCGGCGAAGGGCCGGCCCATGCGGCCCAGGATGCCGGGAGCCGCATGCTGTAAGGGGATATCGAAATAGGGCACAAAGGGCGGGCCGGCATCTTGGAGAAAACGCAGCAAATCATCCGTGAGCCCGGAGGGGTACAGATACATTAGACGCAGGCGGTCCAGGCCGCGCAGGGAGAGCAAGGACCGCAGAAGCCCGGGCAGCCTCTCCCCCGCCGGCAGGTCCGTACCCCAGGATGTGAGATCCTGGGCCACCAGAATGATTTCCCGCACTCCCTGATCCAGGAGCCGGACGGCCTCTTCCCGCAGGGACGCGGCCGGGGCGCTGCGCAAAGAACCACGGATGGCGGGAATAACGCAGAAAGAGCAGGCCTGCCGGCAGCCTTCGCTTACTTTGAGCCAGGCATAGGAAGGGCCTGTGGACAGCAAGCGGGAGATCGGATGTGGAAGGAGGGGGGAGCCGGGGTGACCGCCGGCGCGGACCTCCAGAGCGGCGCTGAGACGCGCCGGCCAGTCAGGAAGATCCCTGCTCTCCAGCAGAAGATCTACCTCCGGCAGGTCCGGAGCCAGATCTTTTCCGCCGAAACGCCCCACCAGACAACCCGCCGCCGCCAGTAGAGGCCGCCTCTCCGGAGGCAGATTCGCCAGGCGGTCCGCCGTCTCCAGAATTACCCGCACGGATTCGTCCACCGCAGGGGCTATGAAGGCGCAGGTGTTGATGAAGACGAGGTCCGCCTTCTCAGCGGCATCCACGGGCAGCAGGCCGCCGCGCAGCTGCTCCAGCCCCCCCAGGGTCTTTTCCGTATCCACCAGGTTTTTCGGACAGCCGAGACTGATTGAATAAATACGCAGCATGATCTATGCTTTCGTTAGAGAAGTTTCGTTTGGGATGGCTGCTTATTCCAATCCCAGGTTAAAAATGCGTTGATTTTTAAAAATGCGTTGATTTTTAGACCAATTTCTCTTTGAAATTGCTCCGGCGGCCGCGTGAAAGGAGATCCCATGCCCGCGCATTCCGACACTACAGGCTCAGGACGATACCGTGTCGCCCTTGTGGGGTACGGAACTCTTATTAACAGATTCATCCGCCTGAGCACCAGCGAAGACTTCCTGCTCACTTTTCCCCGCTTCAAAATCACCGGCTGGGCGCCGCTGTGTGACATCTCCTCCACGGCCAATCTGTCCGCCTTTCTAAAAAAGCTGCCCACCTTTTCCGGAGTGGAGAAACTTTTCGCCGCCAGACCACGCATTGACCTTGTCCTGGATATCAGTGACGACAGCCGCCACGCCGGGGCCATCCGGGCCGTGGCCCCGCGCCCGGTGACCATACTCACCGGCGGATCCCTTGTCCAGCTTGCAACAGCCGTTGATGACGGCCGCCTGCGTATCGGCGGCGGCGAAGGTCTGCGCAAAGCCAAAAACCTTTTTCTGCTGCTCATGGACCAGGTGGAAGACGATATCCTGCTGCTGGATGATAATGGCATCATCCGCGAAATCAATCACTTTGCCGCCGTCAACCGGGGATTGCGCATTCAGGAGTGTATCGGACTCCATTACGAGGACCTGGACCCCCTGCTGCTCTTAAACAAAGAGGGGAACTGCGTCTACGAACAGGCGCGCAGGACGGGGAAAAAAGCCGAAAGCCTTGGTTCGGTTGTCCTGCCCGATGGCAGGCTCCGCCATTTGCACGCTCTGTGCTACCCCGTGCGGGACCTCCGCGGCGGACCGCCGCAGTATCTCTATGTCCGCCGGGACGTTACGGAGTGGCGCCAGATGGAACAGCGCGTGCGGCAGACGGAAAAGCTGGCCGCCATAGGAGAACTTTCCACCTACATGGCCCACGAGATCCGCAACCCCCTATTTTCCATAGGTGGCTTTGCCAATGCCCTGCTGCGTCACCCCTCTCTGGACGAGGATGCCCGCGAAAAGGCCCGCATCATCGTCACCGAAGCTCGCCGCCTGGATGTCATTTTGGGCAATATCCTCAATTTCGCCAGACCCATCGGGCAGGAGATGGGTGTCTTCGAGGTGGAGTCCGTGGTCCGGCAGACCCTGAATCTCATGACCATCGGCAGTGAGGAGCGCGGCATCCGGGCCGAAGTCATTCTGGAGGACGGCCTGCCCAAAGCCGCCGGCAATGCGGAAAACCTGAAGCAATGTCTCATAAACCTGATCAAAAACGCTCTGGAGGCCATGCCCGGCGGCGGCGCTCTGACCATCCGTTGCCGGCGCGAGGCGGATTATGTGCGTATTTCCGTGGAGGATACGGGCAGCGGCATCCCTCCGGAAATCCAGGCCCAGGTCTTCAACCCCTTCTTTTCCACCAAGGACAGCGCCTCCGGCCTGGGCCTGGCCATGACCCGCAAGGTCATTGACGATATGGGCGGCAAATTGTGGCTTAAAAGCCAGACAGGCAAGGGGACCACAGTCGCCCTGCTGCTGCCAGCCGCCCTGGCCTTGCCCCCCCCGCCATGATCCCCCGCGACGCCCTCGTTCTGGCCACCAGGAACACAGGCAAGCTCGCCGAGATCTCTTTCCTGCTGTCGCCTTTGGGCCTTCCCTTGAGGAGGCTTCCGGTTTACTGCCCGGAAGTGGAGGAAACAGGGGAAACCTTTACCGAAAACGCCTTGCTCAAGGCCCGCGCCGCCGCCGCCGCCACCCGCCGGATGGCTCTGGCCGACGATTCCGGGCTGGAAGTGGATGCCCTGAACGGAGCGCCGGGTATTTATTCCGCCCGCTACGGCGGATGCGCGGAAGCAGCCGGCTCCCGGAAGCCCTCCCTCAGGCCGGCTCCCCCCGCTGATGGCGGAAATCCGACCGGACTGACGCAAAGCCGCGATGCCCGGAACAGGGAAAAGCTCCTGGCCGCACTTGCCGGTGTTCCACCGGATCGCCGCACGGCCCGCTTCCGTTGCGTAATGGCCGCCTGTGCCCCGGACGGCCTCCATTTGCTGGCCGAGGGGGTCTGGGAGGGAGTCATCGCCGCTGTCCCTAATGGCGGCAACGGTTTCGGCTATGATCCTCTCTTTTTCGATCCTCTTCTGGGCTGCACAGCCGCGGCCTTGAGCCCGGAGGAGAAAAACCGCCACAGCCACAGATCCCGCGCCGCCGCGGCCCTGCTGCGCGCCTGGCCCGCCTTCTGGCTGTCCTGGCTGGCCCGCCGGCCCGGCTGAGGGCGCAAGGAACACGCTATGCGCATCTATATCGCCGCATCCTGGAAACACCAGCACGCCGTGGAGATGCTCTCGGAGCATCTGGAGCGGGAGGGGCACGAGATCCTATCCTGGCTGCGCCAGGGCCGCCCGGAGGAAGCCTTCCTCTCCCGGCGAGAACTCGCTAACTTTATCGGTTCCGAAGAGGGGCTGAGCATCTTCCGCTTCTGCGCTTCCTCCGCCCTGGAGGCGGATCTGCTCATCTACCTGGGCCCTTCGGGCTGCGACGCCTGGGCCGAGGTCGGGGCCGCCTACGGCAGGGGCGTGCCCGTCTTCGGCCTGCTGGCCAAATCCGAGGAAGTGGGGCTGATGCGGCACATGGTCCGCCACTGGCACCGATCCGTGCGGGAGTTGCTTAAGGCCGTCAAGGATCTGGCCTCCTGGAACCGGAGTTAGAGCAGTTTAACTTTGAAAAGATGGACCGCTCTGCAAGGATTTGCCCGCAAATCCTTGCCGCGAAATGCTTGCAGGCGGGCGCGGCCAGGACGGGTCGCAGGCCGCCAGGAGAGCGCGGTATTCCTCGCTCAAAAGCAGTTTTTTTTCCTCTTCCCTCTCTTTTTTCGCGTAGTAGGCGACGGAAAAAAGATGGTTTTTCCCCTGTCCGCCCGCGCCGGCCGGGAGACGCCGTTCCTCTTCGGAATAGCCGCCGGGATGGAACATGATTTCCACGCTCTCCTCTTCCCGGGCCAAGGCGCGCACCCTGTCCAGGCCGGAGGCCAGGATCTGTCCGGTCATGCGGCCGCTGGCAAAGGCGCCCAAGAAAAATTCCGGGGCGGGCAGACCCAGATCCGCGAGAAAACGGCGCAGAGAACGGCCCCAGGCAGCCAGGAGTTCCCGGCGGGCCAGGCCAGCCGCCCACCCGGCGAAAGGAGCGGAGCAGGCGTAACGGGGTTCTTCCGGCACCCGGACATGGCGGACGGCGTTGTTTTTCAGGATCCTTTCCAGCGCGGGGCGCAGCCCCGGCAGGGCATGGACATGCATGTGCCCGTCCAGGTAGGGAACAAGGCGCACCCCGGGCGCGGCCCGGGCAAGAGCGCCCAGAACCCGGTCCACCTGGGCCTGCCATTCCCTGGCCGCCTGGTCGGCAAAGGCTGCCCTGCGCGCGGGAGAGGCCAGAGCCAGGGCGGCGCACAGGCTGAACAGGCTGTGGCGGAACCTGCCGCCGGCATCGGCCAGCAGGGGAATTTCAGAGGGAGGGGCGGAAGAAAAGCCTTCCAGCAGGTTCAGATGCACCCCCAGGCGCAGGTCCGGATCCGCCGCGGCTTTGGGACCCAGCAGGGCGGCGGCTTCTTCCAGGGCCGCGCCCGTGGCC
This sequence comes from Desulfovibrio sp., assembly GCA_031276785.1. GTDB lineage: Bacteria > Desulfobacterota > Desulfovibrionia > Desulfovibrionales > Desulfovibrionaceae > Frigididesulfovibrio. The sequence goes on along the minus strand of JAISMK010000056.1, from coordinate 36,745 downwards.
AGCAAGGATGTTCCGCGCAAGGCCCCGGCTTCCACGCACTCCAGAATGGAACGGACATTGGCCGGGGAAACGCCGCAGTCATCGGCCAGGGGCAGGCAGCGCATCAGCCTTCAGTCCGCAACCAGACGCAGAAGATCCTCCACTGTTTCCCGGCGGCGGATCAGACGGGCCGAGCCGTCGGCCCGGATAAGAACCTCGGCCGGGCGCAGACGCTGGGTATAGGGGGAGGACATGGAATAGCCGTAAGCTCCGGCATCAAGAAGGCCCAGAAGATCCCCCGTCCGGATCTCCGGCAGCAGGCGATCCTTGGCCAGGATGTCTCCGGTCTCGCAGATGTTGCCCACAACTGTCTGGGGCAGCGGAGGCCTGGGCGAGGAGTCCGCGGAGTAGATCTCCATGTCGTGGAAAGAGTCGTACATGGCAGGCCGGATCAGCGTGTTGAAACCGACGTCCGTGCCAACATACCTGGTGGGGCCGTTGTTTTTGACGGCGTGGACGCGGCCGAGAAGTATGGAGGACTCCGCCACCACATAGCGGCCTGGTTCCACGATGAGACGGCCGGAAAAGCCAGTTTCCCCGACCCAGGCGGACAGGAGGGCATCCAGACGGCGTCCTGTTTCGGCAAGATCCAGGCGGGCTTCGGCATCATATTTATGATAGGGAATGCCGAAGCCGCCGCCGAAATCCAGAACTTTAAGGGGAAGGAAGCGGCGGGCTGTTTCCAGAAGCCAGGCCGCGGCGTCCAGATAAGGGGAGGGATCCAGGAACAGGGATCCCACATGCTGGTTCAGCCCGGCCAGGGTCAGGTTATGCCGGGACAGGGCCGCGATCATGGCCTCAAAGTCCTCGGGAACAACGCCGAACTTGGTATTCCTGCCGGCGGTGATCACCTTCTGATGGTGGCCGGCGCCGATACCCGGGTTCAGGCGGACCATAATCTCGCCGCCGGGGTGGACACGGCCGAAGGCCTCGATCTGGGCCACGGAATCCACGCTGACGAGGAAGGAGTTCTCCCCGGCAAAGGCCAGCTCTTCTTCGGAAACATTATTGCAGACATAGCAGATCTCGTCCCGGGAGAAGCCGGCGGCCCGGAGCAGAGTGATTTCGCCCGGACTCATGGCGTCCGCGCGCAGGCCCTCGGAGCGGATGATGCGCAACAGGCCGGGATTGCCGTTGGCCTTGGTGGAATAGCAGGGGAAAAAACCGGGCAGGCCGGACAGGCCGAGGATCTCCCGGCAACGTTGCCGCAGGATGTTTTCATTGTAGACGTAAAGGGGGGTGCCGAATTCTCCGGCCAAGGCCCCGGGCGTTGTCCGGCCGAAAAAATGGTGACGGTCGCTGTATTGGGAACGGATGTCGGGCATGGGCGGCTCCGCGATGCGGGTTGTGCGCCGGGGCGCGTTCCGGGGAAAAGAAGAAATTGATATTACATGCCGGTCCGCCGGAAGGCAAGAGGGCCATAGTCCGGAGGATCTGTCGGCAGTATGCGGATCCGCCCCTTGTCAGCTCCCGCGCCCTGGGGTACATTGAGCCGGCTGCTCATCACGACGAAGTCTGCCGCCCCCGGCGGAGCTCAGGGAGCGCCCACCATGATTCCCCCCCTTGTGTCCCTTGCGCCCGTGCTTCGACGGCTGCTTCTTGTCTCCTGCCTAGCCCTGTGCGCCGCCTGCGGTTCGGAAGGCGCGGGAGTTCAGGAACAGCGGGCCGCTCCCGTGCGCCTGGCCGCGGCCGAGGTCAGGGACCTCCCCCGCGTGGTGGAGGCCGTGGGCAATGTGGAGGCCGTCACCTCCGTGGCGGTCAAGGCCCAGGTTAGCGGGCAGATTATGGAGACCCCCGTGTCCGTGGGCCAGGAGGTGCAGGCCGGAGACATCCTCTTCCGCCTGGACCCGCGCCCCTTTGAGGCCGCCCTGGCAGAAGCCAGAGCCCGCCTGGCCCGGGACAAGGCCCTGCTGGAAAAGGCCCGCAACGATCTGGCCCGCTATACCGTCCTGTTGCGCCAGGATGTGATCAGCCGGGAAGCCTATGAGCAGATGCACACGGCCGAGCAGATTGCCCGGGCCGCCATAGCCGAGGACGAGGCTGCAATCCAGGTGGCGGAACTGCAACTGGAGTACTCCATCATCCGCGCCCCGGCGGCCGGCAAGCTGGGCAACATTCTGGTCCGCCAGGGCAACGTCCTGCAGAGCAATGACGACCGGACCCTGGTGGTCATCAATTCCATCCGCCCCGCGGAGGTCCGCTTTACCGTTGCGGAACGCTACCTGCCGCGCATTCTGGAACGCATGAAAATCGGCCCCCTGGCCGTGACCGTGCTGCCCGAAGGCGACAGCGGCCGGCCCATCCCCGGTCAAGTCAGCGCCGTCAACAACGAAGTGGACCGCACGACAGGCAGCATCCGCCTCCATGCCCTGTTCGACAATGAAGACGACCGCCTCTGGCCCGGCCAGTTCGTGCGCGTGACCCTGAAGATGGACACCGTTACCGGCGCCGTGCTCATACCGGAGCGGGCCATCCTGGAGGGCCTGTCCGGGCAGTATGTGTACCAGGCCAGGCCGGAGGGGGATCTCTACCGGGTGGAGGCCGTGAGCGTGACCACGGAAAAGGGGCCCGGCGGCCTTACCGCCGTCCTGTCCGGCCTGGCGCCGGGCGACCTGGTGGTGGCCGAAGGCCAGCTCGGACTGGCGCCGGGGGCTCTGGCCCGAAAAATCGACGAGTAGCCCGCGGCCATGAATATTTCCTCCGCCTTTATCCGCCGCCCCGTCGCCACCACCCTGATCATGGCCGGCATAATGGTCGCCGGGATCATGGGCTACCGCCTCCTGCCAGTGGCGGATCTGCCCACGGTGGACTTCCCCACCATCCTGGTCACCGTCTCCTACCCCGGAGCCAGCCCGGAAACCATGGCCGCCTCCGTGGCCACCCCTCTGGAAAAACAGTTCTCCACCATAGCCGGCCTGGACTCCATGGTTTCCACCAACATCCTGGGCAGCAGCCGCATCACTCTGCAGTTTGCCCTGGAGCGGGACATCGACGACGCCGCTCTGGACGTGCAGACGGCCATTTCCACGGCCATGCGGCGGCTGCCGGGAGACCTGCCCAATCCCCCCAGTTTCCGCAAGGTGAACCCGGCCGACTCCCCCATCCTCTTTCTGGCCCTCTCCTCTCCCACCATGCGCCTTTCCGACGTAAACGAATACGCGGAGAATCTGGTGGCCCAGCGGCTCTCCACAGTTAGCGGAGTGGCCCAGGTAATGATCTTCGGGGCTCAGAAATTCGCCGTGCGCGTCCAGGTGGACCCCGAATCCCTGGCCGCGCACGGCATCGGCATTGATGAGGTGGCCCAAGCTCTGGAAGAGGGCAACTCCAACCTGCCCGTGGGCTCTCTGAGCGGCAGCGTACGCCAGTACACCGTGCAAAGCTCCGGCAAACTCATGAACGCCGGGGAATTCCAACCCCTCATCGTGGCCTGGCGAGGGGACGCCCCCATCCGCCTGGGAGAGGTGGCCAAGGTCATTGACGGCGTGGAAAATGACCGGCAGGCCAACTGGTTTGACGGCGAACGCGGCTTTGTCCTGGCCGTGCAGCGCCAACCCGGCACCAACACTGTGGGCGTGGTGGACGCCATTCACAAGGTACTGCCGGAACTGCGCCGCCAGGTTCCGGTGGCCGTCAACTTCCATATCCTCTTTGACCGCTCCGTTTCCATCCGCGCCTCCGTCAGCGATGTCCAGTTCACCATGGCCCTTACGGTCAGTCTGGTGATCATGGTCATCTTCCTGTTCCTGCGCAACGTCTCGGCCACAGTCATCCCCAGTCTGGCCGTGCCCCTGTCGGTGGTGGGAGCCTGCGCCGGCATGTACCTTCTGGGCTTTTCCCTCAACAATCTCTCCCTCATGGCCCTGACCCTGTCCGTGGGCTTTGTGGTGGATGATGCCGTAGTCATGCTGGAAAACATCGTCCGGCACATGGAAATGGGCAAAAACCCCTTCCAGGCCGCCCTGGAGGGAGCCGGCGAGGTGAGCTTCACAATCCTGTCCATGACCGTTTCCCTGGTGGCCGTATTCATTCCGGTCCTGTTCATGGGCGGCATCGTGGGCCGCCTCTTCCACGAGTTCGCCCTGACCATCGCCCTGGCCATTCTCTTTTCCGGCTTCGTCTCCCTGACCCTGACCCCCATGCTCTGCTCCCGCTTCCTGCGCCCCGGCCGGCACTCCCACACGGAAGGCATGTACGGGACAGCGGAACGCGTATTTGACGCCGCCCTCGCCCTGTATGAACGCAGCCTGCGGGCCGTGCTGGACCACAAGGGGCCATGCCTGCTCCTCTCTTTCCTGATTCTGGGCCTCACCGTCTGGCTGTTCGCCATCGCCCCCAAAGGCTTTCTCCCCACCGAGGATACCGGCCAGATCCTGGTGCGCACCGAAGGCCCGCAGGGCAGCTCCATCAGCAACATGACCCGGCTGCAGCAGCAGCTGGTGTCCATAGTCAACGCCGACAAGGACGTGATCCACTACTCCTCCACGGTGGGCAACAGCGGCGGCGTCAACTATACCCATGAAGGCGTCATGTTCCTCAGCCTGCGTGACCGGGCCGAGCGCCCCCACGCCTCGGTCATCGCCGAGCGGCTGAGGAACCTCTTCGCCAAGGTGCCGGGCATCAACGCCTATACCTCCCTGCCGCCCCCCCTGCGCATCGGCGGGGCCTCCACCAAGGGCCTCTACCAGTTCACCATGCAGAGCCCGGACACCGCCACTCTGTACCGGGACTCCAATATACTGCTGCAAAAGGTCCGCGCCATGCCGGGCCTGCAGAACGTGACCATGGACCTCATGCTCTCCAATCCGGAGGTGCGCGTTTCCATCAACCGCGACAAGGCCTCCGCCCTGGGCATCACCGCCCGGCAGATCGAAACCGCCCTGTCCTTAAGCTACGGGACCCGGGAAGTTTCCACCATTCTGGCTCCCACCAACGATTTCCAGGTAATCCTGGAACTTGCTCCCCACTTCCGCGACAACCCGAACACCATTGATCTGCTCCGCGTCCGCGCCCCTTCCGGCGCCCTCATTCCCCTGACCACCCTGGTCAACCGCAACACGGGCGTCGGCCCCCTGGTGGTCAACCATCAGGGGCAGATGCCCGCGGTTACCATATCCTTCGACCTCGCCCCCGGCCATTCTCTGGGCGATGCCGTGGAGGCCGTCCGGAAGCTGGCTGAATCCACCCTGTCCGGCACCATAAACACCAGCTTCCAGGGAACGGCCCAGGCCTTCCAGGCTTCCTCCGCCGGTCTCTGGCTGCTGCTGTTCATGTCCATTGTGGTTATATACATCGTCCTCGGCATTCTCTACGAAAGCTTCGTCCACCCCCTCACCATCCTTTCCGGCCTGCCCTCGGCCGGTTTCGGCGCTCTGGTCACCCTCGCCCTCTTCGGCAAGGATCTGGACATCTACGCCTTTGTGGGCATCATCATGCTCATCGGCATTGTCAAAAAGAACGCCATCATGATGATCGACTTCGCCCTAAGCGCCCAGCGCAGCCTGGATCTCCCCCCCCAGGAGGCCATCCTGCGCGGCGCGCTGATCCGCTTCCGGCCCATCATGATGACTTCCCTGGCCGCCCTCATGGGCACCCTGCCCATTGCCCTGGGGCACGGCGCCGGGGCGGAATCCCGCCAGCCTCTGGGCCTGGCCGTGGTGGGCGGCCTCCTTACTTCCCAGATCCTGACCCTTTACCTGACCCCGGTCTATTATTACTATCTGGACATCCTCCGGCAGCGCCTGTCCCTGGCGGCAAAGGGAATAAAGCCCCTCCGGGCGGAGGAAGGCTGAAGAGACAACATGGAAAACCACATTCAATTTCTGAGCGCGGCAAAGGTTCTGGCACTGCTGGATCAGCGGCGGCTACCGGAACGGGAGGAGTACGTCTTTTGCCGGACAACGGCGGACGTGGTGCAGGCCCTGCAAAACATGACCGTGCGCGGGGCGCCGGCCATCGGGGTGAGCGCGGCCTTCGGCTGTGTGCTGGCCGCCTGGGAGGCGGGAGCTTTGCGCAACTGGAGGCCGAGGCTGAAAATTCTGCTGCGGGAAATCCTGGAGGCCAGGCCCACGGCCGTGAACCTGGCCTGGGCCGTGGACAGGATGCGCCGCCTGTGGAAACCGGAAGACAGCCTGGAACGGCTTCTGGAAATCTGGATCCGCGAGGCCGAGGCCATACGGGAAGAGGATCTCGCCGCCAACAGGCGCATGGGGGCTTACGGGGCCGCCCTCATCGCCGACGGAGAAACGGTGATGACCCATTGCAATGCCGGACGCCTGGCCACGGCTGGTTTCGGCACGGCTCTGGGGGTTGTTTACGCCGCCATGGAGTCGGGCAAGAACATCCGGGTCATTGCCAATGAGACGCGGCCGGTCTTGCAGGGAGCCAGACTGACGGCCTATGAGCTGAACATGGCCGGGGTGCCTGTAACCATCGCCTGCGACAGCGCCTGCGCCCTGCTGATGCGCAGAGGAATGGTCCACAAGGTGCTGGCCGGGGCGGACCGCATTGCCGCCAACGGAGACACCGTCAACAAAATCGGCACCTACGGTCTGGCCCTGCTGGCCAGAGCCCATAAAATCCCCTTTTACATCGCGGCGCCCCTGTCCACCATTGACAGAAACCTTCCCGATGGCGAATCAATTCCTCTGGAGGAGCGGTCCTCTCAGGAAGTAACGCATCTGGCCGGAGTCCGCATCGCCCCGGAGGGAGTGCCGGTACTGAATTACGCCTTTGATCTCACCCCGGCGGAGCTGATCACGGGCATCATCACCGAACAGGGCATCCTGCGGGCGCCCTATGGCCAAAGCATTGCCGGGGCCTTTGCCGCAGAACCCAGCAAATAGAGTAAATTAAGGCGGTTGCGCGATGAAACGGAAACTGCTTCTTGTCCTGGCCGGCATCCTCACCCTAGCCCTTATCGCGCTGGCGGCGCTGGGAGTGTTGCTGGCCGTTGTCAATCCCAATGACTACAAAAAGGACATCAGCGCCGCCGTGTTCAAGGCGACGGGGCGCCAGTTGATCCTGCAGGGAGACCTCTCGGTTGCCTTTTTCCCCTGGCTGGGCTTGAACACCGGGGCCTTCCAGATCCTCGATCCGCCGGTCTTCGGGGCAGAGCCCCTGCTGGCGGCCAGGAGCGCCTCGCTCCGTCTGGCCCTAGCCCCGCTGCTGCGGGGGAAGGTGGAGATCCAGGAGATTCTGCTGGAAGGCCTCCGCCTGAAGTTGGCGGAAACAGCCGCCGGACACAAAAATTGGGAACCGGGGCAGGGCGAATCTTCCCCCTCGGCCCCGGAGAAGGATGTGACCCCCCTGCAGGAGGGCGCCCCCCCGAAGGCCGAGTCTTCCCTGGCTCTGCACATTGAGGCCGTGCGCCTCACGGACGGCGAGGTCGTTTACCGCAATCTGGCCCGGGGCGACTCCCTCCGCCTGGGTTTGAAATCTATGGAAGTGTTCAATGTCGGCCTTAACGAGGACATGATCCTCACGGTCCAGGGCGAGGTGGAGGATGTCAACGCGGGCCTGAAGACGGCCTTTGACCTGCGGGGCACAGTCCGGGCCGGCGCCGACGGATCGGCCGGAGCCGTGGTGGATGCTCTGACGGCCACGGCCTCCCGGGGCGATGTTTCCCTGCGGGCCAGTCTGGCGGGGGATGCCTCCTTCTCCTCCGGCAGCCTGTGCGCGGCCTTTACGGGCAAGCTGGAGGAAACGACCCTGAAAGGCCGCCTGGAACTGTCTCTCCCGGATTCCCGGCGGCCGGGCCTGGGGATCTCGGGCGAACTGACCGTGGGCTCCCTGGATGTGGATGCCCTCCTGGCCAAGGCCGCGCGCCTGGCGCCCGAACCGCGCGCCCCGGAAGGCGCCGCCGCGCCGGGGCGGGACACCGCGGCCGCAACGCCCCGTCGCCAGGATAAAAAAGAACAGGAACTGCCAGCTGCCCTGCGCGCCCTGGACGCGGATCTGCGGCTTTCCGCGAACACCCTGGTCATAGCCGGCATGCCTCTAACCACCCTGGCGGTCCAGGTAACGTCCGACAAGGGCCAGGCGCGGATTCCTTACAGCCTGAAGCTGTTCAAAGGCAGCATCAGCGGCGTGGCGGAGGCGGATCTGCGTCCGCCTCTGCCGAATCTGAGCTTGCGCAATGACATCAAGGATCTGGAAGCAGGCGATCTCTTGGCCGCCGCCACCGGCAAGCGCACCCTCTCCGGCCGGCTGGCCGGCGCCCAGGCGCTCAGCGCCCGAGGGCTGGACCCCGGGGCGCTTAAGTCCTCCCTGAGCGGCACGGCGGAAATCCGCCTGCACAAGGGCGAAGTGCAGGGCTTTTCTCTGGTTCCTGAGGATTTCCAGCAGCTTGGCCTGGCTCCCCTGCCGGTCAATCTTCCGCTGGAGCGGCTGGTTCTGCTCCTGTCCCTGAAACAGGGGCTGGCGGAGGTTAAACAGGGCCTGCTGGAGTCACCTTTGCTGACGGCGGAAATGAGCGGGACCGCCAACCTGGTCAGCGAGGTTCTGGCCCTGAAGGTACGGTTGCGCCTGGGCGGAGCGCCCCCGGACATTCCGCTGCTGGTGGGCGGCACTTTCTCCAACCCCGCCTGCGGCGTTGACATGGCCGCTTTCCTGCAAAATTCGGTCAGCGATCTGCTGAACTCCCCGGAAAAGGCGGCCAAAACGCTGAACAAAGGCGGTTCCCTGCTGCGCGACGTAAAAAAGCTGTTGCCCGGCAGATGAACTCCGCCCCTGGCGCTTACAGGCGCAAATAAATTGCTCCTGCCCCTGCCGTAGCGGGATTGCACCCGCGCGGCCGCCGGAGCAATTTCATTTTTCAACTGCTCTCACAAAGGAGTGCTTCATGCGCGGTCCAACTTTTTCAAAGTTAAACTGCTCTAGCCCTGAAAAAAGCCGTCCCCGGCAACGCGGCGCCTGGCTGCTGCCGGCCGCGCTGTCCGTCTGGCTCCTGTGCGCCGGGCCAGCCCTGGCCATGCCCCCGGGGGAAGAGGCCCGGGTCGAGGGGCTGCTGAACTCCCTGGCCCAACAGGAAGACGTGACTTTCATCCGCAACGGGCGGGAACATTCCGCCGCTGAAGCCGCCGACCACCTGCGGCTGAAATGGAACCACCTCCGCGAGCGCCTGAATACGGCGGAACAGTTCATCGACACGGCCGGGTCGCGCTCTTCCCTTTCCGGCCAGCCCTATCTCATGCGGAAAGCCGGAGAGGATCCGCGCCCGGCAGGACCGTTCCTGCGCGAACTGCTCAGGCGGGCAGTTCCGTGAAGCGGCCTTCCCTTCAGGCCGCCCTGACCGCCGCCCCTTCCAGAATTTCGGGGGAAAAGCGGGAGGCCGCCCAGGTGAGGGCCAGAATATAGAACCCGGCGAACACGCAGAGCGCTGCTCCCAGATAATGGGGGGCGCCGAAGGACAGACGCATGAGCAGGGTTCCCACGGCATAGCCGGAGTTGCGGAACGTGGCGTGAAAGCAGGGCATATAATACTGGCCGCCCAGCACCAGCAGAATATCGGCAAAAATCAGGCTGGTGTAAAAGACGCGGAAAAAGACCGGATCCCGCCCCAGCAGCAGAATACCGTAAAGATCGTTGACGCCGGCGGCCACAAAAAACAGAAAAAGGCTCAGGGCGACGCATTTTTTGGCGTTGATATAGCTGGCCACATCCTTGTTCCACTGCAGGTAGCGGAACTTCGCGAACAGTCCCCGCATGACGAAGAGAAGCAGGCCGGCCACGGCGGTGCTGGCTATCTGCAGCAGCATCCGGTAATCCTCGGAGGCATCGAGGCGGACATCCAGCAGGCTAATGTCGGTAAATGTTTCCCGCAGCAGGAGCAGCCCCATTATTTCCAGTTGTTTGCCCACGGCCAGGGAAACGGAATCGGAAATGGCGATGATCAGCTCTATAACCTCAATGGCCAGGACCAGACTGAAGGCCATCATGATGGCGTCAAAGGGATTGGAGGGCAGCAGGCCGGCCAGGGGTTGGGGAAGAAGACCCTGCTTATTCAGGGTGATGCAGCCCACCGCCAGAACAAAGCTGAAAATCAGGAAAAGGGAAACTCCCCGGGAAACCCGGGGCTGCCTCCAGAGGTCCCGCAGATAATCAAAAATTCGGGCGCACTGGATCATGTGCAAATCCTCTGCGGCGGAAACCCCGCCGCCAGAGCAATTTCAAAATGAAATTGCTTGTATATACATTTGAGCTTGTCGCCGACGGCCGGAATTACGTCCGCCGGCAGACCATGACCTTGGCCGGGCGGAGAAGGCGGCCATGCAGGGTATAGCCGGAGGCCAGAAGAGCGCAGACATGCCCCTCCGGAACATCATCCGCAGGGGCCATGCCCACAGCCTCGTGCCGGGAGGGATCAAACGCCTCGCCCACTTCCCCCACAGGAAGCAGGCCGTGCTTTTTCAGGGCTTCCGTCAGCAGATCCCGGGTCATGCGCACGCCGACGACAAAGTCCCGGCAGGCATCGTCGGGAGCGGCATGAAACAGGGCCAGATTCAAGTTGTCCAAGGAGGGAAGGATCTCCGTCAGCACGGCCTCGGAGGCGAAGCGGATCTGCTCCTCCCGCTCCCTGGCCAGACGCTTGCGAGCGTTGTCCAACTCCGCCAGAACGCGCAGGCGGGCGTCATCAGCCTCCTTTTTCTCAGGGCAGCCGGGACAGATGCGCTCCCGGCACAGGGCGGCCAAGTCAGCTTCGTCCAACGCGGCCGCCGGCTCCGCCTCGCCGGGCGGGGCGCTGTCCACGGCGGGGGATTCCTCTTGCCCGCCGGCGGCGCTCCAGTATTCGGCGGCTAAGTCTTCAGCTCCGGTTCTGCCCTGCTCCTCCGGCTCGGGCATTCCGGCCGGGGAGGGGAAATGGGGAGGGCGTCTGTTCATATCCCGCTTTGCTCCTTGTGCCTTCAAGGGGTAAGCACGGGAGGCGCGCCTGTCAAGATGCGGCTCTCCCGGGAAGTTCCGCCGCGCAAGCGCGCTACGCGGGCCGGACCTTACATCCCCTGCGGGACAGGTATTCCTTGATCTCCGCAATGGCGTACCGGCCGTAGTGGACGATGGAGGCGACAAGGGCGGCCGAGGCCCTGCCCTCGGTCAAAGCCAGAAACATGTGTTCCGGGGAGCCGGCCCCGCCGGAGGCGATGACCGGGATGCGCACGGCTTCGGCCACGGCCCGGGTCAGATTCAGATCGTAACCGTCCCCGGTGCCGTCGGCGTCAATGGAATTAAGGCAGATTTCCCCGGCCCCCAGATCCCAGCAACGCCTGGCCCAGGCCAGGGCGTCCTTGTTCATGAAGGTGCGCCCGCCGTGGATAACGACTTCATAGCCCGAAGGAACCTCCGGACGCGGGGGCACCCTTTTCACGTCCATGCCCACCACGATGGCCTGGGAGCCGAAGGCCTCCGCCCCCCGGCTGATAATGTCCGGACAGGCGACGGCGGCGGAGTTGACGGAAACCTTTTCCGCCCCGGCCAGGAGCACGGCGCGCATGTCCGCCACGGTGGAGACGCCGCCCCCCACGGAGAAGGGAATGGCTATGGTTTCAGCCACCCGCTCCACCACGGAAAGAAAGATGCCCCGCCCCTCGTGGGAGGCGGTGATGTCGTAGAAAACAATCTCGTCCGCCCCTTGTTCGTAATAGCGACGGGCCGCCTCCACGGGATCCCCGATATCCACGTTGTCGGAAAAGCGTACCCCTTTGGTCAGTTTGCCGGCCCGCACATCCAGGCAGGGGATAATACGTTTGCTTACCATTGCCCGGCCGCCCCTTCCCGGCAGTATTCGTAAAAATTGCGCAACAGGGCCAGACCCGCCCGGCCGCTCTTTTCCGGATGGAACTGCACTGCCCAGAACCCATCGCGTCCGAGGACGGAACAAAATTCCAGGCCGTGACGGGTGGTGGCAATGACCAGATCCGAGTCCGGGTCCGCATAGTAGCTGTGGACAAAATAAAATTCGGCATCCGAGGAAATGCCCCGGAAAAGACGGCAAGGCCGCTGCAGGCGGCAACCGTTCCAACCCATGTGGGGAATGCGCAGAGGTTCTCCGTCTTCATCGCGCAGGTGCTGGGCAAAGCGCCGGCAGCGTCCGGGAATCAGGCCCAGGGTGCGGGTGTCGCCCTCCTCGCTGCTTTCCAGAAGGATCTGGCAGCCCAGGCAGATGCCCAGCAGGGGCTTGCCGGCGGCGACCAGCCGGGTGAGGGCGCTGTCCAGTCCACTGCGGCGCAGCACGTCCATGGCCTGTCCAGCCGCCCCCACGCCCGGGAAAATGATCCCTGCCGCCGCGGCCAGCACCGCCGCGTCCGCCGTAATTACGGCCTCCAGTCCCTGACCGGCCAGACCGCGCAGGACGCTGGTCTGGTTGCCTGCTTCGTAATCAAGAATCGCCAGCATGCTTATACCCCGAATGGATGTCCGGGGCATTGTGCGAAGGAAAGGAGCGCTTGGCAAGACAAAATAGCGGCAAAAAACGTCCGCGTATTTTCCCTTATCGAAAAAGGATTTAGGCTTGCATACCTGCCCGGAGCGGAGTATCGTTGTTATGATTTGTTGATAACCTTGTCAGGCCGCTGCATCTGCATTCCGGCGGCAGGCGGGAAGAGGCGATGGCGGGCCGGAAGCGCGCTGTTTCGGCATTGTCCCATGGCCAAACCGCCCTTTCTTCTCCAAGAGGTGCTTCATGGCCATCAAGCTTCTTGTAGTGGACGACGAGCCCCACATCCGCATGCTGTACCAGGAAGAGCTGGAAACGGAAGGGTACACCGTGGCGTCATCCGACGGGCAGGAACCCATCCTGGCTGTCATCCGGCGGGAAAATCCCGACCTTGTCCTTCTGGACATCAAACTCGCCAATGTTTCCGGACTGGATCTGCTGCAAACCATCCGGGCCCAAACCAGCACCCTGCCGGTCATCCTCAGCACAGCCTACGACAGTTTCCAATACGACCTTAAATCCATTGCCGCGGACGCCTACTGCGTGAAATCCGTGGATCTGTCCATGCTGAAAGACTCCATCCGCTCCGTACTGCAGCGGAAGGGCCTTGCCTGAACGCCGGATATGGGAGCGCACGATTTTTACCTTGGCCTGCAAACTTTTGGGCTGGCGCTTGTGCCGGCCCTTTTTGGCATTATCTGCCATGAAGTGGCCCACGGCTGGGTGGCCGGCAAGCTGGGAGATCCCACAGCCAGGGCAATGGGGCGCCTGACCCTTAATCCCCTGCCGCACATAGACCCCGTGGGTATGGGAGTCTTCGCCTTAACCTCCCTTTCCCCCAGTCCAGTGGTCTTCGGCTGGGCCAAGCCCGTCCCCGTCCAGCCGGGATATTTCCGTTTCCCCCGCCAGGGAATGATCCTGGTCTCCCTGGCGGGCCCTATGGCCAACCTCCTGGTGGCCATCCTCTGCGCGGCGCTGATCCGCCTTGTGCTCAACCTGGTAACATCCGGCCTGACCTCCCTCTCCATCCTGCTGACAGCCGTCTGCATTTCCCTGGCTCTGGGAACCTTCATCAACTGCGCCCTGGCCTGGTTCAACCTGCTGCCCCTGCCTCCCCTGGACGGCGGCCACATCCTGGGCGGCCTGCTGCCCGGCCCTCTGGCCAGGGCATACAACAGCGTGGGGCGGTTCGGCCTGCTGCTTGTCATTCTCCTCCTGGCCACGAATCTGCCCGGTTCCATTCTTGTGCCCTGCATCCAGGCCACGGTGGCCGCCATCGGCTTCCTCACCGGGCTGGACCCCGTCATTCTTGGTCAACTGGCCCGCTTGCGCTTATGAAAGACATTTTCATACCCGGAGACGCCATGTCCGCAACCTCCTCCCCCCCACCAGCGGCTGCCCGGGACCGCGTTCTTTCCGGCATGCGCCCCACCGGCGAACTGCATCTCGGGCACTATTTCGGCGTGCTTGAGAACTGGGTCGCCATGCAGGAAACCATGGAAGCTTTCTATTTTGTGGCCGACTGGCACGCCCTGACCAGCGAATACGAAAATTCTCTGGCCATCCGGGAATTCATCCCCTCCCTGGTTGAAGACTGGCTGGTGGCCGGCCTGGACCCGGAGCGCTGCGTAATCTTTCAGCAATCCCAGATCAAGGAACATGCCGAGCTGCACCTCATCCTTTCCATGGTGACTCCCGTAAGCTGGCTGGAACGCTGCCCCACCTACAAGGAACAGCAGCAGCAGATCACCTCCCGCGATCTCTCCACCTATGGTTTTCTCGGCTACCCGGTACTCATGACCACGGACATCATCATTTACAAGGCCCGCTGGGTTCCGGTGGGGCAGGACCAGCTCCCGCACATGGAACTCGCCCGGGAAATAGCCCGCCGCTTCAACAACATGTATGGCGACTTTTTTCCCGAGCCGGAGGCCCGGCTGACTGAAACCCCGAAATGCCCCGGCCTGGACGGGCGCAAAATGTCCAAAAGTTATAACAACGGCATTTTTCTGCGCGAGGGCATGGATACCATAACCCCCAAGATCAAGGGCATGCTTACGGACAAGGCCCGCCTGCGCCGCCACGACCCCGGCAACCCCGATGTCTGCAATCTCTTTCCCTACCACGAGCTGCTCACCCCCTCCCAAGCCAGGGAAGAAATCCGGGCCGGCTGCGCCAAAGCCGCCCTTGGTTGCGTTGACTGTAAAAAGATTCTCCTTGACCGCCTGGAATCCTTCCTGGCCCCCATGCAGGAACGGCGCGCCCGTCTCAGCGCCCGGCCGGGCTATGTCCAGGAAGTTCTGGAAGCCGGCAATGCCCGGGCCAGGGCCGTGGCCCAGGCAACCATGGAGGAAGTCCGCAGTATTATTGGGTTTTAGATCAGTTTAACTTTTAAAAGTTGGACCGCTCTAGACCAATTTCAAAGTGAAATAGCTAGGGGGCTTTGCCCCCTCAACCTCGCCCGGCTCGGAAGAACGCCTGTGACCTATGACACCCTACGGCATCCGGCCATCCTGTCCCGGCCGGAACTTCTGCGGCTCCTGCCCTCCCTGCGCCGGGCGGGAAAAAAAATCGTCTTCACCAACGGCTGTTACGATCTTGTACACCCCGGCCATGCCCGTCTGCTGCGGCAGGCCCGGGATCTGGGCGACGCCCTGATCCTGGGCCTGAACAGCGATGGCTCCGTCCGCCGCCTGGGCAAGGGGCCGGACCGGCCCCTCAATCCCTTCGCCGTCCGGGCCTTTGTCCTGGCCCACCTGGCCTCGGTGGACTATATCGTGGAATTTGACGAGGATACCCCTTTGGACCTCATCCGGGCCGTGCGCCCGAATATTCTGGTCAAAGGCGGCGACTGGCCCGAAGAGGCCATTGTGGGCGCCGACTTTGTCAAGGCCTGCGGAGGCGCGGTCCGTTCCCTGCCCCTGCTCCCCGGCTTCTCCACCACCGCCCTGGTGGAAAAAATCCGTTCCTGTCCGCTTACCAACCCTTGAGGTCCAGCATGAAAAGAATTCTGCCCTCCGCCCTGTGCCTCATCCAACTTTTCGCCGGCGCCGCCTTCGCGGCCGCCAGGCCTCCAGCCCGGCCCGTAAGCGCCCTTTTTTACCCGAATCAGGTTCAGGCCACGGTGGAAGAGCGCCTGCCTCCGGAAACCATTGCCGGGCTCGGGCGCGGCTTCCTCCTGACCCTGCCCGCCGCAGCCGGACAAGCCTCCTTCTCCGCCAGCGTGGACGGCCTTCCGGCCAGCGGCTTTTCCTGGCCGGACCCGGAAACGGACCTGCCTCCGCAGCGCGCCGGCGCGCCTTCAGGGAACCTTCTGCCCTCTTCCCAGACGCCGGCCACCCGGCCCGAGGAAGAAACCGATCCGGATCGCCGCGCCCTGCTGCAGACCCTGGTCACCCTCAGGGACAAGACGGATGCCCTGACCGCCAATCTGGACACTCTGGACCTGCGCCTCAGGCTCTGGCGCATCCGCGACAAAGAAAACAGTCAGATCAAAGCCGAGGAGCGTCTAAAGCTGGATGCCGCCTTCAAGGACATTCTTCCCGACCTCTTCAAGGCCAAAAGTTCCGGAGAACGCCTGCGGGATGACCAGCTCATCCTCCTGCAGGAGGCCGAAAACGCCCTGCGCAACTATGACCGGAAGCATGGCCGCCGCTTCGTTTTTATCCCGACGGAAACCCAAGACAACAAAATTTCCCTCCTGCGCTATTCCTACACCCTGCCGGGATCCTGGCGCGCCTTCTACGATCTCAACGCGTTTCCCGGCAAAGACAGCCTAACCATCGCCCAGAGCGCCTCGCTGCTCCAGTCCTCCGGCTTCGCCTGGAAAAATGTGGAGGTGTTCATCTCCACCTCCGGCCCGGACACCAACCCCGATCCCCTCCCCCTGCCTCCCTGGCATATCCGCCTGGCCGCGATAACGGCTGCCGGCACTGCGGAGGCCGCGCCCGAGACTCCCCGGCCCCGCAACCTTGCCCGCCAGCAGAGGAGTACGGCGCAGATCGCCGCCGTCCAGTCCAGTTTATCCCTTGCGGAGGAACCGGACGCCCTGCTGGCCCCTCCCAGAGAAGGCGCTGCCGCCGCGGAAGAGGAAAAAGGCGTCTTCCGTCTGTGGAACCTGGGCAGACGCGACATAGAAAGCGGCATTGCCACCACCGTGCCCCTGGCCAGCAACGAATACCCGGCCCAATTTCACTATACCCTGCGCCCCGCCCTGAATCCCAAAGGATTTCTCAGCGCCTCCCTTTCCCTGAAAGAGGCTCTGGAGCTGCCGCCGGGCCAGGCCCGGTTCTTTGTGGACACCGTCTTTGTGGGCGAAAGACGGCTCTCCCTGAACGGCAGGTCGGCCCTACTCCACTTCGGCGCCGATCCTCAGGTTGTCGCCACCCGCCTGGATCAGAAACACGTCACCGGCGAACAGGGCTTTCTGGACAAAGAGCAGACCGTCCTCTGGCATTGGGACTTCCTGGTACGCAACACCCGCAACAGGCCTGTGCTGGCCTGGGTGGAGGATCCTTCGCCCCAGATCCGGGACAGCGCCATTACCGTCCGCATTTCCTCCACTCCCCCGCCCGAGGAAGCGTCTCTGGACCCGAGGCAGGGCGGAACGAAAATCTACCGCTGGAAACTCTCCCTGCAACCTGGGGAAAGCCGGACCATCAGCCACAAAGTCACTGTTCTTGCCCCTGCGGACAAACCCCTGGATCCCGGACGGGAGGAATAGAGCAGTTTAACTTTTAAAAGTTGGACTGCGCTAAAGAAATCAAGACCGCAGGCCCTTTTCAGCGGGAAGCAGAATCCCCTCCGGCCAGCAGGGCCAGAATCTCCTCCGTCTTGCGGCGCATCAGGGGCTCATCCCCCCTGCTTTCCACATTGAGGCGGACCAGGGGTTCGGTATTGGACGGCCGCAGGTTGAAGCGCCAGTCGGCGAACTCCATGCTCACCCCGTCCACGCAGGAAATCCGCAGAGCCTGAGGGGCGTATTTTTCCCGCGCCAGAAGCAGGGCGGCCGCGGGATCATCCAGAGAGCAGTTGCGCTCCCCGCTGGCCGGATAACGCCGCATGCGCTCCCCCACCAGTTGAGACAGGGGCTTTCCCGTCCGGCTCATAAGCTGATAGACTAGGAGCCAGGCCAGCATGCCGCTGTCGCAGCAGGCGAAATCCCGGAAATAATGATGGGCGCTCATTTCGCCCCCGTACAAGGCCCCCTCCGTCCGCATCCGGTCCTTGAAAAAGGCGTGCCCGGTCCTGGTTTCCAGGGCAATGCCCCCGGCCTCTTCCACGATTTCCCTGGTATTCCAGGTCAGCCTCGGATCATGCAGGATGGTTTCCCCCGGATGGCGGGCCAGAAGAGCGGCCGCCAGAAGGCCCACCATGTAGTATCCCTCCACGAAATTACCCTCTTCATCAAAGAAAAAGCAGCGGTCGAAATCTCCGTCCCAGGCCAGGCCCAGGCCGGCCCCGTGCTCCAGCACCGCCGCGCGCGTGGTCTGCCGGTTCTCCGGCAGCAGGGGGTTGGGCACCCCGTGGGGGAAATTCCCGTCCGGCTCCCGGCGCAACGGGACCAGGACGCAGGGCAGATATTCGCGCAATTCCCGCAAGGGCAGCCAGGCGCAGCCGTTGCCTGCGTCAGCTACGATGGTCAGGTGCGCCAGGGAACCAGCATCTCCCAGCAAGGACATCAGATGCCGCACATAGGCGGATCGGAAGTCTTTTTTCCTCCTTCGGCCGGGACGCGCCGCCAGGGGCAGATCCCCGGCCAGTATGCGCTCCCTGAGGGCGAACAGGCCGCTCTCACCGCTCAGCGGCCGCGCCCCTCCCCGGACCAGCTTAAAGCCGTTCCAGTCCTTCGGGTTGTGGCTGGCGGTGACCATAATCCCCCCGTCAAAGCCCTGGCTGAAAACGGCATGGTACAGCTCCTCCGTGCCGCACAGCCCGATGTCCGTAACATCAGCCCCTCCGTCCAGCAGTCCGTTTTCCAGCACCAGGGACAGATCCCGGCTGGACAGCCGGGCGTCCCGGCCTATGCAGACCTCGCGGGGCGCGAACTCCGCCGCGAAGGCCAGACCCAGTTTGCGGGCAAGTTCCAGATTCACCTCCCCCGGTACCCGGCCCCGGATGTCGTAGGCCTTAAAAGCGGAGAGCGCAGTCCCGGTCGTGTTCATGGCCTCAGATCCCCCGCGGCGCAACCGCTCTCTCCAAGAGAAGAAAGCGGCCGCCGGACGATGTTTTCCCTTTATTATTCAGTCGATCCTGAAAAAGGCCCTTTTCAGAAAGGCCCGCCGGCTAAAGGCGGCGCTGGGCAGAAAGAGCTGTTTCACCTTGTCGCGTATTCCCCCAAAGGGAAAAGCCTGGTATGCTCCCGGGCGAAAATGTCCACCACCCGGACGGACACTACGGGAGATCCGGCCGGCAGAACAGGGCTGGCCAGATCTATCCCCTCCTCCCCCCGCCGGCGTAGGCCCTGCCACAGGCTGACAAAACAGCCGGACGCGGGAGCCGCATCCAGGCTCCAGGAATCCACCCAGTCCCGCCAGGTCCGCATCAGAGGCGCCGTTCTTACGCCTTCGCGCCGGCACAAAAGGCCTCCGCGCACCAACAGGCTGCCTTCCCCTTCCCTGTCCCTGACCAGAAAACCGCGCAGTTCCACCACAATGCCGCCGGGAACCCTGCGGACAGCGGCCGCGATCTCCGGCGGATCATAGGTAAAGGTCCGCCGGTCCAGAAGGATGGCGAAAGGCGCGTCCTGCCGCGGCGGCGCGCAGTCCAGAATGGCCAGAGGAGGACTGTGTTCCAGGGTTCGGCGCAGGGCCAGCAGCCTCTTGCGGGTCGTCTGGAGGGCAAAGGGGGAGGAATCCGCTCCCAGCCAGGCGCGGCCCAGGCGCTCGGCCACAGCCAAGGTGGTGCCGGAACCGCAGAAAAAATCCGCCACCAGATCGCCCGGACTAGAGGATGCCCGCAGAATCCTCTCCAGCAGAACCTCCGGTTTCTGGGTGGGATAGGGCAGGCGCTCGCGGCTCATAGGATTGACAATGGGCAGAGACCAGACGTCGTCCACAGGCGTGCCCAAGGGATTGGGAGAATATTTTTTTCCGGCGGCGCTGACAATGCCGCTCCGGGCAAAGCCGCTGGTAGCGGCATAGGGAACCCGGACGGCATCCTGATGGAAGATCCAGCGACGGGATTTGGCATAGTGCAGCAAGGTGTCGTGCTTGCGGGAAAAATACCGGCGCGAACGGCCGCCGCCGGTATAGTGCCAAATGATTTCCCCCAGAAAATGATCCGGCCCGAAAAGATAGTCCAGAAAGAGACGGAAGAAGGAAACGGCGCGCCAGTCGCAGTGGACGTAGATGCTGCCGTCATCCGCCAGCAGATCTCGCATGAGGGGAAGGCGGGCGGAGATCATGCGCTGGAAGGATTGCGGCCCTTCCCGCCAGACATCGCTGTAGGCGGTGGCGGCCAGCGCGCTCTTTCTTCCGCCCACATCCAGCACCACAGGGAAATGGGCGCCCACGGCGAAGGGAGGGTCCAGATAGATCAGCCGGACCCCTCCGGCTGCCGGTGCAACGCCGTCCAAAGGGCCGTCCAGCATAGCCTGGAGAACCGCCAGGTTATCGCCCCGGATCAGAGTATTGACCCGGGAACAGGCCGGGTTGCCCCTGGCGGGAAAATATTCGCGCGGACTCGGGGCGGGAAGGGTAACCGGCGCGGCGTGATCCTCCTCCTGAAATAGACGATCTCTGTAGCGGAGGGGCAGGTGACGCCCGGCGGCGACCAGGGCGCAGATCTCGCGCCGCTCGGCCGGGGAGAGAGGAGAGGAAATTTTCTCTTGCATGCCTCCGCCGGCGGGCTATAATTGAAGTTCTGGGCGAATCCCCGGTGCTAAAGCATTTTAACTTTGAAAAAGTTGGACTGCTCTAGGGCGCTGGCGCTGATTTCCGCAAAATCCCAATCCCGTAAGGCCGTAAAGACATGAACGCTTTGGACGCCGTTGCCCTGGTGGCAGAGGCAAAAATCAGGGAAGCCCTGGCGGACGGCCTTTTGGACCATCTCCCCGGGGCGGGGAAACCTCTGGTGCTGGAAGACCTTTCCCGCCTCCCGCCGGAAGGGCGCATGGCCTATACCATTCTTAAAAACAGCGGCTTCGTCGAGGCCGGAGTAGCCGTGCCTCGCCCGCCGGAGGAGGAGCTGAGCCATTCCGCCCCGGAAGAAGGCGCCCTCCACCGCCGCCTGCGCCGGCTGAATCTGCTGCTGCGCCGCGTCCGCCGCCGCCGGGGGGCAGACCCGGGCGACGCAATTCTCTGCGCCCTGCCGGACAGCCCCTATCTGCCCCGGCTCCTGCAGCGCGTCCCCGGCCCTTCTCCGGCCAAGGCCCAATCCGGCGCTTGAATGCGCGAATAAATTGCGCTTACGGCAATCAGTCCCGCAATTTCACCCGCACGGCCTCGGCGGCCCGCCAGGCCCTGGCTTTGGCCTCATCCAGAGTGGGGGCCAGGGCTAGGGCCACGCCCATGCGGCGGCGGCCGGCCACTTCCGGCTTGGCGAAGAGGGCAAGAGAGGTATCCGGCTCGGCCAGGGCCTTTTCCAGGCCCGTGTACAGGGGCGCCCCGCCTGAGCCGAAGGCCAGGACAGCGGCGGAGGCCGCGGGGCCATGGCGGCGCAACCCGGGAATGGGCAGGCCGAGAATGGCGCGCACGTGCAGGGCGAACTGGGAAAGATTCTGGGAAACGCAGGTAACCAGACCGGTGTCGTGCGGTCGGGGGGAAACCTCGCTGAAGCAGACTGTTCCGGGCTTTCCGTCACGGGCCTCGCGGACGAAAAGCTCCACCCCGAAGATCCCGTGCCCGCCCAGGGCCGCGGTGATTTTCCCGGCAATGTCGCGGGCCGCTTCCAGATCTTGGGGCTGCATGGGCTGGGTTTGCCAGGATTGGCGGTAATCGCCATCTTCCTGGCGGTGCCCGATGGGATCGCAGAAGAGAACTCCGCCGACATGGCGGACGGTGAGCAGGGTAATTTCGTAATCAAAAGGAACAAACCCCTCCACGATGACCCGCTCCCCGCCGGCTCGGCCCCCCTTCCGGGCGTAATCCCAGGCGGCGTCCAGGCCGGCCTCGGAGCGGACCACGCTCTGCCCCTTGCCGGAAGAACTCATGACTGGCTTGACCACGACGGGCGGACCAAGGTCGCGGACAGCCGCGCGGAGTTCCTCCAGGCTTCCGGCAAAACGGTAGGGAGAGGTGGGCAGGCCTAGTTCTTCGGCTGCCAGGCGGCGGATGCCCTCCCTGTCCATGGTCAGACGGACGGCTCTGGCAGTGGGAATGACGCGAAAACCTTCCGCTTCCAGATCCAGCAGGACGTCCGTGGCAATGGCTTCTATTTCCGGCACAAGGAAATCCGGCCGTTCCTTCTCCACCAGACGCCGCAAGGCGGCGCCGTCCAGCATGTTCAGGACGTGGCTCGCGTGGGCCACCTGCATGGCCGGGGCGCCGGGATAGCGGTCCACGGCGATGACCTCCAGGCCAAGGCGCATGGCCTCCATGGCCACCTCGCGGCCAAGTTCCCCGGCTCCCAGAAGCATGAGCCGGGTGGCCGAGGCTGTCAGGGGAGTTCCGATGGCAGGCATGGTCTTTCCTACTGCTTATCTTTAAGAGTCAGAGCCTTCTGCAAGGCCTCCTCAAACATGTCCCGGGGCACGGCCCCGCGCACCAGAAGATCGTTCACCAGGAAATAGGGTGTTCCGCGGATGCCGAAGCCTTCCGCCTCCGCCTCGTCGGCGGCAAGGCGTTCCTGCGTCCGGGCGGAGGCGGAATCCGCCAACAGGCGCTTCAGGTCCAGGCCGTGTTTAACGGCCAGGGCCTTGACCACGGCATCGCCGTTTTTTTCAATCTTTTCAGCCTCGGCAAAGAGGGCATCGTGAAATCTCCAGGCCTTGTCCTCCTCCTGGTTGAAGGCCGCCAGGCCATACCTGGCCACCGTCACGGACAACGCGTTCTTGGCATTGGGCAGGGCCTTGAAGGCCAGGCGCACCTTGCCTTCGTACTTGCGCATGAGAACCTGAAGATTCTCCTCGGCCAGACGGCAGTAAGGGCACAGGTAGTCGGAATAGGCCACGATGGTCACCTGAGCGCGGGGGTTGCCCCGCAACGCGCGTCCTTCCAGACGGGGAGACTTGGGTGTGCGCAGATCGGTTTCCCATTGGGCGCGCATGGTCCGGCGGGAGCGCAGGGTCTGGCCCTGCTGGGCGATTTCCAGGACCAGTTCGCTGTTCTCCTTGAGTACATCCAGGATCAGTTCCGGGTTTTCCCGCAAAACCCGGCGCACGGCCTCCCGGACCTGCTCGTCGGCGGCCGGGGCCGGAACCGGAAAGGACAGGACCAACGGCGCCAGGACAAGGACTGCCCGAAGAAAGGTACGCAAGACGGGGTTCATGCAGATCTCCAGGTTGCACATGGCCCTTGCGCCGGAAAGACGCCGGGGCGGGCGTCCCGCTACCTGGCGGGGCCGGCAGTATCCTGCAACAAACCGGGGCGCGGCCGCAAGGAAAAAGAGAAAGAGAGGCAAAAAATTCACCCGGGAGGCTCTCCGCCTTGCCGGCGGGGCGCCCGGCTTGCCAAGCCCTCCGGTGGGGCTTATAGGAAAGCACATATTCATTGTAACTCCGGCCCAAACCCCCCGCCCGGGAGCGGCAAGCCCGGCGCCCCGCAGCGTTGCGGAACGAGCCGCAAACCACGCTTTTTCGCGAAGCGATCTTGAGCGAAAGGCCGCATGGCCTTTTTCAGAATCGACGAACTTAACCCGCCTCCTGAACAGGATCTTCCATGCTTTCCAAAGGCCCGCACATTTCCATAAACGCCGCCACCCTGGTACCGCGCATTCTGCGCATCAGCGAGCAGGAGTTCGCCGAATGGCCGGAAGGAGTCCGGCGGCTGACCACGGATATCGCCGAAGAACTCTTCCTGGTCCGCTACAATCCTTTTGTCGCGGCGGAAACCGTGCGCCGCAGCGTGAACGAGCGCTTTGAAAATTCGCGCAAGGCCCTGGCCCACCACTACGCCAATTCCCTGGCCGAGGGCCTGACCATGTTCTGGAGCGCCCATGAAAGCGATCTGGCTTTCCGCAAAGAGGTCATCGCCCGCCTGGGCGCCATCCTGGACCCGGAGGATATCAGCGCCAGCCCCCACGACCTGGTGGAAAACGCCACTGACGCAACGGACCTGCGCCTGGAATTGCCCCTTCTGATCATCACCCCCAAAACGGCCGAGGCCGTCAGCAATGTCGTCCGTCTGGCCAACGAAATGCACTTCGCCCTGGTGCCGCGCGGAGGCGGCTCAGGACTGACCGGAGGCGCCATTCCGGCCCGCAAGCGCAGCGTTATCCTGGCTCTGACCAAGCTGACGGCCATAGGCCCCCTGGACCAGGACGGCCTCACCCTGACCCTGCAGGCCGGAGTCATAACCAACGACGCCATTACCGCGGCCGCGGAACACGGCCTGCTGTTCAGCGTTGATCCGGCCTCCAGAACGGCCTCCACCATCGGGGGCAACATCGCGGAAAACGCCGGCGGGCCTTTGTGCTTTGAATACGGCACCACCATAGACAATCTGCTCTCCTACCGCATGGTCACGCCCACCGGCGAGATTATTACAATTCTGCGCCAGAACCACCCCCGGCACAAAATTCACCCTGAAGAGACCGCAGTCTTTGAGGTGCGCGACCTCTCCGGCGGCCTGCGCACCCTGATCCGGCTGCCGGGCATCAGCCTGCGCGCGCCTGGCCTGGGCAAGGATGTCACCAACAAAACGTTGGAAGGACTGCCGGGTGTGCAGAAAGAGGGCACGGACGGAGTCATTCTGGACGCCACCTTCATCCTGCACCGCCAGCCTGCCCACCACAGGGTCATGGCCCTGGAGTTTTTCGGCCGCTCCCTGGAAAACTGCATGCTGGTAGTCACAGACGTGGTGGCCCTGCGCAACGATATCCGCCGGCGGGGGGATCTGGTCAAAATTACCGCCTTGGAGGAATTCGGAACGAAATACATCCAGGCTATTGACTACCGGAAAAAGTCCCTCCTCTACGAGGGCGACCCCCTGTCCGTGCTGATCCTGCAACTGGACAGCGACGACACCGCCGCCCTGGACGAGGCTGTGCGCCATGTGGTCCAGATTTGCGGCACTTATGACGGGGTGGATGTTTTCACGGCCGGGGACGAGCGGGAAGGCGAACTCTTCTGGGAGGACAGGCATCGCCTTTCGGCCATTGCCAAGCGGACCTCCGGCTTCAAGATCAATGAGGACGTGGTCCTCCCCTTGCAGGCCATTCCGGAGTTCGCCCGCTATCTGGAGGGGCTGAACCTGGAATATGCCGCCCGCGCCTATCGTTCCGCCCTCAAACGAGTGGGAGATCTGCCCGGCCTGCCGGAGGAGGAGGACCGGATCCCCGGAGAACTGGCCTATGCCTCCCGCATCATCCAGGGAGAAATCACCGCCGCGGATCTCTCCGACCAGGAACTGCGCCTGCACGCCCGCCTCTTTTTGCGCGCCCTGGCCGAATCCCATCCTTCCCTGGGAGACAGGATCGCCGCCGTTGAGGACCGCATGCGGGACACCTGCATCAGCGTCGCCAGCCACATGCACGCCGGCGACGGCAACTGGCACGTCAATATCCCGGTGAACTCCAATGACCCGGATATGTTGCGGGATGCCGAAAAAGTGGCCGGGCTGGCCATGTCCATGGCCCAGACCCTGAAGGGAGAAGTCACCGGCGAACACGGCGTGGGCATAACCAAAATAGGCTTCCTCCGCCAGGACAAGATAGCTGAATTTCAAGTATTTAAACAGCTTGTGGATCCAAAAAACATTTTCAACCCGGCCAAGCTCACTCAGCGCGCCCTGCCCGTCGCCCCCTTTACCTTTTCTTTCAACCGCCTCATTCAGGATCTCCGGCAAAGCGGTCTTCAGGACAAGGAGAGGCTTATCTCCCTGCTGACCCACATTCAGGTCTGCACCCGCTGCGGCAAGTGCAAACAATTCTGTCCCATGCACTACCCCGAGCAGTCCATGCTCCACCATCCGCGCAACAGAAACCTGGCCCTGGGCGCGCTGGTGGAAGCCCTGTACTACTCCCAGGTGAATCACGGCCGGGTGGACCCTTCTCTCCTGGCCCAGCTCCAGAATCTGGTGGAACACTGCACGGGCTGCGGCAAATGTATGGCCGTCTGTCCGGTGAAGATCCCCTCGGACGAAGTGGCCCTCACCTTACGCGGCCATCTGGTGGAAGAGGGGGCGGGCGGCCATCCTCTGCGCCTGCGCATTCTGCGCCATCTGGCGGCCGATCCCCCGGCGCGCATCCCCAGGGCCGCCCGTCTGGCCGCTCTGGGGCAGGCCCTGCAGAACAGGGTTCTCCCGGCGATCCCCGCCTCCTGGCGCGCCCGCTTCGCCAATCCCCTGTTTTCCGCCCCCGGTCCCCGGCCGGCGTACCGCTCCCTGGCCGAGATCCTGCGTCTGGACAAAGGCTCCTTCTTTCTGCCCCGGAGCGATCAGGCGGCGATCCGAGGCGCGGTCCTCTATTTCCCCGGCTGCGGCAGCAGCATTTTTCTGCGCAATATCGGCCTTGCCGGTCTCGCCCTGCTCCTGCGGGCCGGCTACGCAGTACTCCTGCCGGGGGAGGCCCTGTGCTGCGGCTATCCCCTGCTGGCCGCCGGGGCGCAAAATGAATTCGCCGCGAACCGGGATAGGAATCTCGCCCAATTACGCCTCCTGGCCCAAAAGGCCAGGGAGATGGATCTCCCCCTGAGCCGCTTCCTGACCTCCTGCGGCACATGCCTTAACGGCATGCGCCGCCATTTCCTCCCTCCTCCCGCTCTGGACGGGACGCCCCTGGAAATGGACGACGCGGCCCACTTCCTGTTCTCCCATCTCTCCCCCTTCCCGCAGGACGCGGCTTCGCCTCTTCTCTACCACACCCCCTGCCACGGGGAGCTTCCCGACATTTCCCCGGTCAAGGGGCATAGCCTCTACGCCGCCGATCTCGCCCGCTTCACGGGCGCGCCCGTGGCCATCAGCCCCGGCTGCTGCGGCGAATCCGGCCTGGGAGCCATTTCTTCGCCGGCCATTTACAACAGAATCCGCGCCAAAAAACGCGCCCGCCTGGATGCCGACCTCTCCGACCTTGCTGACGAAGCCCCCATTCTGGTCAGTTGCCCTTCCTGCAAACTCGGCCTCCAGCGCATTCTCCTGCCGCGCCACGAGGAAAAGCGGGTTCTGCACACTCTGGAATATCTGGCCGCCCTGGCTTTGGGCCCGCGCTGGACCCGCCTGTGCAAACGGATTCTGGGCGGCGCCCCGGCGGAAAACGGCCTGCGCTACGTTTCCCTGGACCGGCTGGCCCGGCAGCCCGGAGAAGAAGACCAGCCGGCAAGGGAGAAGGCGTGATATACTTGGGCATTGACTACGGACAAAAACGCACCGGCATCGCCGTCAGCGATCCGGACGGCATCCTCGCTTTTCCCCGGACGACCTTGCCCATGCGCGGCAGAAAAGCCTTTTTCGCCGACATCCTCGCCCTGGCGGCGCAGGAAAAGGCCGGAGCCCTGGTGCTGGGACTTCCCTTGCGCCGGGACGGGACGGACGGAGAGACGGCCGGGCTGGTCCGCGGCCTGGCGGAGGAACTGCGGCGGCGCCTCGGCCTGCCGGTCCACCTAGTGGAGGAAACGCTCACTTCCTGGGAGGCGGAACAGCGCCTGCGCGAAGCCGGAAAATCCGGCCGGGGACTGCGCGCCCTCCTGGATCAGGCCGCGGCCGTGACCATTCTGGAGACCTTTCTGCGCGGAGCGGACAAACATTGAAAAGATTCCTCCGCAACATCTGTTTCCTCCTGCTGGCCCTGGCGGCCTGCGGCAGCGCCCTGGCGGCCTGGGACGCCCATCATTTTCTGACCACCCCGGCCTCCGCGGAAAACAAGGAGACCCTCTTTTCCATCCGGCACGGGGCCAGCCTGGAACGCGTGGCCGCGGATCTGGCCGCGGCCGGGGTGATCGCCGATGCCCGCCGCTTCCGGCTGCTGGCTCTCTTGCGCAACGCCCAGGGCCGGATCCAGGCCGGTGAATTCCTGGTAAGCGGCGGCTGGACTCCCGGGAGGGTTCTGGATCAGATCACCTCCGGCCGGCCCTTTCTCCACCGCCTCCTGGTGCGCGAGGGGCTGTCCTGGTGGGAAACAGCGAATGCCTTGGAGCAACAAGGATTTATCCTCTTTGAGGACTTCAACGCGGTTATCCATGACCCGGCCTTCCTGCGGGAGCACCATATCCCCTTTGGCAACGCCGAGGGTTTTCTCTTTCCGGAAACCTACTTTCTGCGCGGGCCGCGCACCCCTCCGGACAAGAAACAGGCGCGGGACATAGCTTCCATGATGGTGCGGATGTTCTGGCGCAGAACAGCTCCGCTCTGGAACAGCCTTCCCCCGCGCCAAGGCGTGGTCCTCACCGCCGCCGGACGCGCCGCATCCCACCAGGCCCCTCCCCTGCCCGCCAACTCCACCCTGCCCGGCGCCAACGCCACCCTCACTCCAGGATGCCCTCTTCCCGAGGATCTTCCCGCCAAGGACGCCTGGAAAGACGACGGCCCTCAGCAGCCCTCAGACGTGGATGAAACGGCCCTGAGCCGCCTGGTCATCCTGGCCTCGCTGGTGGAAAAGGAAACCGGCGTTCCCCCGGAGCGTCCCCGCGTTGCCGGAGTCTATGCCAACCGCCTGCGCCTGGGTATGCTCCTGCAATGCGACCCCACCATCATATATGGCCTGGGGCCGGCCTTTTCCGGCCCCATCCGGCGCTCCCAGATCCGCGATCCGGCCAACCCCTATAATACTTATGCCCACGCCGGTCTGCCGCCCGGCCCCATCTGCTCGCCGAGCCTGGCTTCCCTTCTGGCTGCGGCCCTGCCCGAGAAACACGGCTTTCTCTATTTTGTCGCCACAGGCCAGGGCGACGGCGGCCATGTCTTCAGCAGGACCATCTCCGAGCACAACGCGGCTGTCCGGCGGTACCGCGCCCGCCTGCCGGCCGGAGGCGACTGATGCCGGTTCCCTTCTTTCTCCGCCGGCCGGGACTCTGCGCCCTGGGAATCATCCTGTCCTGCACTCTGGCCCGGCTGTGGATAGCCTCTTCCGGACAACTGGATCTGGCTCAGGATGAGGCCCAGTACTGGGACTGGTCCCGCCGCCTCCAACCCGGATACTACTCCAAAGGTCCGCTCATTGCCTGGATCATCGCCCTGTGGACCGGAGTTTTCGGCCATACGGAACTGGGAGTCCGTTTCGGGGCTGTTCTTAACAGCCTGGCCGTCCAGGGGCTGATCTACGCCTGGCTGGGGATCCTCCTGCGCCGGCCGGGGCTGGCCCTGGCCACCCTGCTCATCGCCAATTCCAGCCCGATGTTCATTGTCGGGGGCGTGCTCATGACCACGGACAACCCACTCCTCCTGTGCTGGACAGGCGGGCTGGCCTGCCTCACCGGCCTGACCGGGCGTCCCGGAGCCTGCTGGCCCCTGTGGGGTCTGGCTCTCTGCGCCTGCCTGGGAGTCCTGTCCAAGTTCACCATGCTGGCCTTCCTGCCTCCGGCCCTGGCCTATTGCTGGCTGTTGCGCCGCCGGGGGACGCTCCGCGCCCGCGCCTGGAGGCTCGCCGTCCTGGCCCTGTCCGGGGGAGCGCTGTTGGGGCTGGCTCCCAGCCTGGCCTGGAACGCCGGCAATGATTTCGTAACCTTTCGGCATCTGGCGGGGCTGGCCGGACTGGGGGCGGCCAGCGCAGATCCCGCGCCCCTGCTGCGCCCGGATCGCGTTCCCGAATTTCTGGGTTCCCAGGCGGCCCTGGCGCTACCCTGGTGGCTCGCCCTGATGCTCTGGCAGGGCGCGCGCCTGGCCCGATCCTGCCTTTCCCATCTGCGAGGGCAAGGGGCGGGAGACGAGGCTTCCCGCCTGCGCCTCCTGCTCTGTCTGCAGTTCTGGCCCCTGTGGCTCTTCTTTGTCCTCTGGAGTTTCCACTCCCGCGTCTACCCCAACTGGCCGGCCATGAGCTATGTCGCGGGCTTTGTCCTGGCCGCCCTGGGAGCGGACGAAATCCGGATGCGCAGACGGGGAATCCTGAAAGCCTGCGCGGCCGCCAGCCTGATTGCCGGCCTGGCGGTCCACGGCCAGGCCGGTCTAACCCGCCTGCTGCCCCTGCCGGAATTTCTTGATCCCACTCTGCGCCTCAAGGGTTGGAGCGACCTGGGCCGGGAACTGGACTCCCTGCGCCAGGCCATGCCCCGCCCGGAAGAGGTCTTTTTCTTTTCCGACTCCTATGGCGTGGCCGCCGAGCTGGCTTTCTACATTCCCGGCCGTCCCGTCGTCTTTTGCGCGGACTTCGGACGGCGGCTCAACCAGTATGATTTCTGGCCGGACCCCAACGGCCGCATACCTGCCGGCAGGGATCCCGGGCCGGAAACCCCCGGATCCCGCTCCGGCTGGGACGCCCTGTATGTGGCCCGCGCGCCCCTGCGCGCCATTCCCCGACAGTTGCGGGATATGTTCGCCTCCCTTCCGGACAGGCCCTCGGCCTATCCCTCCCTGCACAGGGGAAAGCCCGGGCGGACCTTCGGCTTTCTGCCTGCCTACGGTTTCACAGGCCGTTGGCCCAGGTCCGGCCGGGAGCGTTATTAGAGCTATGTGCCACGCAGGAATCTTTCCGCGGGGCGGGGAACTCTGCGCCCGGTGCGCGGCCGGGGGGCGGAGCTGCTGTAAGACGGACCCGGAGGCGGCCCACCTGATCTTTCCCCTGTCCGAGGCGGAGTGGCGACGGTTGCTCCCCCATGCGGCCCTGGCCGGTGGCGGGGGTTCCGCCGGGGCGGCGGATCTTTACCCGGCTTCCCCCCTGTCCGCCATCCGCCCTCCGCGCGGCGGCGACGCCATCTGCGCGGAGGAGGACAACACACCCGGATTTATGGCGGCCATGCGCCGGCTCTTTACCCTGGACCGGGATCTGGTTCGCAAGCTCTTCCCTCCCGGAGGCGGGCATTTCCGCCTGCGTCTTGGCCCGGACGGCTCCTGCGTCTTTCTGGGGGAGGACGGATGCCGTTTGCCAAGGCAAGTACGCCCGTGGTATTGTCTGCTCTTCCCGGCCTGGATACAGGGAAGGACAGCCACCCTGTTCCAGCCCGAAACCTGCCTCATCGCGCGCCGGGCCGGGTCGCCGGCGCAAGGGCTGGCGATTCTGGGCCTTACCCCGGATGAGGCGCGCGCGCTGTACGAAGCCCTGCGCCGGGACTGGGGTCTGCCTTCCGGAGCAACGCCCCTTTGAGCTTGTCGTCGCGGGCGGCGGGGTAATTTCTGACACAATTGGCAATATTCTCATCGCAAAATGTACTTGTTCCGGGCGCCCTGACAAAACATCCAACCGGCGGCTCCCCTTATGTCCATGAAACGCGTGCTTTTTTATGCGCTGCTTTCCCTCACTTCCCTGGGCCTTGCCGGCGCAGGCGGTATTTTCGCGCTGTATCTCTGGGCTTCCCAGGATCTGCCCAGCATTACCAAAGTTTCCGACTACCGGCCGCCCCAGGTGACCACCGTGTACGCCCGCGACGGCAGCGTCATGGGTTATTTTTTCCGGGAAAAGCGCTTTCTGGTGAACATAGAACAGATGCCCCCCCATTTGCCCATGGCCTTTCTGGCGGCGGAAGACGCCCGCTTTTTCAAGCATCCGGGGATTGACCTCAAAGCCATAATGCGCGCCTTCCTCAAAAATCTCCTGTCCGGTAGCCCCAGGGAAGGGGGCAGCACCATTACCCAGCAGGTGGTCAAACGTCTTCTGCTGACCCCGGAGCGCAGCTACGAACGCAAGTTGAAAGAGGCCATTCTGGCCTACAGGCTGGAAAAATACCTGACCAAGGAACAGGTTCTGTACATTTATCTGAACCAGATCTATCTCGGCAACAGTTCCTACGGGGTGGAGGCCGCGGCCAGGACATACTTCGCCAAGCATGTGGAGGAACTGACTCTGGCCGAAAGCGCCGTTCTGGCCGGCCTGCCCAAGGCGCCTTCGCGCAACAACCCCTTTGCGGAACCTGAAAACATCAAGGAACGGCAGGAATGGGTACTGGGCCGCATGTTGCGGGAGGGCTTCATCTCCCGCGAGGAGTACGACAAAGCCCTGGCCCAGCCTCTGGTCTACCGCAGCCTGCCCGACCCTTCCTGGTCCGTGGGATCCTGGTATCTGGAGGAAGTGCGCCGCCAGCTCCTGGCCTACTTCACCGAGGAAAATGTCCGCAACAAGAAAATACCCCTGGACATGTCCACCCACGATCCCAGCCGCTCTCCGGAAGAGAGGAGCGCCACCCCCTATGAGGAACGGGTGGTCTACGAGGCCGGCCTGCACGTCTACACGGCGATGGATCCCGTGCATCAGCGGGCGGCGGAAACCGCCCTGCGCGCCGGACTGCATGACGCCTGCCAGCGCCGGGGCTGGCTCGGCCCCCTGCAGAA
This sequence comes from Desulfovibrio sp., assembly GCA_031276785.1. Classification (GTDB taxonomy): domain Bacteria; phylum Desulfobacterota; class Desulfovibrionia; order Desulfovibrionales; family Desulfovibrionaceae; genus Frigididesulfovibrio. The sequence goes on along the minus strand of JAISMK010000056.1, from coordinate 4,771 downwards.
ACTGCCTCCGGACGCCTTCGCCGGCTTTCTGAGCAAGGCTTCCTTCTCGCCTCAGGATCTGGAGAACGCCAACTGGGTCAAGGGCCTGGTAACAGCCGTGAACCGGGCCGGGGCCGAAATCGCTCTGGGCGAACGGTACAGGGGATATATCGACATCAGGACCATGGGCTGGGCCCGCACCCCCAACACCAATATTTCCCCGGAGGCCGCGGGCCGGGTTGCGGATGCGGCCAAGGTTCTGGCTGTGGGGGATGTTGTCTGGGTTTCGGCCGTAGGAGCCGAGGGCACGGCCAACCCGGTGAGCCGGCCCTTTCGCCCCGGGGATAAAAACGGCCCCGAAAAGGCATACTCCGCCGCGGAGGCGACCCCGGAAAACCCCATTCCTCTCTGCCTGGAACAGATGCCCGACCTGCAGGGAGCCGTCGCTTCCATTGACGTGGCCTCGGGCGATCTGGTGGCCATTGCGGGGGGATATGCCTTTTCCCCGGAAAGCCAGTTCAATCGCGCCACCCAGGCCAAACGCCAGCCCGGCTCCTCCTTCAAGCCCATAGTCTACTCCGCCGCTTTGGACCACGGACTCACCGCCGGCAGCATCCTGCTGGACGCCCCTTTTGTCCTGCCCGCCTCAGCCGGCAGCAAGCTGTGGCGGCCGGGCAATTTTGACGGAAAATTTCTGGGGCCCATCCTCCTGCGCACGGCCCTGGCCAAATCCCGCAATCTCTGCACCGTGCGCGTCGCCCAGCAGATCGGCATGCCGGCCATTGTGGAGCGGGCCAAAAAACTCGGCATCCCCGGAGACATTCCGGATGTGCTGGCCGTCAGCCTGGGCAGCTATGAGGCCACCCCCCAGGCCATGGCCGAGGCATATACCGCCTTCGCCAACAAGGGCATGCGCATAAAGCCGCGCATCATCCGGGAGGTTCAGGACTGCTGGCAGCACTCTCTGGTGGCCTTTGACCCCGATATTCAGGAGGCCGTTTCGGAACAAAACGCGTTTATCATGGCCACCCTGCTCAAGGAAGTGGTCAACGCCGGCACCGCCGCCCGCGCCCGCGTCCTGGGCAGGCCTGTGGCCGGCAAGACAGGAACCTCCAATGACGAGCGCGATGCCTGGTTCATCGGCTTTTCCCCCTATCTTGTAACCAGCGTCTATGTGGGCTACGACAACAACTCCCCCATGGGCCGCATGGAAACCGGGGGCCGCGCCGCACTGCCCATTTTTATCCGCTACCGCCAGACGGTCGATCCTCTTTACCCTCCCCAGGATTTTTCCGTGCCTCCGGGAATTTCCTTCTCCCAGGTGGACGCCCAGACCGGGTATCTGGCCGGAGCCGGCTCCCGGGAAACATATTTTCTGCCCTTCATGGCCGGGACGGCCCCCCATCTGGTCACGGGGAAGCCCCTGGAGCGCGGCGACGACGACCTCCGAGTGGTGGAGGAATGGATGAAACAAATTTATTAGGGCAATTTCACCGTAAAATTGCCCTGCGTTCTGTTCTCAAGCGAGGGATCCAGTGCGCATTCTGGTTGTAGACGATGACAGGGACAGTCTGCAAAGCCTGTGTCTGGTTCTGCAGGATCTGGGGCACGACCCCCAGGGCTTGCCGGATCCCTTCAAGGCGCTGGAAGAAGCGCGGCAGAACTTCTATCCTCTGGTGATAACCGATATCCGCATGCCCGGGATGGACGGAATCTCCCTTTTAACCGCCTTGAAGGAAATTCCGGAACTGGGCGACAGCGATGTGGTTCTAATCACCGGCCACGGGGACATGGCGACGGCCGTGGATGCCCTGCGCAAGGGAGCTTACGACTACTTGAACAAACCCATCAATGCGCGGGAGCTGGCCGCTGTGGTGGAGCGCTCTGCCGAACATCAGTCCCTGATCAGGGAAAACTACAAATTGCGCCACCATCTGGAGGACGAGGTATCCCGGACCACCGCCGACCTGCAGCGGGATCTGGTCTCAGCCCGGAACCGCCTGCGGGAGGTTGACGGCGTTGGACCGATCATCGCCGAATCCCCGGCCATGCGCGCCATCCTGCGCGAAGCCCGGATTCTGCACACCGATCCTTCCGTCCCGGTGCTCATTGAGGGGGAAACAGGCACGGGCAAGGAACTTGTGGCCCGCACTATCCACTACGGGGATGAAAGCACGGACCTGCCCTTCCTGGCCATCAACTGTGCCGCCATCCCTCACGAATTATTTGAAAGCGAACTCTTCGGGCACGAAGCCGGCGCCTTTACAGGCAGCAGGACGGGCGGATCCCAGGGCAAACTGGAGCAGGCCGGCAAGGGAACCCTTTTCCTGGACGAGGTGGCGGAAATGCCGCTCTCTCTCCAGCCCAAACTCCTGCGGGCTTTGCAGGAGCGTACCTTTTTCCGGGTAGGAGGGATGAAAAAACGCGCCTTTACCGCCCGCCTGGTCTGCGCTGGCAACAGGGACATGGCCGCAATGGTGGAAAAGGGATCTTTCCGCCGCGACCTCTACCACCGTCTGCGGGTGGGATATATCCGCATTCCCCCACTCCGGGAACGCCGGGAGGATATCCTCCCCCTGGCCGAATATTTTCTGCGCCGTGAAGCGAAAAAAAAGAAAAAAAAATTCAGGGAAATAACCCCTGAGGCCCTGGCCGCTCTGGCGCGGCACCCCTGGCCGGGCAATATCCGGGAAATGGAGAATGCCATTGAACGGGCCGTCCTTCTGCACGAGGGGACTGCGCTCAGCCTGGAGCACCTGGAATTCCAGGAACAGAATTCTCCGGCGGCCGGACGGGAACCGCCCGCTCCGTCCGCGAGCCCTCCTCTCCGCCCGGATCTGGCCTTGCCGGAGGAAGGCCTGGATCTGGAGGCCCATATTGATACCCTGGTGCGGGCGGCCTTGGATCGCTTTCAGGGGAACCAGGTCAAGGCGGCTAAATATCTTGGCATTTCCCGTTTCGCCCTGCGCCGCCGCCTGCAGGGACAAACCAGATGCGAACCATCCTGAGCATTCCGGGAAGCCGCGACTTGAGGTTGCGCCGGCGGCGGAGCAACTCCGGGCTTGCGTCCGGGGGGAAAATAATATAGAATTCTAGAGCAATTTCACTTTTAAATTGCTCTGGCGGCGGGGCGGATGCACCGCAGCCCGCCCATGAGGCGCAGGCGAAACCGCGTTTCGCCGTAAGCGCCGAAGGGAGCGTTTCAAAAGCAAAATGCTCTAGGGAAGCACTAATTAAACGGATTTCGTAAACGCTGAGTTTTTTCGTTTGGCAAGGCGCGAGTTCTTTTGGCAGCGGGGCTGGACTCTTCCGTCCGGCTCCTCGGCAAAAAGAACGAGCAACGCAGGCCAAACGGAATAAATCAGCGTTTCCTAGACACGTTGGGGATGTAGCTCAGATGGGAGAGCGCGGCGTTCGCATCGCCGAGGCCAGGGGTTCAATCCCCCTCATCTCCACCAGCTTGAAATCAGGACGGCCCAAGGTAATCAGAAAAGCCTTGGGCCGTCTTATTTTTCGAGGATAATTCCCATTCCAGGGTAAAAATGCTTTAATTGCCGGCTCATAGAGCAATTTAACTTTGAAAAAGTTGAACTGCGCGGCAAGGATTTGCCTGCGAACCCTTGCCGCGAGATGGTTGCAGGCGAGCTTTGCTCGCCTGCAACCATCTCAAAGCGAAATTGGTCTAATACCCAGCTTCCTTCTGACGACGCCCGGCCAAGATGTAGACTAGTACGCTGTAACATTTAAAATTGCTGATAAATTTACGGCGTACTAGTGACGGCGCTCAGGGCTGTTGCGGCGGCGGCAAGCAACTCTTCTCCGGTTCGCGCTTTTATCCCGCATTAATCTGGAATTGGAATTTTGGGGGCATCTGCCGGACGCTCGCAGTTTTTCCGGGCGGCCTCAAGGTACTGATACAACGTGAATTTAGAGACATGCAGGAACTCGCTGATTCTATCACCGGCCCTGGTGATCAAGAAAACTCCTTTCGAGTCAAAAAACTCGACAGCCCTGATTTTTTCATCCCGCGTCATCGTGGCTGCCGGCTTGCCGAGTATGCCCTGCCATTCATTGATAAAATGGTTGATCAGTTCGCCGACATTATTGACGAAAATTTCATCTCCCTGAGTGTCTTTCTGGGGGGATCCATAGTTGAATCCGGCAAATTTATTGATAGTATGGATTGCGGCCACAAATTCTGTAATGTCGAGATTGATGCAGATGGCTCCGATAATTTCGCCTTGATCATCACGCAGGTACATAGTGGAGGATTTCAGCAGATGCCCGTTTTGCATCTGCGATATATAGCTGTACTGATCTTCGGAAGGCGAACCCATCAGTTTTTCAAGGCCGAAGTTTGTTCCGCAGCCGCCCTCTTTGCGATTGGTGACGTGTCCATTACAGATTTTGACAATACTGTTCTCAAAACCTCGGGATATGTCATGCAGCACAACCTCGCAATCAGAGCCCATTTGCGCCGCAATCATTTCGATGATCTTGGACAAATTGGCGAATTCTTCCATCACGCTGTTCACAAGAAAATTCCTTTGACGTACCCGGTTTTTCCGGTCCCGTTTATTCCGGATCGGCGCCTGGGCAGAGGCTGCCGGGAAAGCGCGGCTTTGTCTCCCGGAGGTCTCTGGAGCATTTTCACTTTATATTACAGGCCTTACTTTCTCTGGCCAACGCCCGCACCGCATGAGCGGGCGCATGAGCGGACGGCGGCGCTGCGCGCTCCACCGCCCGCATTTCAATATAAAATTTTTTTAATAGCAGAGAAAACCCAAAATGG
>JAISMK010000011.1 GCA_031276785.1 Desulfovibrio sp. | reverse complement strand
GACAGCCCCGATCCCTGGCAGGAAATGGAGCGTCTTAATTCGCTGATGTCCGGATGGTTCCCCCAGGCTTTTGAAAAAACCGCCGGACAAGAGGACGCCATTCCCAGATCCCCGGCGGGGCAGCACTTCTTTGCCGGAATGCTCATGCTGGCGGACTGGATCGGATCGGACGCCTCGTTCTTCCCCTATTGCGGACAGAAAGGGCGAACCGGGCCGGAAGAGGATCCCATGCCCTTCGCCCGCCGCCAGGCGGGCAGCGCCCTGGAGACCATAGGGCTGGATGTGGGGAGGGTGCGGCCCGTTGTCCCGCCTTCCCTCCAGGAACAGTTCCCCTATATGAAGGAGCCGCGCCCCCTGCAGACGGCCGTGGACGTCCTGCCCCTGCCCCAACCCGGGGAGGGGAGCCTCACCCTGCTGGAGGCTGAAACCGGCAGCGGTAAGACAGAGGCCGCCCTGCGCCATTTCACCCGCCTGTTTGCCGCCGGGGCCGTGGACAGCCTGTATTTCGCCAATACCCTGCGTTTCGCCGCCACAGAACTGCACCGGCGGGTGACGGAATTTTCCGTAAATACCTTTGGCGCTGGTGTGTTACCCACAGTGCTGGCCATTCCCGGCTCCATCCGCATGGATGAATCCACAGGGCGCCGCCTGCCGGACTACCGGGTCATCTGGGAGGACGCCACAGGCCGTCTGGCCGGGCGGGGGTGGGCGGCGGAACACGCCAAGCGTTTTCTCTGCGCCCCTCTGGGGGTGGGGACCATCGATCAGGCTCTTCTGGCGGCCCTGCTCACGCCCCATGCCCACCTGCGGGCGGCGGCCCTGCAACGCTCTTTGCTGGTGGTGGACGAGGCGCACGCCAGCGACGCCTACATGACGCGGATCACCTGCGCCGTTCTCGAACTGTTTCGCCAGGTGGGCGGGCATGTGCTGCTCATGTCGGCCACACTGGGCGCCTGGGCCAGAGAGAGGTATATGGCGGCCTGGCAGGGCAGGCGCTTTTTTGAGGACGACTTGCCCTCCCGGCAGGAGGCCGAAGGAGTGCCCTATCCGCGCCTTGCGCTCGTGCCCCCCTCTGCCGAAGCCGCTGTCGTCGAACCGCCCCTGTCGCCATCCTCCGACAAGAAAAAAAAAGTGCGAATGTGCTGCCACCCTCTGCTGGACGACCCGGAAGGAGCGGCGCGACTGGTCGCGCCCTATGTGGAAAAGGGCGCCTGTGCGCTCATTGTGCGCAATACCGTGCGCCAGGCGCGCCGCACCTTGGCCGCGCTGAAGAATCTGCTGCCGCCGGAGACGCTTTTCCGGATCAACTCTGTGCCCGCGCCGCACCATTCCCGCTATGCCGCGGAAGACCGAAAGGAGCTTGATCGCCAAGTATCCGCCTGCTTCGGCAAGAACGCGCAGCGCCCGCCCGTGGTTCTGGTCTCCACCCAGACCCTGGAGCAGTCGCTGGATGTGGATTTTGATCTGCTCATCACCGACCTCTGCCCGGCGGACGTGCTGTTGCAGCGCATCGGCCGCCTGCACAGGCACTATCGCGAGAAGCGGGCCATGGACGGGCCCCTGTGCCTTGTCCTCACGCCCCTGGAAGAAGGCTGGCTGCTCTCGCCGGAAGCCAGGCGCTTCGGCTTTGGCCGGGAACGGGCCTACGAATGCCTCGCCGGAGTGCTTGCCACCTGGCGCATGGCCCGGGAGAACGAGGTCTGGTGTCTGCCGAAACAAAACCGAAGTCTGGTGGAGGGAGCCACTCACGTCGCCTCTTTGCTGGAGCTGGCGCACGGCCTAGGATCAGAATGGGAAAAGGTAACGCAAAAATGTCTGGGGAGTGAGGCCGCTAAGGGCAATATGGCCGCGATCAACTGTCTTAACTGGTACAAAGACTTTCTCAACCAGCAAAATATCATTTCCGACGAAACCTCCAGAGGCATCGGCACGCGGTTGGGCATGGCGGACAAATTAATCCGTTTTGAGCGGCCCGTGCATAGCCCTCTGGGGAACCTGGTCAGCGAGGTTCGCCTGCCGGGCTGGTTCCTGCCCGCCGTTACGGCGGATGGGGAGAGCGACCAACAGACATCGGTTGCGGTTCAGGAAGAAAACGGTTATTTTCGTTTTGAATTTTGCGGTTCTGTATTCTTCTATAATGACAGCGGCTTGCTTACGCAAAAAGAATGGGAGGAAGTGTGTACAATCTCCTCGCAGATCCCATCATTACCGTGAAACTGACGGACGGCGGCCGGAGCCGGGCCAGCCTGCCGGAGCTGTTTGTCCTGCTGGAAGAGAACCGAGTCGCCGGTTATGCGCATCTTTTGCCGTATCAGCGGCATCCCTGGCATGCCCTGTGCGTGCAGTTGGCCTGCCTTGCCCTGGAAGAGGCCGACTTGCCCGCTCCGGGAGAAAGCCCCTGTCTGCTGGGCCGGCACGACAGGGACTGGTGGGCCGGCGCCTTGCGCCGCCTGACGCCGGGCTATGAACAGGATGAACCTTGGGCCCTGATTGTCGGGGACATAGCCAGGCCGGCATTTCTACAGACACCCGTTGTGGACGGACCGCTTGCTGATTGGACTAAATTGGTGAAAAGTCCGGACGATCTGGATGTTCTGGTCACCGCCAAAAATCACGGGGTCAAGCAGACGCGCATGAATGCCCCGGCAGCGGAAGATTGGCTGTTTGCCCTTGTTTCCACGCAGACTCAGGGCGGCTATGACGGCCGAGGACTGTACGGCATAGCCCGGATGAACGGCGGCTACGGCACGCGCCCGGGGTTCTCCCTTGTGCCAGGACCGGCCCCCGGCGGGCAGTGGGCGCGGGATGCCCGCGTCATCCTGGACAATCTGGATGATATTTCCCCGGACATCTTTAACCGTAGACATCCCCGACGCGCCCTGCTCTGGCTGGATCCCTGGGACGGCGCGACATCCTGGCCTCTGGCGGATCTCCATCCGTTATTTGTGGAAATCTGCCGCCGTTTCCGGCTTGAGGACCGGGAAGGAACCATCCTGGCCAGCTATAAGGCCACCGCCTGCGCGCGGCTGGATGCCAAAAATTTCAACGGAGTTGTGGGCGATCCTTGGATGCCATTCCAAAGCGCAGTCGATGGGCAGAAGTCCTACGCAAGCGCTCTCACCTACCGCAATATTTGCGCCATGCTGGGCACTGGGAAATACAGACGCCCTCTGCTGCTGGAGTCTCATCCCTGCGACCCTCCCTCGGGCATGGCCGCGCAATGCCGCATTCTGCTGCGTGGACAGGGCAAGACGGAAGGCTACCAGGAACGGGTCATTCCCATTCATGGTTCAGTCGATTTGTTAAGCAAGGACAGCACGAAAAATACGGCCGCTACCATGGTGAGCCTTGCGGACAAGGCGGAGGGCAAAGTGCTGAGGCCAGCCCTGAAAATTTTTTTGCAAGACCGGTCAGGCAAGGACTCCGTTGGGATCAGGGAGTGGATCCAGGCTTTGGACCGCGCGGTGGACGAGATTTTTTTCCCCTCTCTCTGGGACATGTTGGAACGGCAGGAGAGCGGCCAGGACGGCTGCTCTGCGGAGCAACCGTGGATTGACAAGCTGCGCACACTCACTAAGAAATATTTCGCGCACGCCCTGTCCGCCCTGCCCTGCGCGGCCGCCTACCGGCTGCGGGCCGAAGCCGAGGCCTGGATAGCGTTCAATAAGTTGCGCGCAAAGGAACTGCCTCTGGCTAAATCCTAGGGCATTTTACGCTTGAAATGCTTGCTGGACTGCGAGCAAAGCTCGCCTACAAGCATTTAGCGGCAAGGATTTGCAAGTAAATCCTTGCAGGGCAGTCCAACTTTTTCAAAGTTAAACTGCTCTAGAGCGTTTCAAAATCAAAATGCTTCAGACCGCCAAGGAGAAGGCATGGACAGCACAGACGCACCAGACAGATTCATAGCTGAAACAGATATTGCCGCTTTGGCTTATGCCGTGCAAAAATGTGGTCCGGGCGATCAGGCTGAATTGCGGCGCATGGTTCCGGACTCGCCGCCCCTTGTCTTTTACCGGCTGCTCCTGAGACATATCCCTGACGCATGGAATGGTCCCGAGAAGGAACGGGCCTGGGCGGCGATCCTGCAGGGTATGGCCATGTCGGCCCTGTCCAAACGCAGGACCGGAAAGCAGGGCGATGTTCATGACAAAGGGCAGGACAAGATTCATGACCCGAATCTGTCCTTGGGGAAGGTGCTGGGACAGTTGTTCTCCGAAAGCGGACAGTACCGTTTCTGGCGCCTTTTACAGGCGAGCGACGAAACTTTTTATGATCTTTTGCGCCATAGCCTCCGCATGCTGGCTCAGGAGCGTCAGGCTGTGAATTGGATGGACATAGCCCGGCTGTGCCTGCTGAGCGGAGAAACTCGCTCGGAATGCTGCCGCATTCTGGCCAGGGATTTTTGCAGTGACCAATGGAAACAACCCAGCAACACTCCCCAGGAACAGCCCGGGGAAGAACAAGGAGCCGCATCATGAGCCTGCCCCGCTTCCTCCAGCTTTCCACCCTGACCACCTTTCCGGCCAGCCTGCTCAACCGGGACGACTCCGGTCTGGCCAAGCGCCTGCCCTTCGGCCCCTGCACCCGCACCCGGGTCAGTTCCCAATGCCTCAAGCGCCACTGGCGGCTGGCCGATGATCCCTTTGCCCTGCGCAAAGCGATGGACGGCATGGAGTGCGCGGTGCGCTCGCGGCGCATTTTTTTAGAACGGATCGAAAAACCGCTACAAGAAGAGGGGTTGGACAGGGCCGCTGTGGAAAAGGCCAGCGACGAACTGCAGAAATGGCTGTACGGCGGCAAGGATAGCAGCGGTGATGGGCGCGTCCGGAGTGAGGTGGTGGTGCTGGGAGAGCCGGAAATCCGCTTCCTGCGGGAGAAGCTTCGGGAGCGCATCGCCCTTGCTCCCCCCCAGCCGGACAAGTGGTGGAAGGATCAACGCGAGGAATTGACCGCCCTGACCTGGGGGGCTGGCGTGGACGCGGCCATGTTCGGCCGCTTCGTCTCCGGTGAGGCCGAGGCCAGGGTATCCGCGGCCGTGCATGTGGCCCATGCCTTTACCGTGCATGCCGAAGCCTCGGAGACCGACTATTTCACCGCCACGGACGACCTGCAGGAACTCGGTAGCGGCCATATCAACGCGGCGGAGCTGGCTTCCGGCATCTTTTACTGCTATGTGGTCATTGATGTGCCCCAACTGGTATCCAACCTCTGCGGCCTGCCCGCCGCCGACTGGCTGCAGGCGGACAGAGAGGCGCCGGCGGCGGTGGTGCGCAATTTCACGCGTCTGCTCTGCACGGTGAGCCCCGGAGCCAAGCTGGGCTCCACCGCCCCCTATGCCCGCGCCTGGCTGGTTCTGGCCGAGGCGGGCGAAAGCCAGCCACGTACTCTGGCCGATGCCTTTCTCACTCCAGTGCCCGCGCAAGGGGACATGCGCCTTGCGGCAGCGCAAGCCCTGGCGAAAACCTTAGAAAATTACGACAAGATGTACGGCCAGGAAACGGACCGCTATCTGGCCTGTCTGCCCCAGGTGGGGGACATCCCAGTGCCCGGAGCGCAGCGCCTTTCCCTGCCGGATGTGGCGGAAACCCTTGCCCGGCGCGTTCGCGAAGGCGCCTGACATGGATATTCTAATCCTGCGCCTGCGCGGACCGCTCATGGCCTTCGGCGATGTGGCCGTGGACGAGCTGTGCCCCACGGATGTTCTGCCGGGGCTGTCCTTCATGACCGGTCTTCTGGGCAATGCCTTGGGCTGGCTGTACATTCACGGGGACCGGCTTATGGCCCTCCAGGACCGCCTGCTGCTGGCCTCGCGTCAGGAGTGGCCTGGAACCTCGTTGCGCGATTACCAGAATGCCCATACCAACAAGGGCGACAAGCTGTGGCGCAGCAAGGGCATGGCTGTGACCCGCGAAAAAACTGAAATCGTCCAGCGCCAGCG
>JAISMK010000083.1 GCA_031276785.1 Desulfovibrio sp. | reverse complement strand
TTTCCATCAAGAACAGCTTCCCCCCACAGATGACTCTGGATGGACTGCGCATTGTCCTGGATTGCGCCCACGGAGCCAATTACAAGGTCGCCCCTATGACCCTGCGCGAGCTGGGGGCGGAGGTGGTGACTCTCGGCGTGGATCCCGACGGCCTGAACATCAACCGGCACTGCGGCTCCCTGTATCCGGAGGTGGCGGCGGCCAGGGTTCGGGAAACGCGCGCCGATATCGGCCTGGCTCTGGACGGCGACGCGGATCGCCTGGTGGTGGTGGATGAAACTGGGACCATTCTGGACGGCGATACGATCCTGGCCATCTGCGCCTTGGATCTGCTGGAAAAGGAACGTCTGCCCGGACGCCTTCTGGTCAGCACAGTGATGAGCAACATGGCCTTGGAAATCTTCATGAAAGAACACGGAGGCGAACTTTTGCGCACGGATGTGGGGGACCGCTATGTGGTGGAGGCCATGCGCCGGCGGGGAGCCCTGCTGGGCGGAGAGCAGTCCGGCCACATCATTTTCATGGAACACGCCACTACGGGGGACGGGCTTCTGGCCGCCATCCAGGTGCTGCGCATCATGCGCGAGAAAGACAAGCCCCTGTCGGCCCTGGCCGGGCTTCTGACCCCTTTCCCCCAGATCCTGCTTAATATCGCCGTCAAGGAAAAGCGGCCCTTTGACTCTCTGCCCGCCCTGCAGGAAGCTCTGCACAAGGCCGGAAAAGCTCTGGGCGACAGGGGACGGGTGTTGTTGCGCTATTCCGGGACGGAGCCTCTGGCGCGGATAATGGTGGAAGGCGAGGACACGGCGCTGGTGGAACAACTGGCCGGAGATCTTGCCGGAATCCTCGCCCGCGCGTTGCAATGAGTCCCGCGCGGCAGCCGGAAAAGGCCAAAAGAGAGGTGGATTCTGGAGCAGCCCCGCTCTGGCGCACAGTTTCGTTTTCTGCTATGGAATATCCCCGGCGCGCGCGAAACAGCGTTGCGCCGTTACCCGCATAGGAGTTGCCGTATGGTTGCTTTTTTTCTCCGGATACTGTGCCTCACGTTCCTGACGCTGTTTTTTGCCTGGCAGCCGGCGTGGGCGGCTGATGTTCCCCAAAAAGCCGCTGCCGCGGGGCCGGCCGGGGCGGCCGCCAACACGACGGCCGATACGGATTCAGCCGCCCAGATGGCGGCCCGGGCAGCCATAAAGGCCGGAGCCACTCCGGTGGAAGTGGATCTGGAAGGCACAGATACCTTGGGCGCCAGACTGGCCTTTCAGCTCAAGGAGATTTTGAACAGCGGCACCCTATTTTCCCTGACCAGCCAGGATATTCCCAAGATCCGCATCCTCCTTGCCACGGCTACGGAATTTCCCTCCCGCCCCGAGACAGGTTCGGTCTATTCCGTTACATGGCTGTATTATGAACGGCCGACATCCTTCAGCAGCTATCTGGCCCGGGAGGTAGGCGTCATTACCCCAGGCGGGGTGGAGGAACAGGCCGTCCGTCTGGCGGAGCGCACAGCCGGCATCGCGGCCAAGTATTCCTATCTCTTTGAAAAACATTGACGGCCGCCGCAAGGCAGACTCAGAGCCATTTTAAAATGGAATTACTCCGCGGCCGGTCGCGCGTCTGCGCCTCAGCCACCCCGATGCTGCCAAATGGTAAAGCCGTTGCCGTGCATCTCGGCCACAAGGTTGCCGTAAGCATCCCGGACGGCTATGCGGTAAACGGACATGTGCGCGCCGTGCGACAGGCGGGAGGTGAAAGCAGTAAGACGGCCGCCCTCCGGTTTTCTCAAATAGGAAATACTGCACGACTGGGCCACGGTAAGGCCCGCGTCCTCCCCCAAGGCCAGCCGGAGGTTGGAATGTACGCCGAAGGCCACATCCGCCAGGGTGAAGATCGCCCCTCCCTGGATCCTGCCGCTGGCATTCAGGTGGCCCGGCGTGACCTCCATTCCGCACACCACTTCCTCCTCGGAAGCGGATTCGATCTCAATGCCGGCATGGGCGGCGAACTGATCGGCGGCAAAAAAACCTCTGATTTTTTCAAGATCGCAGTCCATTTTCTCTCCTGTGTTGTTCAGTGTTATCTGCCTTCCAGAGCAGTTTTGTTTTGAGCTTGTTGCTTAACGGCGAGTAAAGCTCGCCTCCAACCATCTCGCGGCAAGGATTTTGGCAAATCCTTGCCGGGCATTTCAGAGGATTTATGATCGAAACAATTCTTCATGCCGGCAATATACTGGCAATACTTGTTAAAAAAGAGTTTTCCGCCGCAGGCATACAGTTCTTTACCCCGGATTCCTTTTCCCAGCAGCTTGGCTATATGAAGCGTCATGAAGGATACGTTATACCGCCGCACGACCATAATCCAGTGCCGCGCACTGTTGAGTGGACCCAGGAAGTCTTGTTCATCAAGAGCGGCAAAGTCCGGCTCGATCTTTATACTCCGGAGAACCGCGAGTACCTGCAAAGCCGCATGCTCACGGCTGGAGACGTGGTTTTGCTGGCTCACGGCGGCCACGGCCTGGTCGTGCTTGAAGAATCAGAGATCATTGAGGTCAAACAGGGGCCATACGCCGGCGAGGCCGACAAGACACGCTTTCCGCCCGTTGAAGACGCGCGGGTGCGTTACGGCGAAAAGGGATAGGCATGTCGTCTTTCCTCCCAGTCTGCTCCCCGCTGCTGGCGGGCAAGGAACTGGATTACGTCACGCAAGCTGTCTCCAGCGGCTGGATATCCTCTTCCGGCAAGTATGTCGGCGAGTTTGAAAAAGCCTTTGCCGCCTATTGCGGAAGCAAACACGGCATCGCGGTCTGCAACGGCACAGTGGCCCTGCATCTTGCCCTTACGGCCTTGGGCATCGGGCCTGGGGATGAGATAGTCATTCCTGATTTCACCATGATCGCTTCCGCATTTGCCGTCTGTTATGCCGGGGCCATGCCTGTGTTCGCGGATGCGGATCCGGAGACGTGGAATATTGCTGCCGCATCGGCGGAAGCAAAGATTACTCCACGCGCCAAAGCGATTATGCCCGTGCATATTTTCGGCAACCCTTGCGATATGACGGCTCTGCGGCGGATAGCCTCCAAGCATTCCCTGGCGTTGCTTGAAGATGCGGCCGAAGCGCACGGGGCGGAGTTTGGGGGAAAAAAGGCCGGAACGCTTGCCGACATAGCTGCTTTCAGTTTTTTTGCCAACAAAAATGTGACCACCGGCGAGGGCGGAATGGTCGTAACTAATGACGACAACCTCGCTTCAGCCTGCCGCTATTATAAAAACCTGTGCTTTCCGCCGGATGCCCCACGCGAGTATCTTCATCGGGACATAGGCTTCAATTACCGCATGAGCAACCTGCATGCCGCCATTGGTCTGGCCCAGACAGAAAAAGCAAATGAATACCGTTCCTTGCGTATTCGGAACGGCCGCCTGTACAGGGAGCGTCTGCGGGAAATTCCGGGCATTGTCTTGCAGGCGGAGCAGAAGGACGGACTGGGCGTATTCTGGATGAACGGAGTGTGCCTGCGGCCGGAAGTTTACGGCCGCACTCGCGGGGAACTGCTTGCGCGCCTGCGGGAAAATGGCGTGGACACCAGGGTGTTTTTCAACGGCATGCACCGCCAGCCGGCTCTGAAGAAGTACGGGTGCGACTGCGCGGGCCAGTATCCCGTCAGCGACCTGCTGGCGGACAACGGGTTTTACCTCCCCAGCGGCAGCGGCTTGCAGGAAGCGGACATTGACCGCGTCTGCGCTCTTATAAAGGAATTCCGCCGGAAATAAGAATATGGCTGTTTTTAAGGATTATGCCCGTTATTACAACTTGCTTTACCGCGACAAAGATTATTCCGCTGAAACGGATTTTGTCCTGAACGTGTTCAAAGCCCATGGATCACTCCCCCAAAATCTGCTTGACCTTGGCTGCGGCACAGGCAGACATGCCCTGGAAATGATGACTCGCGGGATTTCCGTTACCGGTGTTGATATGTCGGAAACAATGCTGGCCATGGGCAGGGAATGTCTGGCCGGCCTGACGCCCCCGGCGGGAGTGGCCTTGCCGTTACTGATTGGCGGCGATGCCCGGACGGTACGGCTGGATGGAGCGTTTGACGCCGCGGTCAGTCTGTTCCACGTTATGAGTTACCAAAACAACGCTGAAGACGCCCTGGCTGTTTTGGTCACAGCCAAAGCGCATTTGCAGGCCGGAGGCCTTTTTATCTTTGATTTCTGGCACGGTCCGGGCGTGCTTGCGGATCCCCCGGCTCGCCGCGAAAAAATTCTTGAGAACGACAGCCTGAAGGTTGTACGCAAAGCGGAGCCTGTGCACAGGCCCGGCGAGAGTATTGTTGAGGTCCATTATACAGTTACCTTGCAAGACAAGAATAGCGGATGGACAACGCGCTTTGAAGAGATCCATACGATGCGCTACTGGTTTTTACCCGAACTTCGCCATCTTGCCGGGCAGGCCGGGTTCCGGGTTTTGCGCGAAGGGGGAGGACTGCATGACGCCGCCCCAGGCGCCGACGACTGGAACGCCTGGATGTTGCTGCGTGCCTGAACGCATAGCTGTTTATATTAAAACAATTTCAAAACGAAAGGCACCAGCCCGCATAGTGCATGAGCGGCTTTGGAAGTAAAAGACCAAAGCCGCTCGCTCTGTTTTTACGATAAATTTGTCTATATTTTCGATTGAAATACTCGCAAGCACTGCCGCAAAGGGGAAATTTTCCGATTTACCATGACATGTTCGATTTCTAAATCAAAAGTGAATTTATAATCCAAGGCCAAGCAACTATGGAGTGAACTCTTGCCTGATCATGCTCCATACCCAGCAAGGCGGATTCCAAATGGCTTTCAAGGGCATCAAAACTGGAGAATACAAGATTTCCGAAGGATTTTTTACATAACTCATCCCATAAATGCTCGACAGGATTGAGTTCGGGTGAATATGGCGGCAGGAATGCAATGCGTATATTGGGAGGAATACGCAACCAAGATGCTTTATGCCAACCTGCTCCATCCATTATCATTATAACTCTTTCGCCAATGTGGCGTAGGGAAATTTCATCTAGAAATATCTGCATGCAATCGCTGTTCATATGGGGAAGAATCAGCGCATCAAATTCCCCGTCGGTTGGTGAAACCGCAGCATATGCATAGCAATATTCTTGGGTCACCATGGACATCACACGGCAAAATGACTGCCTGCGCCTTTCGCAATTCGCCCAGAGTGCGGGTTTCTCTCAGAGCTTCCTTTGCCTTTGCCAAAATCTCTCGTCCACTTGCCGGTCGTGCCATATATCCACCTCCTCAAGGTGAATATATTATGGGAACCTCTAAAAACTCCAACTGGCTGCCATGAAATTATTCCCTATAATATTTCTTAATAGTTAGGGGCAACCATTGCAATAATTATATTTATGATGTATATATGGCACATGAAA
>JAISMK010000134.1 GCA_031276785.1 Desulfovibrio sp. | reverse complement strand
CTGCTGGGAAAATTGCGGGTGGTATGCCGGAGGGAGAAGGTATTGTTGGCCGGAATGTCGCCGGCGCCGAAACAGGGTCCGCAAAAGGCGGTTTTACAGACAGCCCCGGCTTCCATAAGGACGGCGGCCAGGCCGTTGCGGACCAGTTCCAGGTATTGCGGCTGGCTGGCCGGATAAAGGGAAAGGGAGAAGGCACCGCTGCCGGTGGAGCGGCCGCGCAGGATTTCTGCCGCAAGAGCCAGGTTTTCATAGGTGCCTCCGGAACAGCCGGCAATAATTCCCTGGTCGGCGAAAAAATTTCTGCCCTGGAGCCGCTCGCGCAGGCGCGGTCGGGCAAGGGAAAGGCGCGCGGCATCCTCCTCAACGCCGGCCAGGAGATCCTGGGCGTTATCCAGGAATTCTCTGATGGTCCGGGCGTTGCTGGGGTGGAAGGGCAGGGCGATCATGGGCTCCACGGCGGCAAGATCGATGCGGATAAGGCCGTCATACCAGGCCCCTTCAGACGGGGCCAGAGGGAGGAAGTCTCCGGGACGGCCGTGGAGGGTCAGCCAGTCGCGCACCGCCATGTCTGTCTGCCAGATGGAGGAAAGGCAGGCGGTTTCCGTTGTCATGACATCTATGCCCAGGCGGGAGTCCACGGAAAGGGCGGCAATGCCGGGGCCGACGAACTCCAGGATTTTGTTTTGCACCAAGCCATCGGGGAAGACGGCCGCAATCAGGGCCAGGGCCACATCCTGCGGACCAACGCCGGGACGGGGCGATCCTTCCAGGCAGACGGCCACTACATCAGGTCGAGGCAGATCATAGGTCCTCCCCAGAAGCTGCTTGACCAGTTCCGGCCCGCCCTCGCCGAAGCCAAGGGTGCCCAGAACGCCGTAACGGGTATGGCTGTCTGAGCCGAGAATCATTTTTCCGCCTGCTGCCAGCATTTCGCGGGCGTACTGATGAATTACCGCCAGATGGGCAGGGACAAAATCCCCGCCGTATTTTTTGGTTGCGGAAAGGCCGAAAAGATGATCATCCTCGTTAATGGTGCCGCCGACTGCGCACAAGCTGTTATGGCAGTTGGTCAGAACATAGGGCAGAGGAAAGGCCGTCATGCCGCTGGCGCGGGCTGTCTGGATAATGGCCACATAGGTGATGTCGTGGGAAATCAGGGCATCAAAGGCCAGACGGAACATATCCCCTTCCGAGGTCTTGTTGTGGGCGGCCAAAAGGGCAAAGGCCATAGTGCCGGCCCTGGCCGCGTCCGGAGGCGGTAAAGCGGCGGCCTGCCCTTGGGCGGCATCCAGCCATTGCCCGTTGGACAGGTAAACGCCTGTGTTGTCTGAGTTCAAAGTGGTCGTGATGGCGGCGGACATGGATGCTCCCTCTGATCTGGCAGGTTATTCCAATTTCAGGTTAAAAATGCGCGGCTCTAAAGCATTTTTCGCTTGAAATGCTCTGGTTTGGGATTGGGGTGGAAGATGCGTTTATCCTGAAGAGGATCTGGATTCAGGACCGTCTTAGGGCGGACAGGAAGCGACGCCTCCAGGATCGTAGATCCTCCCGGCTCATTCCAAGGAGAAAGGGCCATCCCCAGACCGCTCCCAGAGACAGGGCGCCATAGCAGAGGCAGGACAGGAAGAAACGTCCTGGTCCGCTCTGAGCGACGGCGCCGTCCGTTCCCAGGCGGGCCGCCAGAGCCAGGGCGAAAAAACAGGCGGGACAGAGAATCTGGTGCGCCAGATTACGTCCCAAGGCAAAAGGAACCGTCCTGCGGCAGGCGAAGAGGAGGACGTTGACCGTCAACACCTGCACTACAGTCATTTTTACCGCCAGCCCGACGGATCCCAGTTCCAGCCCCCCCCAATGTCCCGGCGCCAGCAGTCCCCAGGCGCAGACAAGGCCCCCCAGCAGTGAAGACACAGTAATGTTGCGCAGAAGCCGCGTCTCTCCGGAGGCGTAATAGGCGGCGGACACAAGCTGCCCATAGCCCTGGTGGACCGGGTAGAAAGCCATAATTTGCACGGCCGTCATGGCTCCGGCGAATTCCGCCCCTCCAAACAGCAGCACCACCGCGGGTGCTTCCACCACCACGAAACAGGAAAACCAGGCCGCCACACCGTAAATCATGGGAGCAAAACGGTTCATAAGCCGCCCCATGCCGGCGGCATCGTTGTTGCCGTGGGCCACGGCCAGTTCCCGCATGAGTAGTGGAGTTATGGCGGTTACAAAAAGAAAACAGGCCATGCCCACTTTCTGTCCCAAGGAATAGTATCCCTGTTCCACGCTGCCCTCAAAAAGTTGCAACAGCCAGCGTTCTCCCGTCAGAGCCGCCAGGGAACACAGGGAAAGGACGAAAAGGGGCCTGCTGTAGCGCAGAAATTCCCGGGCATACTCCCGCGCCTTTGCCGCAGGCAGACTCCATGACCGTTCCGGCCAGCAGTCCCTGAGGATCCAAAGAAAACCCAAGGCCGTTAAGATGAGAAAAAGATACTGATGGCCGAAGAAAAGTTCCGGGCCCAGCATGTCCCTCCAAAACAGTCCGGCCAGGGCCAGAGCCGAAGCCAGGTTGATTCCCACGCGCACCCATTCGCTGCGCGTGGTCCTGCCCAGAGAGTCGTTAATTCCCCGCGCCAAGCGTCCGGCCCAGGTCAGATAGGCCCAGAGGGCTGCAGGCATGGCCATCCACAAAGGCACCCCCGGCATGAGCCGCGTTCCGATTGCCGGGATGCTGGCCCCTGCGCCGGCCAGCAGACAAAGGAGCAGAAGGGCCAGCGCCAGCCTGGCGTAAAAGGCCGCCAGCCCGAACTCTCCCGGCCGCTTGGCAAGAGAGGTCTGGAGGCAGGTCGAGGTGCCCATATCAAAAAAATTAACAATGTTCTGGAAAAAACCTGTGGCAAAATTGACGTTGCCATACCCTGTGGGGCCCAGAGCCCTAGGCAGAATCATCTCCATCAGGAGAAATAGGGGGATCGTTGCCACATTGGACAACAGTTTGGCAAGATACCGCCGAGCCAGGGAAGAAGGCTTGCCTGGGGAGATCGCCCCCCCTGTCTCATGCCTGCGACCCTCAGGCGCACTTCCCATTCCCCGCTTCCCGTTTGAGCATTTTAGAGCATTTTAATTTTTAAATTATAATATGACTTTCTCTGGCCCAGGCCAGCTACGGAGCTTAAATATATAAATAAATCATGCTTATGACTCCACTGCTGGCATCCGTCTGCGCCGCCAGAGCAATTTTAAAATGAAATTGCTCTATTTGTTCTTTTTCAGGAAATCCCGGGCGCGACCGGCTTCCGGGCTTTTCGGATATTTTTTGAGTAGCTCGTTCAGGCGCTGCCGAGCGGCGTCTTTTTTCCCGGCATGGTACAGGGCAATTCCCTGTTTGAGCATTGCGGACGGGAGTTTTACACTGCCGGGAAATTTTGCGATGACCTCCTGGTAGGCCAGTGCGGCGCGGGGATAATCATTAAGCTGGAAATAAGATTCGCCTGTCCAGAAGTGGGCGTTGCCAGTCAGTTCATGCTTTGGAAAGGTGGATACAAAATCCTTGAAGGAGACGATGGCGTCCTGATAGCGCCCTTTGCCGAAGGCATTGACTCCGGCCTCATACAGGGTGGTAGCCGTATCCGTGCCGGCGGGGGGCGATGGATCGCCGGCAGCCGAGGAAAGGATCGCCGGAGGGGGATCGGCGGGGGAACCGCCGGCATCCAGAGAACTTGCGTTGATAGCCAACTGAGAGGCTATCTGGCGCAGCAGAATCTCCATGCGGGACACCTTGTCGCGCAGGCGGGAGAACTCCCCTCCGCCCTCGCCGGAAACCTGCATATTCAGATCTTCCAGCCGGCCTTGCACATTGTTCAGTTCCTGGCGCATCGTCTGCATTTGAGACCATGTTTCGGCCTGTCCGGGCAGAATCGTCTCCAACTGATCCATTTGGGGCAACATTTTCTGGATTTGTTCGTCATGCCGGGCCACCTGTTGTTCCAGGCTTTCTCCGCCGCGCGCGGCGGAGCCCCCGGTAGAGGATTTGGGCACGCAGCCGGGAAGAACAGCTAGTACACACAGAACAACGCAAGACAACAAGAGGCGGTTCATGTGGAGTTTC
Source organism: Desulfovibrio sp. (assembly GCA_031276785.1). Taxonomy (GTDB): domain Bacteria; phylum Desulfobacterota; class Desulfovibrionia; order Desulfovibrionales; family Desulfovibrionaceae; genus Frigididesulfovibrio. The sequence continues at coordinate 6,030 of JAISMK010000134.1, read as the reverse complement.
TCCTTGGGGCCAGGGCGTCCTGAAGGAACGGCCAGGACATTTTCTTTCGATGCCAGCCCGTGCTGCTTGGTCAGTGGAAGCCGGTCGCAATCCCCAAGGTTGGGCGCCGCCGGAAGCGGCGTGGACCGGATGGCGCGGTAAGCAACGGGAAAAGGCAGTATAGCGGATTGCCGTATCTTCGTCATCTCCCGCTTCCCTGAGATCGGGCGTACGGCCGGGGAAGGGGCGGGCGCCGTGAACGCAGGAGAAATAGGGCGGTGATAAAGGCCCCGGCGCAAATGGCCACATCGGCCAGGTTAAATGCCGGCCAGTGCCAGCCGTCGTAGTGCAGATCCAGAAAGTCTATGACCGCGCGAAAACGGATGCGGTCCAGGAGGTTGCCCAGAGCTCCTCCGGCAATAGCGCCCAGGCCGCAAAAAAGGGGCTTTTCTTTCTCGTCCGCCTTGTCGGCCACAAGGCAGATGATGCCCAAGGCCAGAAAGGCCGCGGCGCCAAAGAGCCAGAATTGCCATGATATGTCAGGGGAGTTCAGAAAGCCGAAAGCCGCTCCCCGGTTCCGCACATGCACCAGATTGAAAAAATCGGTCAGGGGGAAAACATCCCAAGGAGCCAGAAAGGAAGCGATCTTCCATTTCGCGGCCTGATCCAGAATCAGGACCAGCAGGGCCGCCCCGCCGAGCAGACGCCAACGCACGGGGTCAGGCCTTCTGTCGGCGCAGGACGGTGGCGCAACGCGGGCATAGGGCCGGATGTGCCGGATCGGTCCCGAGATCCGGGCTATATATCCAGCATCGAGCGCATTTTTCCCCGGCCGCTTTCCGGATGAGCAGAGACAGAGAGATGCTGCCCTGTCCTGGAACGGCATCGTCCGGGGCCTCTGCCAAGGGCCGCAAGGAGAACTGGGAGACCAGGAACAGGGCTCGCAGGTCTGTGCCCAAGGCTTCCAAAGTGCGTAGCAACGAGGGTTCGGCATACAGAGCGACGGCCGTGTCCAGAGCCAGGCCGACTTGCCCGGCCTTGCGCAGAGGCTCAATGGCTCTGGTTACCTCCGCGCGCGTCTCCAGCAGGGCTCCCCAGCGGGCGCGTTCCTCTTCGGACAAGAGCAGCGTGGGCAGATGGTTCGCGCGCAGAGCGAATACTGTTTTTCCGCCCGGATGCAAGGGGCGCGGCAGAAAAGAGAGGATTTCGTCTGCGGTGAAAGAGAGAACTGGAGCCATGTCGCAGACCAGGATCAGCAGAATGCGCCACAGGGCGGTCTGGGCGGAGCGGCGTCCGGGATCCGACCGGGCGGAGGCATAAAGACGATCCTTGATAACGTCCAGGTAAAAAGCCGAAAGATCCGTTACGCACAGATTGTGCAGAGTATGGAAAACCCGGTGAAACTCATATTCCGTATAGGCCTTCTGCGTTTCCTGATGAGCCCGGGAGACCACGTCCAGGGCATAGCGGTCCAGGGGATCCAGATCGCCATCAGGCACGGCATCGGCAGGGCTGAAGTCGTACAGGTTGCCCAGCAGGAAGCGGCAGGTGTTGCGGATGCGGCGGTAGGCGTCCACCTGCCGGCTAAGGATTTCCCCGGAGATGCGGACATCCTCCCGGTAGTCCACGGAAGATGCCCACAGGCGCAGTATTTCCGCGCCGTGTTCGGCAATGACCTCTTCAGGGGCGATGGCGTTTCCCTCGGACTTGGACATTTTTTTGCCCTCGCCATCGACTACATAGCCGTGCGTCAGCACCTCGCGGTAAGGGGCGATGCCGCGCGTGCCGATAGATGCTAAAAGAGAGCTGTGGAACCAGCCGCGATGCTGATCCGAGCCTTCCAGGTACATATCGGCCGGAAAACCGCATTCCGGGCGTTGTTCCAGAACGGCCGCGAAACTTGTGCCTGAATCGAACCAGACATCCAGAATATCCGTCTCCCGGCGCCAGGAGGTTCCTCCGCACTGTTTGCAGGTCAGACCGGGGGGGACAATATCCTCCAGGGGGGCATCGAACCAGTAGTCGCAGCCGTTCGGGTGGCGTGCAAAGCGTTCCGCCATCTGCTTGTTCCATTCCTGGCTATACCACGCTTCGCCACACCGGGTGCAGAGCAGGGCGGTAATGGGCACGCCCCAAGCGCGCTGGCGGGAAATGCACCAGTCCGGCCGGTTGTCAATCATAGAATGAATGCGCTCCTCGCCCCAGGCCGGGATCCAGGAAATATTCCTGCGGATGGCCTCCAGGGCGCGGGAACGCAGGTTCGTCTTTTCCATGGAAATGAACCATTGAGTTGTGGCCCGGAAGATCACCGGCTTCTTGCAGCGCCAACAGTGGGGATAGGAATGGGAAATTTTGCTCTGGGTCAGGATGGTGCCGCATTCCAGAAGTTTTTGGATGACCAGGGGGTTGGCTTCCTCTGTGCTTTTACCGGCGAAAAATTCCACGCTGTCCAGGAAGCGGCCATTATCATCCAGAGGCGAAAGGATCTCCAGATGGTACTTCAGACCCATATCGTAGTCTTCCCGGCCATGTCCGGGAGCTGTATGCACGCATCCCGTGCCGGCGTCCAGCGTGACATGGGCGCCGAGGACCACGGGCGACGGCCGGTCATAGATGGGGTGCCTGGCCAGCATGCCCTCCAGATGATTGCCTTTGACCACGCTGACAACCTCGTCGTTCACCCAGCCGAATGTTTTGCGGCAGGATTCCAGAAGATCCAAGGCCAGGATGTAGTATTCTCCCTCCACTCGGATCAGGCCGTAATCAAAATCCGGATGCAGGGCCACGGCCATATTGTCCGGAATGGTCCAAGGAGTGGTGGTCCAGATGATCAAAGAAGTATGCCCCGGCACCGCCTTGGGCAGACGCCGCGTCAGTTCCGGATCGGCAACTGGAAAACTCACATAGATGGAGGGGGAAACGTGGTCCTTATACTCCACTTCCGCTTCGGCCAGGGCCGTATGGCAGGAAGAACACCAGTGGATTGGTTTTTTGCTGCGGACGACCGCTCCCGCGGCCATAAAATTGCCCAGTTCCCGCGCTGTGGCCGCCTCATAGGCGGGATCCATGGACAAGTAAGGCTTGTCCCAGAGACCCAGCACCCCCAGCCGCTTAAATTCGTTGCGTTGGATGTCAATCCATTTTTCCGCGTAGGCGCGGCAGAGCCGCCGGACTTCCCCGGTGGGCGGATTGAGCGGCCGCTCCTGCAATTCCTGCTCCACTTTAAGTTCAATGGGCAGGCCATGACAGTCCCAGCCCGGCACAAAAGGAGCGGCAAATCCCTGCAAATTGCGGGATTTAACCACGATATCCTTAAGGATTTTATTCAGGGCCGTGCCGATGTGGATGTGGCCGTTGGCATAGGGCGGGCCGTCATGCAGAACGAAGAGTCCCTTGCTTCCGCCTGAGGACACCATCTCCTCGTACGCTCCACTTTCCTCCCAGCGGCGGAGAAATTCCGGTTCCCGCCGAGCCAGGTCGGCCTTCATGGGGAAATCCGTTCCAGGGAGATTCAAAGAGGCTTTATACATATTACGGGTGGTATCGGCGTTTTTTTTCTCAGCACTCATGGAGGTCTCCGGGGAAAAGGGTCAGGCGGCCTGAACTGTTGTCCATGTTTCAACATGGTCCGCCAGAGTCGCGTCTGGCGTCAGGAAGAGGAATGGGACGGTCCGGCCGGGAGGGAAATGTTCTTGTACGAGGGAGAAATGCGTTTTTCCAGTTTGGCCCAGGTATCCTTAATAGCGACTATACGGTTGAAAACAGGTTGGCAGGGTGTGGAATCCGGATCAACGCAAAAATACCCCAGGCGTTCAAACTGAACCCGTTCGCCCGGAGGAAGCGCGGCCAAGGATGGATCCATGCGGGCGGTGACTGTCCGCAGGGAATCCGGGTTGATGACATCCAGAAATGTCTTGCCCTCCGGGACAGTTTCCGGGTCATCCTGGAGAAAGAGGTCGTCATAGAGGCGAATAGCGGCGGGCACGGCATGGGCGGCGGAAACCCAGTGCAGGGTCCCCTTGACCTTGCGGTTGTCCGGGGATCCTCCGCCCCGCGTCCTGGGATCATAGGAGCAGACCAGGGAAAGGATATTTCCGCTCTCATCTTTGTGGATCGCGGTACAGGTTATGTAGTAGGCGCAACGCAGGCGCACCTCCCGTCCGGGCGTCAGGCGGTGGAATTTGCCGGGCGCGTCTTCGCGGAAGTCGCTGCGTTCAATCCAGATTTCACGGGAAAAGGGCAGAGGGCGTGTTCCTTTTTCCGGATCGTCTGGGAACAGGGGCAGATGGAACCATTCCGTGCGGTTATGGGGATAATTTTCCACAATGATTTTAAGAGGATCGAGTACAGCCATGGCCCGTTTTGCCGTGCGGTTCAGGATTTCCCGGGCACAGAATTCCAGAAAGCCGTATTCCACGACATTGTCCGCGCGGGAGATGCCTATACGGGCGCAAAAATTGCGTATGGCCTCGGGCGGGATTCCTCGGCGGCGCAAGCCGGAAAGGGTGGGCATGCGGGGATCATCCCAGCCTGAGACATGTCCTTCGTTAACCAGTTGGATCAGCTTGCGCTTGGAGAGGACTGTGCGGGAGATGGACAGACGGGCGAACTCCGTCTGCTCTGAGCGGAACAGATTCAAGGTCTCCAAGGTCCAGTTGTAGAGTTCCCGGTTATTGACGAATTCCAAGGTACACAGGGAATGAGTGACTTTTTCCAAGGCGTCGGAAATACAATGGGTAAAGTCATACATAGGGTAGATGCACCACCTGTTTTGGGTACGGTGATGTTCCGCGTGGCGGATGCGGTAGAGGGTGGGATCGCGCATGATGATGTTGGGGGAAGCCATGTCGATTTTGGCCCTCAGGACATGTGCGCCGTCGGGAAATTCACCGGCCCGCATACGCCGGAAAAGGTCCAGATTTTCCGTTACGCTCCGGTCGCGGTAGGGACTGCCGGCTCCGGGGCGGGTCAGAGTCCCCCGGTTTTCGCGGATCTCTTCGGCTGACTGGCTGTCCACATATGCCTTGTCCATGAGGATGAGCTTTTCCGCAAAGGCGTACAGCTGTTCAAAATAATCCGAGGCGTAGTACTCCCTGTCTTCCCAGTCAAAGCCCAGCCAGCGCACATCCGCGCGTATGGCGTCCACATACTCCCGGCTTTCCTTAAGTGGATTGGTGTCGTCAAAGCGCAGATTGCACCGTCCGCCGAATTCCTCGGCCAGACCGAAATTCAAGCAGATGGACTTGGCATGGCCCAGGTGGAGATAACCGTTGGGCTCCGGAGGAAAGCGGGTTTGCAGGGAACCGGAGAAACGTCCCGCGGAACGGTCCTGCAGGATCTTGGCCCGGATAAAATTTTTCCCCGGCGCTTCTCCGGTGCCAGGGGGAAGGGCTGGATGGGGGGTGTTCGTCATGGGTTTTCCTGACGGGACGGGAAGTGTTACGGAATTTCCAGGGAAACAGGGTATGGTTCTTTGTATGTGCCTCCCTCCGCTATCTCAATAAAAACATCGACTTCGCGGATATTGGAGATATGACTTCCTTGGGGCAGGCGCACGCTGGCTGACATGGGTTTCATATAGTTGATGGAAAAACGGACGGTGCCGGGGTTGGTCGGCAAAAGGTCCACCGTTGTTCCATCGGCAAGGCGGGCGGCATAGCGGGCCAGCCCGATCACCGGCCCTCTTGTCTCCCCTCCGCCGGGCACGGAAAGGTTGTAACGGATGCGCAGGAACTGGTTGTTCAGAACCTGGACGCTGAAGTCATTGATGCGAACAGGACAGGATTTGCTGGAAATCAGGGGCGGGTAGGAGGCCGGATCGTCCGGAATGATCGCCGGGGTTCGGTCAGGGGCGGACGCTTGGGTGGCGTTGGCCGCAGAGGATAAGGGAGCGGTTTGCCCAGCGGCGGTGGCATTGGCCTCCGCCGGGGAGGAATCCGGAGAGGCGGCTACGGCGGACACATCCGACAGCAAGGGAGGAAGTATGGCGCCCACTTCGTCGTTTTTCGTGACCGGGATCGTTCCGTTGTTCTGCGCTATAACCACTGCCTT
>JAISMK010000145.1 GCA_031276785.1 Desulfovibrio sp. | reverse complement strand
ACACATTACAGGTCAAGGAGAGCAGTCTCCATGCATATTGGCTCACCTTTCTGTTTTTCTTTCAACTCGGTTGGCTTTTTCGGACACTTGAACAAAAAGCTTGTCCGACAGGCTCCTAGACCGCTCTGCAATGATACAACATACTCGTCTGTAGTTTTTTTTTACAAGTAAGCTCTATTTTTTCCAACTGGACAAAAAACGTTCCGCCCCTTCCCTGGTCATGTATCGCTCCAGCATGGAGCGGGGAGAATCCACAAGATCCATCATCAGAAAGGCATCCAGAGTATGAAAAGTGGTATCCAGGTGGAAGGCGCCGATCTTGCCGCCCAACTTTAAGTAGTGCTTAAAGAGAATCGGAATACCTTTCCCGCCTTCAATATCACGGACAAGAGCTACCAAGCCGTTGTATCCCGTGGTTTCGGGCAGAGGAATATCGGTGCTGGCGCACAGAATGCGATCCGGGAGCTTGCGTCCCCTGACCATGGAGGCAAGTTCCGGGCTGCCGCACTGTTCCTGCAGATACTCCACCACAGCCCGCAAGGATGTTGGGGAATAATCAAGGCTCAGGCTTACGGGTCCGAACAGACAGCGGATATCGTCATGGCGCAGAATGAAGGAACCGATGCCCTTCCATAAAAGCATCAGGGGGGCATATTCCCTCTGGTACTGGGGATGGATGACGGCCCGGCCCAGTTCCAGGGCATTGCCGTAGCGCTGAAAAAACTCCCTGCTCATGCGGAACAGCGATGTGGTGTACAGCCCCTTTTCGCCCCTTTCCGCCAGAATCTCCCGGACCTTGCCCAGACGATAGGCGCCAGCGAGGCGTCTGTCCTTTTCATTCCAGAGCAGCAGGTGATGGTACCGCTCATCATAGATATCCAGATCCCGGGACTTGCCGGAACCCTCCCCCGCCAAGCGGAAGGTAAACTCACGCAGAGATCCCAGCTCCTCCATGAGTAGCGGGGACTGGGAGGAACGCACGGAATAGATGGCGTAATCCCCTTCACGCAATAGCAGGCATTCTTGGGGAAGATCGACGAAAACCCGGACAACCTGCTGGGGGGAGTGGGGTTCCGCCACGGGAGCCATGGGCTTGGCCGTCTGGGCGGGCAGGGAACGGGAGGCCAGAGCATAGCAACGCATGCGCATATAGGAAGTGGCCGTTTCCGCATTGCCCAACAGGCGGAAGGTGCCTGCTTCTATTGGACGGCCGACTTTGAGGGAAAGCGTACTCCCCACGCGTTTAATCATCTCCCGGGGCAGGAGCAGGGTTCGCAGCAGGGGATGGATAGAGCCTGCCGCATTAAACAACAGGCTGTTGCGACCCTGGAAAAACACCGGCAGCACTGCGGCCTTGTGGCGCATGGCGAAGCGGGCCGCCGTCATCTGCCAGGGCGGATCCACGATGCCTCTGCCTTTCTGCCAGTGAGAAACAGTGCCGGAAGGAAAGAAAAGCAACGCCCCGCCCTGCCGTAAATGACTAGCGGCCAGACGCAGGGAGGCCATGTTCCGCGCCGCGGCCTCTGGAGAAAGGATATCCAGGGGCAGACAGGCGGGACGCAAATCCGGAAAAATGCCCAGAAGGACGTTGACCATTATTTTCAAGTCCGGCCGGAAGGGCAGGAGTGCGTCCAGCAGAGCCACACCGTCCAACGCCCCGAACGGATGGTTGCTGACAATAACCAGAGGGCCGTCCTTGGGGATCTTTTGTTCCACATCCTTTTCCAGGTTCAGCCCCACTTTGAAGACGCGCAAGGTGGCGGCTGCGAACTCCCTTGGCGTCAAGCCGGGAGGAATAGCCTGGAACAGGGTAAGCAGGGATTTAATTTTTAGAATACGTCCAAGCACAAAGGCCGATATGGACGAAAAAGAATGAACAAAATCAGGAGCAAAGCGTAGATCCAACCCGGGCGGACCTGGGGCCATCCAGGCGGCCAAAGAAAGCGGGGCTGGAATTTCCCCTCCACCATCCCCGGAGGCGCCACAATCTTCCTCAAGTAAAGCATAGTCCACAGAGACGGTCCGGTCTGGGGGAGACATGGTTTTTCTCCTTGTCTGGACACCAACACATGGAGTCTGTTCCCTGGTATAAGATAGGCAAAGCTGGCACATCCCCTTATAGCCCGCCCCGGCATAAATCACAATCCGGCTTCAGGCCGCGTTCCGGGCATCCTGGCAACCGCCAGCAGGGAAAGAAAGGCCAGGACAGCACCAAGGAGAAAGGTAAGCCGGTAGTCATACATCCAAAGGGCGCCGCCTGCCAGGGGAATAAACACAGCCGCGATATGGTTAATGGTCACACCCACTGCCATACTGGGGGAGATATCCTCAGGCAGGGCGATTTTCTGAAAGAAGGTCCGGATGGAAACGGCAAAATTAAAAACAAACTGGTCAGCTACATATAGACAAACAATTACCGCGGAGTTCTGGAAAAAAGCGTAAGAAATACAAATCATGATAATGCAGATATACTTGACCGCCAGGATCCTTCTTTCTCCCCAGGCATTGATTATCCTGCCGATATAGGGGTTCAGCAGCCAGTTCACAAGATTGTTGAAAAGCAGCAGAAGAGCCATATCCCTCAGACTGAAATGGAAATGCTGCACAAGAAGAAAGAGCGCAAAGACGGTAAAGATTTGTCGCCTGGCTCCGGCCAGTCCCGTCAGGACATAAAAGAGTCTGTAGCGGGCCTTGAGTACCATACCCCGCCGCTGACGGGGCATTTCGGCCATATCCGGGCGTTGCCCCAAGGCCCAGATCCCCGCCGCCACGGCCACGGCCCCGGTAAGGGCGAAAAGAAAGCGAAAGTCAAGATGGGTTGCCAGGACAAAAATAAGCCCGATACTGAAAAAATTGCCCGCGGCCATCGCGGAACGCAGACGCCCGATGATGATTGGGGCCTCCCGGATGTTGAAGTATTGCAAAGTCAGGGATTGGTTGGTGGCTTCAAAGAAATGAAAACCCGTGGACAAAAGAAGGGTACATGCCAGTTGTCCGGAGAGGCTGGGGAAAAAACCGGCAAGAATGACGCCGATCCCCAGAAGCAATATGGAAAGGGATGTCAGGGTCACCTCTCGCAAGAAGCGGAGCAGCAGAATCACCGCTATGGAGAGCAAGCCGGGCACTTCCCGCACTGCATTGACGATGCCGATATCCGCTCCGGAAAAGCCGGCCCTTTCCACCGCGAAGTTGTTAAACAGGGAAGTCCAGCCTAGAAAGGCTACTGCCTGAGCGAAGGTCAGCGTCAGGAGATAGAGATACATAGGCCGGGTTTGGAGATTGCGATGAGGCATCCGCCATCTCGGAAAAACAAAAGGAAACATTGCTTGGCAGGATGTTGAAAAAGTCCGTCCTGGACTTTTTCAAGGCAGTCCGGCGCGAGCGCGGTTTTGCCGGCCTGCCGGGGCAATTTCAAAATGAAATTGCCCCAAGCGTTTCGAGCGGCAAGGCGAAAACGCGCTTTCGCCGAGACCGGCAAAGAAAAACCGCTGAACGCAATTTTTATCTGTAATCCGGACTACAGTCCTTTTTCGGCAAGGAGCTGAATCAGGTCAGAGACGCGGTTGGAATACCCCCACTCGTTGTCATACCAGGACACCACCTTAGCCAGACGCTTGTCATGCACATAGGTGTTTTCCAGGTCCACAATGGAGGAACGCGGATCACCCTTGAAATCCGAAGAAACCAGAGGCAAATCGCAGGTGCCGAGAATGCCCTTCATGGAACCGGACTCCGCCTTTTTCAAAGCGGCGTGCAAAGAGGCGGTATCCGAGTCTTTTTGCAGAACAGCGGTAAAATCCACAATGGAAACCGTGGGGGTGGGCACGCGCAGGGCATAGCCGGAGAACTTCCCCTGCAGGGAGGGGATGGCTTTGGCCACGGCCTGAGCGGCGCCGGTGGAGGTGGGAATGATGTTCAGGGCGGCTGCCCTGGCCCGGCGAAAATCCTTGTGGGGCAGATCCAGAATGCGCTGGTCGTTGGTCTAGGAATGCACCGTGGTCATGATGCCGTTCTCAATGCCGTAGTCGTCCTCCAGCACCTTGGCCACCGGCGCCAGGCAGTTGGTGGTGCAGGATGCGTTGGAGATAATGTGGTGCTTTGCGGGATCATATCTGTCCTGATTCACGCCCAGGACAATCATAATATCCTCATCCTTGGTTGGCGCTGTGATAATGACCTTCTTCGCGCCCCCGTCCAGATGCACTCTGGCCTCGGGTCCGGTTTTAAAAATGCCCGTGGATTCCACCACCACATCGACCCCCAGATCCTTCCAGGGCAGTTGCCGGGGATCGCGCAGAGCCAGCCCCTGAATGGTCCACTCATCCACCATAACAGTATCCCCTGTGACCACAGGAGTGAAGGCGGCGCGGCCATAGTTGGAATCATAGGCCAGGAGGTGGAAATTGGTCTGAGCGTCAAAAAGATCATTGACAGCCACCACTTCCACGCTTTTCCGATAGCTCAGGTGCAACGCGCGGAAAACCTGCCTGCCAATACGACCAAAACCATTAATGGCAACACGAGTTTTTTTCATAATAAATCCTAAGGTTTAAATTCATGATAATCTCCGCCAGGAAGGACTTGGCGGAATCCTTGCCGGTAAAAACTGACCGTGTCCTTCTTTTGGCCCACCCGGCGGCAACCGTCAAGCCCCTTTAAAGCAGAGCGAAAGGCTGGCCGCGTCCTGCTCCTGCGGCTGCGAAGCGGTGCCTGAAGCCATTGCAAACAGCATCACTAAAGAAATGCGCTTTCCCTTTTCGACCGGCTTTACAAAAAAAGCGAAATCCTGTAGAGGCTAACCCCTGATGATAAGGAGATATTTCCATGGCCCAGAAAAAGATTGAACGCCGCAAGGAACTTGACCGCAAGCGCCGCCGCCGCCAGGAGCGGCTGAAGCAGCGTCTCCGTGAAGCCCGGCTGGCCTCCAGGCACTGAAACAGCGCCTTACAAACTTTGCTCTCCTAGAGCATTTTTCGCTTGAAATGCTTGCTTGACGGCGAGCAAAGCTCGTCTGTAACCATCTCGCTGCAAGGATTCGCAGGCAAATCCTTGCAGAGCAGTCCAACTTTTTCAAAGTTGAACTGCTCTAAGCTTCGCCCGCTCCGGCGCTTAACAGCGTAAATAAGTTGGGCTTACGCCTCAGCGACGGGCGGCGGGCAGCCGTTCTCGCCATCAGAGCAATCTCAAAGTGAATTACTCTGGTGAATATTCCGGCCAGGAAAAACACTGTTGATAACGTCCACTACCAGAACCGGACTGGCATGTCCGGGAAATCAGGAGGGAATATGCCTATTTACGAATATCGTTGTTCGCACTGTCACCGTATTTTTGAGGAATGGAGCCGCCAGGTGGAAAAAGAAACGGTCGCCCGTCCCTGTCCTGTCTGTGGCAAAGCGGCCAACCGTTTGATTTCCCATACATCCTTCACCTTGAAAGGACAGGGATGGTACGCCACGGAATACGGTTCGCTAAAGGGTAAACAGGAAAACGACGGCCTGTCCCCGTCTTCTCCTCTCCCTGCTCCCGTACCGCCTTCTCCCGCCGAAGCGGCAACCGTTTCCAGTCAGGCTGTATCCGGCGCCGCAGCTTCCCCCCCATCCTGAAATTTTCCGCCGCTTATGATTGAACGCTACACCCGTCCCGTCATGGGAGAAATCTGGGCCTTGCGCCGCCGCCTGGAAACCTGGCTTGAGGTGGAGCTGGCGGTGTGTGAGGCCAGGGTCCGCTTGGGTATGCTTGATCCGGAAATCCTGCGGGAGATCCGGGAAAAGGCCGGGGTGGATCCGGACAGAAGTCTGGCCATTGAAGAGGAAACCCGCCACGATGTCATCGCCTTTCTCACAGCTCTGGAGGAACGCGTCGGCCCGCCCGCCCGCTTTATCCACCTTGGCTGCACCTCTTCTGATATCGTGGATACGGCCAATGCTCTCCTTCTCTCACGAGCCGGAGAAATTATCCTGACGGGTTTTGACGGCCTTCTGGCAACGCTGAAAAGCCTTGCCCTGCGGCATAAGGGGCAGTTATGCATGGGGCGCACTCACGGCGTACATGCCGAGCCAACCTCTTTCGGCCTGAAAATTACCGGATTCTATGCGGAAATGTTGCGCCACAGAGAGCGGTTTGTTCAGGCCCTGCATGGCATCCGCGTGGGCAAAATTTCCGGGGCCGTGGGTACCTACAGCCAGATCGCCCCTGAAGTGGAGGCCTTGGCCTGCCAGATCCTGGGCCTTGGCGTGGATCCCGTTTCCACCCAGATTGTCCAGCGCGACCGTTATGCCCACTATTTTACCGCCCTTGCCTTGGCCGCCGGCGGAGTGGAACGCCTCTGCCTGGAATTGCGGCATCTGCAGCGCACCGAAGTGCTGGAGGTGGAAGAGGGCTTTGCCAGAGGGCAAAAGGGGTCCTCGGCCATGCCCCACAAAAAGAATCCTATTTCCGCCGAAAACATGACCGGTCTGGCCCGCATCATCCGTTCCAACTCCCTGTCCGCCTTGGAAAATATGGCTCTGTGGCATGAGCGCGACATCAGCCACTCTTCCGTGGAGCGGATCATTATGCCCGACAGCACCATCCTAATGGATTATATCCTGCACCGGCTCACCGGCCTGCTTACGCGTCTGCGGATTCTGCCGGACAATATGGCCCGCAACCTTAGGGCTTCTTATGGGCTGTTTTTTTCCCAAAAAGTGCTTATGGCTCTGGTGGAGGAAGGGAAGATGCACCGGCAAGCGGCCTACGGGCATGTCCAGGCCCTGGCCATGCGCAGTTGGCAGGAACAGCGGCCTTTTGAAGATCTGGTGCGCGGCGATGCGCTGGCGCGGCAACGCCTTGCGGCAGATACTCTGGACCGGCTCTTTGATCTCGCCTCCTATCTACTCCACGAGCAGACCATTTATGACCGGGTATTTGGACCGCCCGATGCCCTGCCGTATGAGACGTCTTTTATGACGGCTGCGGCTCTTTCCGGAAACCGGCCATGACCGCTGCCGGACAAAGAGCCTGTCTGGCCAGCATTCTCCATGAGAAATCCTATCTGGAGGGAGATTTCACCTTGGCCTCCGGCCGGAAGAGCAACTATTATTTTGATTGCCGGCAGAGTTCACTGCACCCGGCGGGAGCGTCCCTAATCGGTTCCCTGTTTCTGGAAATGATGCTGGGCATGGATGTGCAGGCTGTGGCCGGGATGACCATGGGAGGGGATCCGCTGGTTTCGGCTACATCGCTTGCGGCCTTCGGGCAGGGACGTTTTCTGCCGGCCCTGATTGTACGCAAGGAGGCTAAAGGACACGGCACTACCCGGTCCATTGAAGGACTAGCCAATGTAACGGCCGGGGATTCCGTCCTGGTTCTGGAAGATGTTGTCAGCTCCGGTGGTTCCGTGCTATATGCCTGCAGGAAAGTGGAAGAGGCCGGCTTTCGCGTGCCTGCGGTCTTTTGCATTCTGGATAGGGAAGAGGGAGGGGCTGAGGCCCTGGCCCAAGCCGGCTACCCTGTGCGCAGCATCTTTACCCGAAACGAGATTGTTTTCCTGGCCCGCAAGGGATGAGCCGTCTTTGGAGGCGGGCCCAGGCTTCTTGGGCGGCGCCGGCCGTGCCGGTTTTTTCCCGCCATCATTCCATTGCCGGGGAAACTCCGAATCATGGAGTTCCAGTCCCCGCCAGCGGCAACTATTTCCCCCGGACTTCCTCCTTTGAGGTGTACGAATAAGGCTGCAAACGCCATGCCCGATTTCCCTCCCGCATATCTCCCGGCGCTCCGGGCTCTCCATGCGGGCCTGCTGGCTTTCTCCGCCTGCTGCCTTCTATGTTTCCTGCCCGTCTTTGCCGCTCAAGCGGCGTCCCCTACCTCGGCCGCGGGATCATCCTTGCAGGCCGTTCTTGCGGGGCACGAAGCCCTGCCTCCCTTCATGCTGGCCGTGGACAAGGCAGCGCAGCATCTGTACCTGGTGGAAGGGGCGGATCCACCGCGCATCGCCAGGAGTTATGCCTGCACTACAGGTCAGGTCAAGGGAGACAAGAGGGTTCAGGGTGACCTGAAAACTCCTGAAGGGGTCTACTTTATCGTCAACCATCTGTCCTCCGGCCTGGACTACACCCTGTACGGTCGCGAAGCCTATACTCTGAACTACCCAAATCCCGTGGACAGACTGCGGCGCAAAACGGGATACGGTATCTGGATTCACGGCAGGGGCGAACCGATCTCTCCTTTGCAGACTCAGGGCTGCGTAGCCATGGACAATGAGGATCTTGCCAGCCTGGGCAGATTTCTTCAGCCGGGTACCCCCGTCAGCCTGACTGAGTCGTACCGCCAGGCGGCAACAGCCGTCAGCCAGGATGCTGCGGCGATCCGCACTCTGCGCGGCAAGGTGCTGGACTGGGCCGGAAGTTGGAGCGCCCGCTCCTCGAAAATGTTCGATTTTTATAATAAAGAAGCGTATGCCCTTGCTCAGGAGGAACCATTCTCCGCTTTCCAGAGACAAAAGGAACGTCTGTTCAGCACCCTGCCGTGGATCCGGACCACTGTCCGGGATATCCAGGTTCTTCCCGGCCCCGGTTACTGGGTAACTTGGTTTTACCAGGAATACAGCGCCCCCAACCTGTCCACCCAGGGAGTACGCCGCCTGTACTGGCAACGGAACGAGCCGGGCGATTTCCAAATCGTGGGCATGGAATGGCTTCCCGGAACAACGACCAGCCTGCTCATGGCGGAAAGAACCTTTCCCGGGGAAGATGCGGGCGCGGGACGCAGAGAGGGCGGCAGCCGGCCCATAAGCGAGGAACAGGCCGTTCCCCTGCCCGAGGCTCTGGCAGCCGCGGAACGAGACAGAGCCGCCGCCCTTGCGG
>JAISMK010000141.1 GCA_031276785.1 Desulfovibrio sp. | reverse complement strand
AAAAAGGCCATGCCGTCCACGGCCCGCCAGCCGCGGGCACGCGCCTGGCGCAGAAAAAGAGTCTCGGGGGGAGCATAGACCGTGTCGCAGGCCGCGCACCCGCCGGTTGCCGGCCAGTGATCCGGAGCAAGAGGGCTTTGCTCCTGCCAGGGGCCGCGCATTCCCAAGGGAGTCGCATTCACCACCAAACCCCGGCACAGAGCCGCCAGCACGGCAGTTCTCTCTTCCCAGGGCACAAGGCGGCAGCCGAAGTCGCGGACCAGGGGAGCGGCCCTGTCCGGGGAACGGGCCGCTACAGTGACGTCCCGCAGGCCCGCCTGTTCCAGGCCGGCCAGGATCGCCCGGGCCACTCCCCCGGCCCCCAGGATCAGGGCGGCGCCGGGGGACAGCCCCTCCAGAACCCGGGCACAGCCCAGAACATCGGTGTTCTCTCCCAGCAGGGCGCCATCCTGCCAGAAAAGAGTGTTCACGGCTCCCGCCCGGCGGGCGGCGGGCGCAAGCCCGTCCAGCAGGGGGATAACGGCCTCCTTGTGGGGGATGGTCACGCTGGCGCCGCGCAGAGGCTCGGCGCGCATGGCCCGTACCCAGTCCGGCAGATTTTCCGGAGACACATCCCAAGCTTCGTAAACAGCGGCAAGGCCGTGGCGGGCGAATCCCCAGTTATGCAGAGCGGGACTCGCGCTGTGGCTGACGGGATGCCCCACCAGGCCGTATCGTTTCACGCTATGACCTTGTTCAGGGGATATTCAATAATGCCCTCGGCCCCGGCGGCAACGAGGCGGGGCAACAGTTCGCGCACCACATCACTGTGGACGACGATTTCCAGGGACACCCAGTTCGCGTCCTGCAGGCGGGCGACGGTGGGAGAGTTCAGGGAAGGGAGCAGATTCAGAATGGCGTCCAGGCGTCCGGAGGGGGCGTTCATCTTCAGCCCTACCATGGCCTCCGCCCGCAGAGCGCCCTGCAGCAGAAGGTTAATCTGCTCGATCTTGCCGCGTTTCCAGGGATCCTTCCAGGCCGTCCGGTTGGCGATGAGCCGGGTATTGGTGACCAGAACTTCGTCAATGATGCGCAGCCCGTGGGCCCGGAGGGTGGCTCCGGTTTCCGTAACCTCCACAATGGCGTCGGCCAGGCCTTCCACCACTTTGGCCTCTGTGGCGCCCCAGGAATACTGGATGTTGGCGGCCACGCCCTTGCCGGCAAAGTAATCGCGGGTCAGGCCCATGATCTCGGTGGCAACGCGCTTGCCGGCCAGATCCTCGGCCCGGGTGTAAGGGGAATCCCCGGCCACGGCCAGCACCCAGCGGGCCGGGCGGCGGCTGGCCTTGGAATAAATAAGATCGGAAACTGACTGGACATCGACCTTGCTCTCCAGAATCCAGTCTTTTCCGGTCAGGCCGGCATCCAGCACGCCCTCGTGGACATAGCCGGGCATTTCCTGGGGACGGCAGAGACGCACGGCGAGAGATTCGTCATTCACCTCCGGGAAATAGCTGCGGCGACTCAGGGCGATCTTCCAGCCGGAGCGGGCAAAAAGGGCCAGAGTGGCCTCTTCCAGAGAACCTTTGGGAATGCCGAATTTCAGCGGAGTTGGGTCGGACATCACCGATAGACCTCCTGGGGATCGAAAATAAGGGGGCTGCAAAAACCGACCGCGCCGCCCTTCCTTTCCCGGTAAAAACAACTGCGCCGGCCGGTGTGGCAGGCGGCGCCGCCCGCCTGGTCCACCAGGAGCAGCAGGGTATCGTTATCGCAATCCAGGCGCATGGCCAGGACTTTCTGGACATGGCCCGATCTTTCTCCCTTGCGCCAGAGGCTGGCGCGGCTGCGGCTCCAGTAGTGGGCCTCGCCCGTGGAGCAGGTCAGGTCATAGGCCTCCTGGTTCATGTAGGCGAGCATCAGCACTTCCAGAGTGCGGGAACACTGGGCGATGACCGGAACAAGGCCGCCTGACTTTGCGAAATCTGGCTGGAAGTCGGGGGAAAGGCCGGAGGAAGGCATAGGTTTTCCTTTGGGGCAAAAAGGTGTCGGCGGTTTCCAGGACAATTTCAAAATAAAACGGCCCTATTCCGGGAGCGATCCCAGGCGGTACAAATCCGGCCGGCGATCCTGAAAAGCGGTGAAGGCGGCCCGTAGCTTTCCCTGGGCGTCCAGATCGCAACGGGCGGACAAGCAGGTCTCCGTATCTCCGGCCTGGGCCAGAATTTCCCCCTCAGGGCCGACAATGAGGGATGCTCCGGGATATTTGCAGGACCCCAGATGGCCGCAGATATTGGCCCCCGCCAGGAAGATCTGGTTTTCCATGGCTCTGGCCCTGGCCAGAACCTGCCACATGTCGAGACGGATTTGGGGCCAGGAGGCCGGGACAAAGAGAATCTTCACTCCGCTCAGGGCGGCCATGCGGGCCTGTTCGCAAAAACGCAGGTCGTAGCAGATGAGTACGCCCGCCCGGATACCGTCCAGCTCAAAGGCCGTCAGACTGTTGCCGGGCCGGAAGCGGGTATTCTCCCCCTGATGGGAAAAGAGGTGGATTTTGTCATAGGAGGCGATGTTACCGCCCTGGCGGTTGAAAATATAGCAGGTGTTCCGGAGTTCGCCGTTCCTGGCGCAGGCTATGGACCCGCCCACGATGTTCACCGCGTTCCGCCGGGCCAGAGCGCTCAAAAAACCCCTGGCCTCCTCTCCGTCCGGATCGGCCAGGGAGGCGACATCTCTGGTGATGAAGCCGATATCCCACATTTCCGGCAGAACAAGCACATCCGGGGACTCTGCCAGAGCCCGGCCGGCAAGCCGGGAAACGGCGGCCA
Source organism: Desulfovibrio sp. (assembly GCA_031276785.1). GTDB lineage: Bacteria > Desulfobacterota > Desulfovibrionia > Desulfovibrionales > Desulfovibrionaceae > Frigididesulfovibrio. Next base: position 1,003 of record JAISMK010000141.1, on the reverse strand, counting down.
TGTTGGCCTTTCTGTCCGCGGGGACGACAGGGAACTGGAGAACGGCGATTTTCACAGGCGGCTCCTGAGAGAATTTTATTCGGATCCCAATTCTCCATCAGACACGGGTATATGTTTGATCGGGAATCGGAATTTCCTGTCCTTCCCGCCGGGGAGGAAGGAGCAGAAGGGACAGATAGGGAGGAAACGTTCCGGCCGCGTCCAGGCCCCGGGAAAGACTCTCCCCGGCCAGCCCCAGGCGGGAAACCAGCATAACGCGGCGGCAGGCGTCGCGCTCGGCCAGAGCCTGGCGAATGGCTTCGATATTTTTGTAGACCTTGAGGATGACGGCGCTGTCCACGGCATCCAGGACCCGGCCCAGCCGCTCGGCGCCGTTGATCCCGGAGAGAATCACCAGATTTTCCCTGTCCTGGCAGAGAACGGTGCGGGTTCTGGCCGCGGCGGCCTGAAAGGAGGTGATTCCGGGGACAACCTCCACGGGCAGTTCCGGAAAGAGCCTCTCCATGGTCTGCATCAGGTAGCCGAAAGTGCTGTACACCAGAGGATCGCCCAAGGTGAGGAAGGCAATGTCCCGGCCGCTTTGCAGAATGACGGCCGCTTCCCTGGCGTTATCCTCCCAGGCGGTGGCGCGGGCGGCGGCATCGCTGGTCATGGGGAAATTCAGGCGCAGGGTCCGGACTTCGGGGGACAGGTAGGGAGCGGCAATGTCCAGAGCCAGGGAACGCTCATTGCGGGGCGAGGCCGCGCCCACAACGACATCCGCCTTGCGTAGCACGGCAACGGCCCGCAGGGTGAGCAGATCCGCTTCACCCGGGCCGATGCCCACGCCGTACAGGACGCCCGGCCGGACCGGTATGCTCATGCAACGTTCTCTGCGTATCGCATTTTCCCTCTTTAGCGAAGGGACCCCTTGTACAGAAAAAATCCCGGAGAGGCAACAGGGCAGTTCACAAATGAAACGAGTGAACTGCCCTAGAGCATTTTACGCTTGAAATGCTTGCTT
>JAISMK010000104.1 GCA_031276785.1 Desulfovibrio sp. | reverse complement strand
ATCCCCTCGAATGATCAGCTCTTTGAGGAACAGGCCGGTCATGATGGTTTTGCCCGCGCCTGGGTCATCCGCAAGAATGTAGCGAAGAGGCAGCTGCGAAAGCATTTTTTGGTATACTGCGGAAATTTGGTGCGGCAATGGCTCAATGGAAGAAGTGTGCACAGCGAGATATGGATCAAAAATATAGGCAAGATTGATGCGGTATGCTTCTGAAGCAAGCCTGAGCAAATCGGAATCGGCGTCAAAACTCCACGGAAGATTGCTATCCAAGATATTGATGGAACTCTCAGCGTCGCGGTATACAAGCTGGTTTCCCAGTTCACCTTTGCTGTTCTTAAAAGTGACTTCAAGAACACCGGTACCATACCATTTTACCGCGACAATAGTGACAGACTCGTGCCCTGCGAGGCCAGTTACGTTGCTTCCAACGGTTATCTGTTCTAGTTGTGCCATAGAGTTTCCCGCAAAAACCCGCAGGGCATTTCTGCTCTGCAATAAATTGATAATGTCGTTTTTACCAAAGAAGAGAGGAAAGGGAAAGGGCTTATGATTTTCATCGGAACAAATTGATTTTTATTGTTATTAGAGATGAATCTGAACCTGAGACATTCGGATTATAATCCCCTATTTTCACTTCCCCCGCTTCGCCCCCGCCAGCCGGTCCGCCAGTCTGTGCGTCCGCAAATGGCTGTATCGGGCCAACATCTGTAATGACCTGTGGCCTGTGATGGATTTTATTTCCATAACGTCGAGGTCAGTGTTTTCAAATAAACGGGACGTGGCCTCATGCCGTAGATCATGAAACGTCAAATCTTCAATTCCTGCTTTTTTACAGGCTTTGATAAACGCATGGGTGATAGCTTCCGGTGCCACTTCAAAAACAAATCCGTTTGTCTTGCCATCCCCAAGCTCTTGCAAAATATGAATGGCAGAAGGAGAAAGAGGAACGGTGCGTTCTTCGTTGTTCTTTGTTTTCGGCAGGTAAACGGCTCTTTTTTTCAGGTCAACGTATCTCCATTCGATAGATGCGATTTCACCCCGACGCATTGCCGTTTCCATAGCAAATTTTACCATATGCCTGAACGTATTGCTACAAGCATTTAACAGCCGTTCTTCCTCATCCCCCTCAAGACGGCGGGTTCGCCCTGTGCTGATTTTCGGCCTGGGAACTCGTTGGACGGGGTTCACAAGGGATTCCATCCCCCAGGAAGTCCGGGCGATATTGTACAGGCGGGACAACAAGGCGAGGTCAAGTCGGATGGTATTGCCGCTCATGCCTTCGTTTTCCCGCTCCTGTATGTACGCCGCAATATCTTTGGCCCGGATTGCCGCTAAAAATCGGGATGAAATTTTTCGCTTCATCAGGCCCCCGGCAGTGTACCGCTGAACGTCGGGGTGCTTATATCGCGGAACGTATTCGGCAACAAAACGCTCAAGAGCTTCCTTGAGCGTGGTATTTTCCGCCTCGACCCGCGAAACAAATATGCTCCTGTCCATCTCACCTTCCACGTCCCGCGACCATTTTTCCGCGTCGGCCTTCGTATTGAAAGTCTTGCACGTCACCGGATACCCTTTCCGGCGTATCCTCGCTTCCCATTGCAGATCGCCGCGCTTCCTGATACTCGCCATTTTCTCCCTCCGTTTTCAAGCTGTTCCTTCAACTTGAGTGGAGCAAAATTGGAGCAAAAAATCAAGAAAATAAAAATGGAGCACGCCACGGCATGCTCCATTTTTGCAAAACCTATTGATATTATTAATTCTGGCGGAGAGGGTGGGATTCGAACCCACGTGCCCCGTCTCCGGGACAACCCGATTTCGAGTCGGGCGCGTTACGGCCAGCTTCGCTACCTCTCCGGCCTGGGGGGAAGGTAATACGTTTGTTCTTCAGGATCGCGTTCTTTTTGCGCTCCAAGAGCAAGCAATGCCTGAGCCGCTACTTACGGGGGAGCGAAAAGCGGGAAATACTTTTCGTTCCCAGCAATAAAATCTTTCCCCGGTCTTGACAAGATATGCGGCAAGAACAAAAACCGGAAGAAAAGGAGAAAATGTGCGCGATTGCGGGGATAAGGCGCCAACGGGCGGGCGGCCCGCGCGGAGCGGGACGGGGGCGGCGCGCAGGAGCATCCCCCTGCGCATCGGTTCCGTTGCCGTAGGCGGCGGGGCGCCGGTGGCCGTACAGAGCATGACCAACACCGACACCAGGGATGCCGAAGCCACCCTGGCCCAGGTGGTCCGCCTGGCCCGGGCCGGGTGCGAACTGGTGCGCGTGGCCGTGCCCGATGAGGCGGCGGTCGCCGCCCTGCGGCTTATCTGCTCACATTCTCCCCTGCCGGTGATTGCGGACATTCACTTCAGCAGCCGTCTGGCCGTGGCCGCGCTGGAAGCCGGGGCCGCGGCCCTGCGCATCAACCCGGGCAATATCGGGGGGCCGGAGCAAACGGCGCGGGTGGCGGACGCGGCCGGGGCGCTGGGAGCGGTTATCCGCGTGGGGGTCAACTCCGGCTCTCTGGACAAGGATCTGCTCCGGCGTTTCGGCGGCCCCACCCCGGAGGCTCTGGTGGAGAGCGCACTGTCCCAGGCGCGTCTTTTGGAAAAGCGCGGCTTTCGCGCCATCAAAATTTCCCTGAAATCCTCCTCCGTGCCGGTTACCCTGGAGGCCTACCGGATGCTGGCCGGACGTTGCGACTATCCCCTGCACATCGGCGTTACCGAAGCGGGTACTCTGTTCCGGGGAGTCATCAAGTCCGCTGTGGGTATCGGGATCTTGCTGGCCGAAGGCCTGGGTGATACAATCCGCGTTTCCTTAACCCACGATCCGGAGCGCGAGGTGGAGGCGGCCTGGCAGATCCTGGGCAGCTTGGGCCTGCGGCGCCGTGGGCCGGAGATCATCTCCTGCCCCACCTGCGGACGGACGGAGATCAACCTCATCCGTCTGGCGGAAGCGGTGGAGGAACGCCTGCGGGGCCTGTCCGAGGTTTTCAGCGTGGCTGTGATGGGCTGTGTGGTCAATGGCCCGGGCGAGGCGCGCGAGGCTGATGTTGGCATTGCCGGAGGACGGAACAGGGGCAGCTTGTTCCGCCGGGGCCGGGTGACGCGTGCGGTTTCCGGCGGCGAGGAGGCGCTCCTGGCCGCTCTGATGGAGGAGATTGACCTCTTTCTGCTGGAAAGGCGCGGGCCGTAGAAAGTAAAGCGTTATAATACATGCCTAGGCGAAAAACATTTTGGCCGCGGCCGACAGATAAAAACTGCGGGAGGCGGTTTTATCTGGAATCCGAATGAGGAGCGCCTATGCGCTGGAGTACAGCATACATCCCCACTTTGAAGGAGGCCCCGGCGGACGCCGAGGTGGTCAGCCACCGGCTGCTGGTCCGGGCCGGGATGATCCGCAAGCTCGCCGCCGGCATTTACAGTTATCTGCCTCTGGGCCTTAAGGCTCTGGCCCGGGTGGAGCGGGTGGTTCGCGAGGAAATGGACCGGGCCGGCGCTCAGGAAGTCCTCCTGCCGGCGGTGCAGCCCGCGGACCTCTGGCTGGAATCCGGCCGCTGGGACAGATACGGCAAGGAACTCCTCCGCTTCAAGGACAGGCACCAGCGGGATTCCTGCCTGGGCCCCACGCATGAGGAAGTCATCACCGATCTTTTAAGGGGGGAAGTGCGCTCCTATCGCCAACTGCCCGTAATACTCTATCAGATCCAGACCAAGTTCCGGGACGAGATCCGGCCCCGCTTCGGTCTTATGCGCGGCCGGGAATTCATCATGAAGGATGCCTATTCCTTCGACCGCGACAGCGCCGGGGCCGATGCCAGCTACCAGGCCATGAGCGAGGCCTACCGGCGCATTTTCCAGCGCCTGGGCCTGCGCTTCCGCGTTGTGGAGGCGGATTCCGGGGCCATAGGCGGCGCCTTTTCCCATGAATTCATGGTTCTTGCCCGCACCGGAGAGGATGTCATCGCCGTCTGCCCGGCCTGCGACTATGCCGCCAATGTGGAGCGGGCCGAGATCCTCCCGCCGGAAAGCACGGATTCCGCCCAGCCTCCGCCCCCGGCGGAGATCTCCACCCCCGGCCTCCATACGGTGGCCGAGGTCTGCGCCTTCCTCGGCCTTCCCCCGACCCGTCTCGTCAAGACCCTGCTGTTCATGGCGGACGGCCGCCCCGTGGCCGCCCTGGTGCGCGGCGACCGGGAAATCAACGAGGTCAAGCTGAAGAATTTTCTCCAGGCCGGGGATCTCCGCCTGGCCTCCCCCGGGGAGGTGGCCTGCCTCACGGGCGCCCCGCCGGGTTTTGCCGGCCCCGTGAACCTGCCGGTTCCCCGCCTTGTGGCCGACCAGGAACTGGCGGCCCGCCAGGGCTGGATTACCGGGGCCAACAGGACGGATACCCATCTGGAAAATGTCAGCCTGGCCCGCGATGCCGCCATATCCGCCTACGCGGACCTGCGTTCCATGGCCGACGGGGACGCCTGCCCGCGCTGCCGGCGGCCTGTGACCTCCATGCGGGGCATTGAGGTGGGCCATGTATTCAAGCTGGGGCTGAAATACTCCCAGGCCATGAACGCCGTTTTTCTGGACGAGGAGGGCAGGGAACGCCACATGGTCATGGGCTGCTACGGCATCGGCGTCAGCCGCGTTGTGGCCGCTGCCATTGAGCAGAACCATGATGACCACGGCATCGTCTTCCCCCCCCCTCTGGCCCCCTTCCCAGTGATTCTGGCTAACCTGGACGTGAAATCCGCCGGATGCTCCGCAAGGGCCGAAGAATTGTATGTCCTCCTGCAGGGCGAGGGTTTGGATGTTCTGCTGGACGACCGGGAGGAGCGGCCCGGAGTCAAGTTCAAGGACATGGATCTGGTGGGAGCTCCCATGCAGTTGATCCTGGGAGCCAGGGGCTTGGCCCGGGACGCCGTGGAAGCCAAAGACCGCCGCACCGGCGCACGGGAGGAACTGCCCCTTACAGGTTTTCTCCCCGCCTTCAGGCGCTGGCGGGACGAAGTCTGCGCGGGCTGGAGCGCGGATGCCGGCTGAGGGGAGCTTTTCCTTTTTTCCTGGCCGGGAAGGGCGGAAGGGCATGGACAGCGCGGGCATTTATACGGTCAGCGCCCTTACCGGGGCTGTCCGGGATCTTCTGGAAGGGGCCTTCCCTTTTGTCTGGGTGCGCGGGCAAGTGGTCAACCTGGCCCGCCCCCAGTCCGGCCACCTCTATTTTTCCCTGCGGGACGAGGAATGTTCCTTGGCCGCCGTGTGGTTCAAGGGCAGCCGCAAGGATCGGGAACGTTTTGATCCCTTGACGGGAGAAGTCTATGAGGACGGCCCCCGTCCCGCCGTCTCCCCGGAAAACGGGCAGGAGCTGATTTGCGCCGGCCGTCTGCGTCTTTACGGGGCCAGGGGCATCTATCAACTGGTGGTGGAAATGGCGCAGGAGGCCGGTCTTGGCCGCTGGCACGAGGAATTTGAGCGTCTGCGCCGCCGACTGGCGGATCTGGGCTATTTCGCCCCGGAGCGCAAGCGGCCACTGCCGCGGCTGCCTTCCCGAGTGGCCGTGATAACCGCCCCCGGCGGAGCCGCTTTGCAGGATTTTCTGCGCATCGCCGAGGGCCGGGGCACGGGCGCCGTCATCCGCATCCATCCTTCCCCGGTTCAGGGGGACGCCGCTCCGGCCAGACTGGTCGCCGCTCTGGAGCAGGTCATTGCCGATGGCTGGGCTCAGGTTGTAGTTTTTCTTCGGGGCGGCGGCTCTTTGGAGGATTTGTGGGCCTTCAACAGCGCCCTGCTGGCCAGGGCCATTTTTTCCTCTCCTCTGCCGGTGCTGGCGGGCATAGGCCATGAGGTGGACGTGACCCTGGCCGACCTGACCGCCGATGCGCGCGCGGCCACTCCCACCCACGCGGCCCAGCTTCTCTGGCCAGCCCGCGAGGATCTGGCCCGTCTGCTGCGGGACAGGGCCGCTGTCCTGGACGGGGCCGGATCCCGCTTTCTGGCCCGCCGGCGGGAGAGTCTGTCCCGGCTGGCCCGGGATCTGTCCTGGCGCTCCCCCCGCCGTTCCCTGGCCGTTCGGGAGGAACGGCTGTCTCTGGCCGTCCGTATGCTTGAGGCGGCCATGGGCCGCCGCCTGGACTTTTCCGGGAACCGCCTGCGGCGTCTGGCCGACGGAGTCCGGCGCCTGCCGCAACTTCTGCCGACTAGACGGACCGCCCTGGCCGTCCAAGCGGGCCGCCTGCGCCTTGCCGGCCCCCGTTGCGTCCACAGCCTGGGCGGCCGCCTGGATTTGCTGGCCCTGCGTCTGTCCTCCCTGGACCCCCATGCCCCTCTGGAGCGCGGTTACGCCCTGGTGCGGCGGGAAGACGGCGGCCTGGTGCGTTCCGCCGGAGCTGTCCGCCCGCGGGAATTTCTGCGCGTCCTGGTGCGTGACGGGGAGATTCCCGTGCGCGTACAGGAGAACGCCCCATGAAGATGCCGGTTTTCCTCCGGGCCTTGTGTTTGGCTTTTCTGTTCATCCAGGCCGCGGGCTGTTCCGCCGCCTGCCCGCGGGCGGGCCTGCCACCCCCGGAGGCCCTCCGGCTTTCTCCCGCGGCGGCCGATCTTTTGGCCTCCGCCGGGCGCGATCCTTCCCTGCCCCAGCCGGAGCCGGGTTTTTCCCTCTCCGCGCCCGAGGCTGTCTGGGCGGGAGAGCCTTTTCTGCTGGAGGTGGCGGCCGGGGGGCTGGCAGCAGCCTCCGTTTCCTGGCGCGGCCGAACCATCTTTGCCGCGCCGGGCGGGGACGGCCGGGAGCCGGTCCAGTTTCTGCTCTCTGTCCCGCTGCGGCAGGCGGAATCCTCCATTCCCCTTGCCCTGGCCCTGACCTGGGCGGACGGCCGGAGCGAAGTCATGCGGACCTCCCTGGCGGTGCTCAGGCGCGACTACCCCGAGCAGAGGCTCAGAGTGGCCCGAAAATATGTCCGCCTGACCAGCGCCCAGCAGGAGCGCGTCCGGCGGGATCAGCGGCAGGTACGCGAAGCCGTTGCCGGGATCTCCCCCGTGCGGCGCTGGAGACTGCCTCTGCTCCGGCCTCTGCCCGGAGCGGTCACCAGCGTTTACGGCCTGCGCCGCTTTTTCAACGGCGAAGAGCGCAATCCCCATCGGGGCATTGACTTCAGCGCCAAGGAAGGAGACCCTGTGCCGGTCTGCGCGGACGGCCGCGTGGTCCTGGTCCGGGAACACTATTTCGGAGGCAACACCGTCATCGTGGATCACGGCCTGGGCGTCTTTTCCCTCTACCTGCACCTTTCCGCCTTCCATGTGAGCGAGGGGGAAACCGTCCGGCGCGGCCAGGTGATCGGGCTTGTGGGCAGCACCGGCCGCGTGACCGGTCCACATCTGCATTTTTCCCTCGCCGTCCAGGGAGAGCTGGTGGACGCCGCTCCCTTGCTGGAAAAAAGGGAAGAAGGGCGGGCGGAGCCGGGGCCGTGACCGCCCGGGGCGGCCGCCCGCCGTTGCCGCGCAACAGGAGCAGGCTGACTTTAGCCGCCGCAAGCTAGAACAGTTTAACTTTGAAAAAGTTGGACTGCTCTGCAAGGATTTGCTCGCAAATCCTTGCTGCGAAATGCTTGCAGGCGGGCTTTGCCCGCCGTTAAGCAAGCATTTCAAGCGTAAAATGCTCTAACTGTTAAAGCATTAATTGCTATCAGGAGAATGGTTGTGCCCCAGGAAGATCGTCCGGATTTTGAGCGGCAAATGGAGAGGCTTTCGTCCATTGTGCGTGAGCTGGAAGAGGCGGATCTGCCCTTGGAACGGGGCGTGGCCCTGTATAAGGAGGGCACGGCCCTGGTGAAATCCTGCCGGACTATGCTGGAAGAGGCCGGCAACGAAATTCGTCTCTGCGCCGGGGAAGGCGGAGAGGAGGAGGATAGTTTCGCATGATCCTTGACAGGATCTTGACAAAGTCCGTCCTGAACTTTTTCGGCCCAGGCCGGCAAAAGCGCGGTTTTGCCGGCCTGGGCCGGGGCGAAAGACCGTGACGGGCACAAAGGACGGGGAAAGGGCGATCCTGTCCCGGGCGCGGGATGCGCTCCGCCTGGAAGCCGCGGAGGTGGAACGCGCCCTGGCCGGCTGCCTGGACGCCTGGCCCCTGCCGGCGGGACTGCGCGAGGCTATGGAGTACAGCCTGCTGGCCGGCGGCAAGCGCCTGCGGCCAGTGCTCTGCCTGCTCTTTGCCCGTCTGTTCGGGCTAGGCGCGGCGGCGGCCATGCCTTGCGCCCTCGCTCTGGAGTGCATACACACCTATTCACTGATTCATGACGACCTGCCGGCCATGGATAATGACGATCTGCGCCGGGGCAGGCCTTCCAGCCACCGGCGTTTTGACGAGGCCACGGCCATTCTGGCCGGCGACGCCCTGCTGACGGATGCCTTCGTCCTGATGGCCGGGACGCGGGGCGTGCCGCCGGAACGGGTTCTGGAGGCCGTGCGCGCCGTGAGCGCGGCGGCGGGGTCCGCCGGCATGGTGGGGGGACAGTTTCTTGATATGCGCTATACCGGCAAGGCCGGAATAGGCTGGGAGCAACTCGCTGCCATGCAGGCCCTCAAGACCGGCGCCCTGCTGCGGGCCTCCTGTCTGGCCGGCGCTATGCTGGCCGGGGCGGATCCGGAGGGCATAGCCTCCGCGCGGGCTTACGGGGAGGCTCTGGGCGCCGCCTTTCAGATTGCCGATGATATTCTGGACGCCACCGGGGCCGAGGAGAGGCTTGGCAAGCCCGTGGGCGGCGATGCTGCCGGGGGGAAGCCCTCCTGCGTTGCTGTGCTGGGTCTTGCGCGGAGCCGCCATCTGGCCAGGGCCGGGGCGGACGCCGCCATAGCCGCCCTGCGGGGCCGCGCGGGCGAGACGGCGGATTTGCTGAGGGGCCTTGCCCTGTACACGGTCCGGAGACTGGAGTAGGTTTATGCGGAGCTTAACAGTATATGGAAAAAGTCCGTCCCGGCGCACGCAGCCTGTTTTTCAACAGGCTGGTCAAGACTGTTTTATTTTGAAAAGGAGATTTTTATGCCCGCTGCTTCAAAAAAATTGACAGGCGCCTTTGGCCGGCCGGTTGATGACGATCAAAACAGCCTTACCGCGGGAGCGCGTGGTCCGGTACTCATGCAGGATGTGCATCTGCTGGAGAAACTCGGCCATTTTAACCGTGAACGCATTCCCGAACGCGTTGTGCACGCCAAAGGCGCCGGCGCCCACGGCTGTTTTGAGGTCATCAATCCCATGACCCAGTACACCAAAGCCGCTTTTCTTTCCGAAAAAGGCAAAAAAACCAGTGTATTCGCACGCTTTTCCACAGTGGGCGGAGAAAAGGGCTCCGCCGACGCCGAACGCGACCCCCGCGGTTTTGCCGTAAAATTTTATACCGAGGAAGGAAACTACGATTTGGTCGGCAACAACACTCCGATATTTTTTATCCGCGATCCTCTGAAATTTCCGGATTTTATCCATACCCAGAAACGCCACCCCGTCACCAATTGTAAAGATGCCCGCATGTTTTGGGATTTTCTGTCGTTGACTCCGGAATCCATCCACCAAGTCACCATACTGTTTTCCGACAGAGGCACGCCGGCTGATTACCGGCACATGCACGGCTACGGCAGCCATACCTATAAATGGTATAATGAGAAAGGCCGGTATTTCTGGGTGAAATATCATTTTGTCTGCGATCAGGGCGCCAGGGATCTTACCAGGCAAGAGGCCCAGGCCCTGTGCGCTTCCGATCCGGATCACGCCACCCGGGATCTCTTTGAGGCCATCGCCGGTAAAGACTATCCTTCCTGGACTTTGAAGGTGCAGATTATGACCCCGGAGCAAGGGGAAAAGTATCCCTTTGACATTTTTGACGTCACCAAGGTGTGGCCGCGCGCGGACGTCCCTCTGCTCACAGTGGGCAGGCTGGTGCTGGATCGCAATCCGGAAAATTATTTCGCTGAAGTGGAACAGGCGGCTTTCGCCCCTTCCAATTTTGTCCCCGGCATCGCAGCCTCCCCGGACAAGCTGCTGCAAGGCAGACTTTTCTCTTATCATGACGCCCATTTGCACCGCTTGGGTCCCAACTATCATCTTATCCCCGTCAACGCGCCCAGGCATGCTCCCGAGCAAAGCTATCAGCGCGACGGCTCCATGCGCGTGGACAACGGCGGCGGCTCAGGCCCCAATTACTGGCCGAACAGCTTCGGCGGCCCAGCCCCTGCCGGGAAAAGCGATGAGCCGCCATATGCCCTTTACGGCGAGGCGAACCGCTCCGCTTACGCCCTGCCGCAGGATGATTTCGTGCAGGCCGGCGACCTTTACCGCAAGGTACTGAACGAACGAGGCAAGGACAATCTGGTGGGCAACATCGTCGGTCATTTGGGAAAGGCGCCGGAGCCCATCCAGTACCGCCAGACCGCTCTTTTTTACAAAGCGGACCAGGATTACGGCAGCCGCGTGGCCAAAGGCCTGGCTCTTGATCTGGAGCGGGTGAGGCAGCTCGCGCTGATGTCCCATGAACAAAGGGCCTGACGCCGCCGATCCTTACCAGCGCGCGGAGCCTCTGTTGCCCGGGATACTCCATCCCTCCCAGGTGGCCGCCTTAAGCCCGGCCCAACTGGAACTTCTGGCGGCGGAGATCCGCGCCGTTCTGGTGGATACGGTTTCCCGCACCGGCGGGCATCTGGCTCCTTCCCTGGGGGTGGTGGAACTGACCCTGGCCCTGCTTTCCGTTTTCAATCCTGCCAAGGACAAACTGATCTGGGATGTTGGGCATCAGGCGTACGCCTACAAGCTCCTGACCGGCCGCAAGGACAGGTTCTCCACCTTGCGCCGCCTGGGCGGCATCAGCGGCTTTCCCAGCCGGGATGAAAGCTCCTTTGACCACTTCGGGGTAGGGCACTCCTCCACGTCCGTCTCCGCCGCCTTGGGCATGGCTGTGGCCCGCGACCTGGCCAGAGAGGATCACCATGTGCTGGCGGTTATAGGCGACGGTTCCCTCACTGCCGGTCTGGCCTTTGAGGGCATGAATCAGGCCGGAGCCGTGGCCGGGCGGTTCATCGTCATCCTCAACGACAACGAAATGTCCATTTCCAAAAACGTGGGAGCCTTGTCCCTGTTTATGAGCCGGAATCTTTCCGCCCGCTGGGTGCGTAAAGTAAAGCGCGAGGTGGAAACCCTGCTCTCCGGCATTCCGGGCATCGGCGGCGACCTGCTGGAGATAGCCCGGCGCAGCAAGTACAGCTTCAAGAATTTCTTCACCCCGGGTATGCTCTTTGAAGCTCTGCGCTTCAACTACATCGGCGCCGTGAACGGCCACGACATCGTGGAACTGCAAAAGGCCCTGCGGCTGGCCGCCGCCCAGGACAGGCCGGTACTCATTCATGTTCTCACCCGGAAGGGCAGGGGCTATGCCCCGGCAGAGAACAACCCCGTCCATTTTCACGGCGTGGGCCGTTTTTCGCCGGATACGGGCAGCCCGGACGGGGAGGGGAATCCCCCGGCCCCGACCTATACCCGCGCCCTGGGCGACGCCCTCTGCGCCCTGGCCGCCAGGGATCCGCGCATTGTCGCCATCACGGCGGCCATGCCCGAAGGCACGGGTTTACGTGAATTCAGCGAACGCTTTCCGGACCGTTTCTTTGACGTGGGCATCTGCGAGCAGCATGCCGTAACCTTCGCAGCCGGCCTGGCCACTCAGGGATTGCGGCCTTTTGTCTGCATTTATTCCACTTTTCTGCAGCGGTCCTATGATCAGATTGTCCACGATGTCTGTCTGCAGAGGTTGCCCGTGGTCTTCTGTCTGGACCGGGCCGGCCTGGTGGGGGAAGACGGGGCCACCCACCACGGCGCCTTTGATCTGGCCTACCTTCGCCATATTCCTCAGATGACCGTCTTTGCGCCCAGAGATGAGGCGGAATTGCAGCGCGGGCTGGTGACCGCCCTATCTCTGGGCAGTCCATTTGCCCTGCGCTATCCGCGCGGCTCCGGCCCGGGATCGCTTCTGCCGGAGGATCTAGCCGGGGAAAGCCCGCTGCCTGTGGGCCGGGGGGAGGTTCTGGCGCGCGGCGACGGCTCCCTGGCGGTGCTGGCCCTTGGCAGCATGGTGGCTCCCGCCCTGGAGGCTGCCCGGGATCTGGCCTCCGGCCGGGTAACGGTATGCGACGCGCGCTGGGTCAAACCTCTGCCCGTGGAGAATATCAAGGAAATCTCCGCAACGCACGGCAAGCTCCTGCTTCTGGAGGAGGGTTGTCTGGCCGGGGGATTTTCCTCGGCTGTGCTGGAGTATCTGGCGGACGCGGAAATATTCCGGAACGGGCGAGTGGAGCGCCTGGGACTGCCCGATGCCTTTGTGGAACACGGTCCGGCCCCGGAGCTGCGCGCCCGGCTGAGTCTAAATCGCGCCGGCATCCTGGCGAAAATGAGGGAAATGCTTTGAGCTTCCCCGGCGGCCCGCGCGGGCGGCACGGTCGGAAAATGCTCTATAGAGGAATTCCGCCTTGACGGAATGATCTGAATTATGGTGAAATACTTGGAACACGGCTTTGGCAGGCGGTCGTATGCCCGTCGGGCGGGCGCGGGGGAGAGCGCCTTGCCCGCCGGTATTGTTTTGCGGAACGCCGGCAAGGGCGTCAATTCGTCACAGGAAATACATGTTTATCCTCCTGGGCCTTCTTATTGTTTTTGGATCCGTCCTCGGCGGTTTCGCCATGGTCAACGGGCCGTGGCATGTGCTTTTGCAGCCGGCGGAACTGTTGATCATCTTCGGAGCCGGTTGCGGCGCCTTTATCGCTTCCAACTCCGCCTTCACCCTCAAGCTGACCCTGAAGGCCCTGGCCCATTCCTTCAAGAACGGCCCTTCCAAGGCGCAATATACGGAAATGCTGGCCCTGCTGTACGGCCTGTTTGCCAAGATGCAGAGAGAAGGCATCATCAGCGTGGAAAAAGACATTGAACAGCCGGAATCCAGCGCCCTGTTCCAGCGCTACCCTCTTATGGCCAAGGACAAGGCCGCCTGCTTTTTCATCGGGGATACCCTGCGCATTTACCTGACCACGGGAAATGCCGGGGAGCTGGACAAACTCATGGGCGTGGACATGTCCGCCATGCACGAGGAAGAGTTGCTTCCGGCCCACGCCGTTTCCCACATGGCTGAAGCCATGCCGGGCATGGGCATAGTTGCTGCCGTTTTGGGCGTGGTTGTAACCATGGGCCTTATCGGAGCGCCTCCGGCGGAGTTGGGGCACCACATCGGCGCCGCCCTGGTGGGCACCTTTCTGGGCATTCTGCTCTGCTACGGCATTATCGGCCCGTTCGGGGCCAAAATGGAGACTCTGGCCGAGGAACGGCATCTTTTCTTCCGGGCCATCCGCGAGGCTGTGGCCGCGGCGGTGCGCGGATCCTCTCCCATTGTCGCTTTGGAATACGGCCGCCGGGCCATTCCCCTGGCCTTCCGGCCCAGTTTTCTGGAAATGGAGCAAAAGCTCAAGAGCGGGTAATCCCGCGGGAGGCGCGTGTTCATGGCGGGTGGATCCTGGAAGGTGGCGTACGCCGATTTTGTGACGGCCATGATGGCCTTCTTTCTTCTTATGTGGCTGCTTAGCATCTCCGACGAGGAGACCAAGAAGGGCCTTGCGGCCTACTTCACCGCCGGGGCCAAGGCCGAGACCAACATCACCACGCCCATCGGCCTTGCCAACAACCCCCTCATTCAATATGTGGACAAACTGGACAGCCGCACTGTGAAGGAGATTGAGGAATCCTCCGTGGCCATTGTCAAGGCGATCAGGCAGTATCTAATGCAGGACGCCGTGCCTTCGGCCTCCAGCGGAGTCACTTCCGACGGCATAGGAGTTCTTCTGCACCTTACCCCGGACCTCATGTTCAAACCGGGCACGCTGGAGTTCACCGCTTCTGGTCAACGCGCCCTGGACGAGGTGGTGAAGGTGATGCAAAAATATAAGGTCTACCTTGTCGTGCGCGGACATACCGATGCCTCCGAGACAGGCGCCCCAGGCTTCCCCTCCAAGTGGGAGCTTGCCTCCGCCAGGGCCAACGCCGCCGTGCGCTATCTCATTGCCCAGGGCGTTGATCCCGGCTATGTCCGCAGCGTATCTTACGCGGATACCCGCCCCAAGGCCCTGCCCAACGATCCCAACAGGGTCGTCCAGAACGGCCGGGTGGAATTTTTCTTCCACCGTCCCGAGGTCATGTCCACCGTTGTGGGGTATTAGAGCGGTTTAACTTTTAAAAGTTAACATGCTCCAAGTTGTTTTTCCGCACAAACCGCTGTCAGGGGTGACATATCCGGCGGAGTATGGGATACTGTACCCGGAGCGTATTTTTCTTGAGCAATTTCAAAGTGAAATTGCTCCGGCGGCGCCGGGCAAGGATAAAAAAGTTCCAGAGAGGTTGCTGTGAGCGGAAGATCAATGGATGAGATGCGTCTGCTCCGGGAGGAGGCTCTGTACTGTTCCCATGGAGATACAGTGCATTATTTGGAGCCGGCCAAGATTTTCACATCCTGCTCCGGTTCCTGGCTGTATGATGCCGCCGGCACCCCCTACCTGGATGTGCAGATGTGGTATTCGGCGGTTAATTTCGGCTATGGCAACGAGCGCCTGAACAACGCCCTGAAACGCCAGTTGGACACCCTCCCTCAGTTGGCTTCCCAGTATTTGCACAGGGAAAAAATTGAGCTGGCGGCCCTCTTGTGCAAGGCAGCGGAAAAGCGCTGGCGGGCCAGAGGGCGGGTGCATTTCAATGTCGGCGGCTCCCAGGCCGTGGAGGATTCCCTTAAGCTGGTGCGCAACTCCTCCGGAGGCAAAGGGTTGATGTTCGCCTTTGAAGGAGGCTATCACGGGAGGACCCTGGGCGCGTCCGCCATCACGTCCTCCTTCCGCTACCGCCGGCGCTACGGGCATTTTGACCGGGCCCAGTTCATTCCCTTTCCCTACTGTTTCCGCTGTCCGTACCAGAAAAAGCGCGATTCCTGCGATCTCTTCTGTGCCGGTCAGTTCGCCCGCCTTTTTGAAACCGAGTATTACGGCGTGTGGGATGCCAAGGCGGGCGAGGCTGAGTACGCGGCCTTTTATGTGGAGAGCATCCAAGGCACGGGCGGCTATGTGCCGCCTCCCCCGGGGTATTTCCCCCGGCTGAAAAAAATTCTGGAGGATCACGGCATTTTGCTTGTGGATGATGAAATCCAGATGGGTTTTTACCGCACAGGCAAGCTCTGGGGGTTGGAAAATTTCGGCGTTGCTCCGGATGTGGTGGTCTTCGGCAAGGCCATGACCAACGGGTTGAACCCCTTGGCCGGCATCTGGGCGCGGGAGGATCTGATCAACCCCGAGGTCTTTCCCTGCGGTTCCACCCATTCAACCTTCGCCAGCAATCCCTTGGGCACGGCGGTGGCTCTGGAAACGATGCGCATGCTGGAGGAGAGCGATTACGAAAGCTCCGTGCGGGAAAAAGGGGCGTATTTTCTGGAAGGTCTGCGGGATCTGCGCTCGCGCCACCCGGTCATCGGCGATGTGGACGGAGTGGGCCTGGCCTTGCGCGCGGAAATATGCGCCCCGGACGGTTTTACCCCGGACAGGGCCTTGCTGGATCGCATCGTGGACGAGGGCATCAGAGGCGAAATTGATCTTGACGGCAAAAAATATGGACTGGTGCTGGATGTGGGCGGATATTACAAAAATGTAATCACCTTCGCCCCTTCGCTGCACATAACGCGCGAGGAGATCAACCTGGCCTTGCGCCTGCTGGAGGAAATTATGCTGCGGGTGGGCGCTTAGCGGCCTGTGGAAAAACAGGCCGCGTGCGCCGGGACGGACTTTTTCCACATCCTTTTGTAGCAATTTCAAAATGAAATTGCTTGGGGTGATTAACGCTTGAAACAGTTTCGCTTAGAGCCATTCAACTTTTTCAAAGTTGCTCTAAGCGCAAAGCGCAGCCGCAACATTCTCCAGGTTTTTTTCTTTGGGTTTTGTCGCGCTTCCTGCTGTGAGGGAAGCGCCGGGAGATGCCTTTCATGCCGGATTTCCGATCCCCCGGTATTTTTCTCCGCGCAAGCCGCGTGGGTGTCCATCTGATTCACGGGTTGACGGGAACGCCCACGGAAATGCAGACCGTGGCCAGGCGTTTGCACAGGTATGGTTTCACCGTTTCCTGCCCCGTGCTCGCCGGACATTGCGGCACAACGCCGGATCTTTTGCGTACGGGCTGGAAGGACTGGTTCCGGAGCGCGGAGGAAGCCTTTCTTCAACTCGTCGCGGGCACGGAGGTGACCTTTGTGGGGGGGCTGTCCGCCGGGGCCGTGCTCAGCCTGCACCTAGCCAGGGCGCATCCCGGCAGGCTCCGGGGCATGGCCCTATATTCCACCACCCTGAAGTGGGACGGCTGGAGCATTCCCCGTCTGAGCTTCCTCCTGCCTTTGGTATTGCGTCTGCCTTTTGTGGGCAAGCGCTATCGTTTTGTGGAAGCCTTTCCTTACGGCATAAAAAATGAACACCTGCGCCGGCGAATCGTGGCCAGGATGCAGAGCGGAGACACCGCCGCCGCCGGCCATACCGACACCCCCGGATCCATCGTGCGTGAACTGTGGCGGATGGTGAATGACGTGAAGAAAGATTTCGGGCGCATCCGCACGCCCGCCCTTCTGGTCCATGCCGATCAGGACGACATCGCCGGCCTGCGCAGCAACGCTCTGTATCTGCGGGAGCATCTGGCCGCTCCCACGGAACTGCTGCTGCTCCGCGACAGCTTCCACATGATTACCGTTGACCAGGAGCGCCACCTGGTGGCCGATGCCACGGCCCGGTTCTTCGCCTCCCGCCTCGGCCCGAAGGAAAGGGCGGAACTGGCGAGCGCGGCGGCTGAGCCGCTACCCCCGGCCGGCGGCGCGGCTGATGGGGAGAAATTGCTGGAGGCAAGCTCCTCTTGAAGAAACGCGGCAACGCTCCATGAGCGGCATCCCCTGGCAGAAACTCTTCACCCGCGCCCAGCCCGCCTGGAAAGATGCCTGGGAATGCAAGGAACTTCCTTTGTTGACAACTCTGGGCCAGTTGCGGCATTTTTTGGATCTGGTCCATACGAAATATTGTCTGGTCAAACCGTATCAGGAGTACGCCGACTATCCCCTGGTGGAAGCGCGCGAGCTGATGCCTTCCTTTGAGCCGGATCTGTGGGAACACAAGCTCCTGCCCGGTTTTTCCCTGCTGGCCCTGGCCCGCCCCTTGTCCTATTTTTCGGAGGTATTTCAGTTCGATCTGCTGCGGCCTCTGGGCGAGGGCCTGCGTTCCGACCATGCCCGGATCCTCCGGGACAAAAATCAGGACACCGTATTT
Organism: Desulfovibrio sp.; assembly: GCA_031276785.1. GTDB lineage: Bacteria > Desulfobacterota > Desulfovibrionia > Desulfovibrionales > Desulfovibrionaceae > Frigididesulfovibrio. The sequence continues at coordinate 2,790 of JAISMK010000104.1, read as the reverse complement.
TCGCGCCTGCCCCGCGCGTTGCGCGAGGAGTTCCGTCGCTCTTTTCAGGATGAGGACATAACCGGCCTGGCTTGTTATTCCCGCCTTATTTCTTTCCTTACGGCCATGGACAGGGCGCATGTCTTTGGCCTGCACGGGGCGGACCCGCGGCGGCAGAGTTTTTTTCTGGCCGGCGTTTTCGCCTCCCTGCCTTCGGATCTGGATACCGAAATCAAGCGCTACGGCCAGCGCATCGCCAAGTTCAGCCTGGATGACCCGGATTCTTACGAGGAAAACCGCAACTTTGTCTTCCAGCGCCTCATGGAACTGTATGGCTTTCCCGTGGCATCGGAACGGCGCACTTCCGCCGCCCTGTTCGCCCGGCGCCTGCACAAGATGGGCGAGCGTTTCCTTATCCGCACCTTGAGCCAGTCCGACCGGACCCTGACCACCCTGTGGAATGACGGAGGCCCAAGGCCCTATCCTCAAGTGGAAAAGATCGCCCTGGTGAGCCTGGATCCGGATCAAAAGGAGCTGATCGCCCGTCTGGAGGAAGAGGGCTATTGCATTGACCCGGACAGGCATGTGATCATTCTGCGGGTTGTTTACCGGCAGCACGAGTTCAGCCCGGACAACGTGCGCCAGGAGCGCGCTCTTTCCGTGGACGCCCAGTTCGCCGTCCATCCCCTGACAGGCTTTTCCCTGCCCGGCGTAGCCGTTATCCGCGATACCACCAACATGATTCTGCGCCTCAATGATATTGTCCGGGGAGAGTATGCCGGGCGCATCAGCTACAAGCGCAACGAGATTGTGGAAAACACCGATACCGAGGAAAAGCGCCTCAAGTTTCTCTATGCCTGGCTTACCAAGCACCAGCGCCGTATCATCGGCTACAGCGACGAATTTTTCGCCGGTTTCGGCAAGGTGCTGGAGGCATTTCTTTTCTCCCCGGACCGCGGCTCCCTCTTCGGGGAACAGGACCTCTACCGAGACCTGCTGGATCGTTACAGCTACATCCTCCAGGCCCGCAAGGTCCGGGTGATGGAAGAGCTGAGGGAACATACCTTCAAGGGAGAGCGTATCGGCTACCGCCGGATGTTATCTGAGGCCGTGGACCTCCTGCACGGCCTCAAGTTTGAAATCGTAAGCTATTTTGACTCCTTGGTTTCCGCCGTAATTGCCATTGGCGAGTCCATGCTCAATGATCGGTACCTGCTGCGCTCCTATGTGGAAAAGGCCGATGAGTTCCTGACCCCGGCCGGTCTGGAAATCAAGCGCAACTACGGCAAGCTGGTGTCTCTGCTGGACGAGTTCAAGGCCATCCGCAAACGGCGCGCGGAAGCGAAGCGCGAGGAATAGGGCAATTCCGTTTTGAACTTGCTCCAGAGGCAGCCGTAGTGGCCGGTTCCCCCTGTCCGGCGGAGGTTGGGCGCCGGGGGAAAATTTTTTTCAAAAAAAGAAAAAAAAGCTTGCTAAGACCTGCAAACCTGTCTAATTAGAAACACACAAGATGTTTTGAGAGGAGTCTCCTTATAAGGAATTCATCCGGTTACTTGTAGTGAGGTAACACGAAAGGATCCGGGCCTCGGGGGAGGCCAGTCCCTTTGTGTACAATGGCGCTTCTCGTTTTTGGGGATTTCACATTACGTTCCGGAGGTCAAAGGGCCGGGGCTTTGTACAAAGCCAGCCCATGACCAGCCAAGCTAGGAAGGCGGTTCCGTTCAGGAACGGCAGTCCCGGCTTTTTGTCGTTTTAGGAACGCCACCAGGAACATACTGTATTTATATAGTTTTTATCCGGACATGTTCCGGCCAAGGGGGGGTTAAGATGGCGGCTCAAGTTATTTCTCATTCTGTTTCCGGTCCTAACGTATATGTGGTGGAGCCAGGCCAGACCCTGCAATTCACATTTGACCTTACCGACAGAACGAGCTTTCTGCGGGAGGGCAACAATCTGATCGTAACTCTGCCGGATAACGGTGGCAGAATTGTCCTTTCCGCTTTTTTTGTGGCCGATCCCAAGGGCGCGTTGCCGGTGTTGCGTCTGCAGGACGGCGCTGAAATCGACAGCCGGGAATTTCTGGCGAGTATGGATGCGGCCCTGGATACCACGCCCGCGGCCGGTCCCGCCGCCTCCGGCTCTATGGGCGGCCTGGGCAGCTATGACGATGACACAGGTTCCCTGATAGACGGTGTGGACAGCCTGGGCACCTTGGGGACCACCCGCTGGGAGCGGGAGGCCGGAACATTCGACATTCCCTCCGGAGGCGCGGCGGCTGCGGCCGGGGCCGGCGGCGGCGCCGCGCTGGATGACGGCGACGCGGATGCGGATTCCGACAGCGACGGAGATTCCGACTCCGATGGCGATAGCGACTCCGATGGCGACTCTGATTCTGACAGCGACTCCGATTCCGATAGTGACAGCGATTCGGATGCTGACTCCGATAGCGACGGAGATTCTGATTCTGACGGCGATTCTGACTCCGACTCCGATGGCGACTCTGATTCGGATGCTGACAGCGACAGTGATAGCGATGGTGACTCCGATTCGGACGCTGACTCCGATTCAGACGGCGACAGCGATTCGGACGGGGATTCTGACAGCGACTCCGATTCCGATAGCGACGGCGATTCCGATTCTGATAGCGATTCTGATTCCGACTCCGATGGCGACTCCGACTCCGATGGCGACTCTGATTCGGATGCTGACAGCGACAGTGATAGCGATGGTGACTCCGATTCGGACGCTGACTCCGATTCTGACGGCGACAGCGATTCGGACGGGGATTCCGACAGCGACGGCGATTCCGAT